>CAZGHY010000007.1:0-21224 GCA_964526015.1 uncultured Gammaproteobacteria bacterium
TTCTTTCCATTGATCAGCAAGTAGCAGAACTCAAAGAATATGCTCTCAAACAAAACTTGGAAATTTTAGATTTTGTCTGTGAAGCAAGAACAGCCAAAACCATTGGGCGTCCATTATTTGCTGAAATGCTTAAAAGAATAGAATGTGGAGACGCCCAAGGTATAGTTTCTTGGCATCCTGATAGACTTGCTAGAAATAGCGTTGATGGTGGAAAAATAATTTACTCGTTGGATACTGGGAAACTAATTGATCTAAAATTTCCCTCATTTTGGTTTGAGAACTCACCACAAGGAAAATTTGTACTCAATATGGCCTTTGGGCAGTCCAAATATTATGTAGATAACCTGTCTGAAAATGTAAAGCGTGGGATGAGACATAAAGTGAGGCTCGGAATTTGGCCTGTTGAAGCACCTCTTGGTTATTTAAATGACAAAAATACTAAAACCATCGTTGTTGATCCAGTTAGAAGTAAAGTTCTCAAAAAGTGTTTTGAAATGTTTGCAGAGGGAAAGCATTCTTTTAGTTCAATATCAGAGTTTTTGTATAAAAATGGAGTTGCTACCCGTTTAGGCAGAAAGATAAACCCCACTACTATTAAAAGAAAGCTTTCCAATAGGTTTTACCTAGGAATGTTAAATTATAAAGGTGAATTACATAAAGGAATACATAAACCTATTATTTCAAAAACACTTTTTGATGCAGTCCAAAGGCAAATTGACAGAATTGAAAAACCAAGGTACAAATTAGGAAAAAATTTTCCTTTCATTGGTTTGGCAAGATGTGGAGAATGTGGTGGTGCCATTACTGGAGAAGAACATTTAAAATTAGTTAAGAGGTTACATAAAAAAGTTAGGTATGTATATTACAGATGCTCTAAAAAATTTGGTGTCTGTAATCAAAAATACATATCTGAACATAATCTTGCCAAACAATTAAGAAGAAAAATTAAATGCATATTCGTTCCAGATCAATGGAAAGAAAAATGGCTAACATTACTAGAACAAGACAAGGTAACAGAATCAGTCAAAGCCAAGGAAAACACAGCTTTGACTGAGATAGAACTTCAGGCCACAGAAACGAAGTTAAACAAGTTACTAAATGCATATTTAGAAAGTGTCATATCAGAAGAAGATTACAAAGTTAAAAAGAATGAGTTATTTAACAATAAGCTTTTGTTGCAAGAGAAAATAGAAGAAATAAAACAACACGGCAACAACTGGCTCGAACCACTAGAACATTTCATATTGAGTGCCTTTCAGGCACAAAAAATCGCGCAAGAGAAAAATGAACTACAAAATTTAAGCAATTTTGTAAGAAGTGCCTGCTCGAACTTTTTCCTAACCGACCAACACCTGCAATTTTCATACAATTTGGGCTATTCTACGCTGTTTTCTGTATGTGGCAGTCCCCACCCTGCCACATTTTTGAGTGACATATCTGAATGTGTGACCCCGATGAGATTTGAACTCATGATCTCTTGGATGAGAACCAAGTGTCCTAGACCACTAGACGACGGGGCCTCGATTTTTAACCTCAGCATTCGCTTAAGGACTCAGTCGCCCGACATTTGAAATATCTAAGACGACGGGGCCAAAATTGCTCTTGCAATTATATCAAAATGAATCTTACTTAGATACTATTGGCCATTTGGTGAGGGCTACCTTTAGCACATCTTCCAACTTTTCTACAAAAACAAAGTTAATTTCTTTTTTAACTTTTTCTGGCACATCTACCATATCTTTTTGATTTTCTTTTGGAAGGATTATCGTTTTTAAACCTGCCCTATGACCTGCAATAGTTTTTTCTTTTACTCCACCTATTTCCATTACATTTCCACGAAGAGATATCTCACCTGTCATACCTGTATCTCTTCTTGTTGGTATTTTTGTTAACGCTGAAACAAGTGCCGTTGTTATTGATGTTCCTGCAGATGGTCCATCTTTTGGAACTGCACCATCTGGAACATGAATATGGATATCCATTTTTTGAGCAAAATCTGGTTTTAATCCAAGAACCTTATAATTTGATCTCGTCCATGTAAATGCAGCTTGTGCTGATTCCTTCATGACATCTCCAAGTTGACCTGTCAAAGTCAGCCTTCCTCTCCCTGGCATTAAAGAAACCTCGATGAAAAGTATTTCTCCTCCTACTGTTGTAAAGGCTAATCCTGTTGCCATACCAACTTCGTTTTTCTTTTCAGCAATCAAAGATGAATATTTATACTGACCAAGATATTCAACAACATGCTTTGTTGATATTGCTCTTGGATATTTTTTATTCTCTGCAACTAATCTAGCAACTTTTCGTAAAATTGTTGCAATATTTCTTTCTAAATTTCTAACCCCTGATTCCCTAGTAAATTTATTAATTATCTCTTTTAATGCTTTATCTGCTATTTTTATATTCTCGAGACCATGATTTAATAATTGCTTTGGCCATATAAACCTGTTTCCAATCTCAAATTTTTCTTCTTCCGTATAGCCTGCAAACTGAATTATTTCCATTCTGTCTCTTAAAGCTTGAGGAATGGTGTCAGCTACATTACCAGTCGCGATAAAAAACACTTCTGATAAATCGAATGGAACCTCAAGATAATGATCCGAGAATTCTTTATTCTGCTCTGGGTCTAATGCTTCCAGAAGTGCAGAACTTGGATCACCCCTAAAATCTGATCCAACTTTATCTATTTCATCAAGCATAAATACAGGATTTCTAGTTCCAGCGGTTTTAATTCCTTGGATTATTCTTCCTGGTAGTGCACCAACATATGTTCTTCTGTGACCTCTAATTTCTGCTTCATCTCTAATTCCTCCCAGAGACATCCTGACAAATTTCCTACCCATTGCTTCAGCAATTGCTCGCCCTATTGATGTTTTACCAACACCTGGGGGACCAATAAAACAAAGGATTGTTGGTTGGTGTTGACTATCTTTACCATTTTTCTTTCTTTCTTCTAAAAGCTTCATAACAGATAGATATTCCATTATTCTTTCTTTAGTTTTCTTCAAACCAAAATGTTTCTTATCCATTATTTTTCCAGCCTTAACTATTGAAACACTATTTGGAGACACTTTTGACCAAGGAACATCGCAAAGCCAATCAAGATAATTTCTTAAAAATCCAGATTCTGGGTTAAAAGATGACATTTTTGAAAGTTTACCTAACTCCTTAAGAGCCTTTTCTTCTACCTCTTTTGGCATTTTAGAATCGATTATTTTCTTTTTATATTCCTTAATTTCTTCGGAAGCAACTTCTCCCTCGTCATTACTCCCCTCAATTGAATTTAACTCTTTATCTATTACTCTTTTCTTTTCTCTTAAAATACTTTTCTTCATAATATCATCAAACTGTGCCTGTGTTTTTTTAGAGATAGTCTTATCTATTTCTAATACAGTAATTTCTTTCGCTAACAACTCTTGAACTTTTTTCATACGCTCAAGTAATGGTAATGTAGCAAGAATTGATTGCTTTTCTGATAATTTAATATCAAGCACTGTGGCAATCTGATCTACAAGTTCTATGGGATTAGATGTCTCAGAAATTAACTTTACCACTGAAGAAACTTCTACCGCCTTACCTAGTGACAAAGCTTTTTTAAACATATCTGATAAATTTTTAGACAAGGCAAGAACTTCTGTAGATTCAACTAGACTATCTGGCAACTCCTCAACAACCCCGACCAAATATGGTGTATCCGAAACTATTTCTGACAATTTAATTCTCACTTGGCCTCTCACTAAAGCATGGACACCGTCTTCGACAGTCATCATTTGAGTAATAGTCACTAAAGTACCGAATTCATATAAATCATTCTTTTCAGGATCGTTTATCCTAGAATCTTTTTGGGTAAAAATAGCAATTAGCCTATCTTTTTGGAAAGCCTCATCTGAAGCAAGAACAGATTTTGACCGAGAAAAAGATAATAAAGTATCTGTATGTGGAAAAACTACTGAGCCTCTAATTGGTATTATTGGTACGCTTCTCATCGATTTAGCAGTCTAACAAAGTGTTTGCCAGAAGTCAATGATGAAACAATTAAGCCAATGGTTGCACCACCGATTATATCGACTGGATAATGTACATGAGCAAAAATTCTTGCAACACCAACCATTCCTGCTAATAATAAATATAGAATACCTACTTTTTTATCATGCTTATATATAGTAATTGATAAAGCGACAGCAACAGCTGTATGAGTCGATGGAAAAGCACCATCAGATGGAACCGTAGTTGTTAATGGTAAAATGTCCTGAATTTGAAATGGTCTCAAAGTTGGAAAAATGAATTTGATGCTCTCGCAAATTAACCAAGATAAAAAACAAGAAAATAACGCATGCAAGACTGTTTCCTTTTTAACATTCCCATCTACTAGCCACAATATCATCAAACCAAAAAACATAAACCAAATGAGTATACTTGCAAAAAACGTTATCATTGATGTAATGATATACTATTTATAATATGAGTACGATTATCAATAGTTTTAAATATGCATTCCAAGGAATTAAAGATGCCTTAAAATCTGAGCCAAACTTAAGATTTCATTTTTTAGTTGCAATTGGAATGTTGACAGTCGCTTTGTTTTTAAACTTCAACATGATTGAGTTTACAATATTATTGATTACTATATGTTTAATAATATCCCTAGAACTAATCAACACAGTTTTCGAAAAAGTAGTAGACCTACATTCAACAAAAATTTCTGAAGAAGCAAGGGTAATAAAAGATATTTCTGCAGGAATAGTCTTAATAGGTTCAATTATTTCAGTAATAGTTGGAATATTTTTATTTCTACCAAAAATATTATTTTTAATTTAGTATTATATTCTTAAATATAGAATCTACTAACATTGCTTTTTTGCCTAGATTAATTTTACCCGGTATCTCAGGCACTAAGATACTTTTAACTCTCTTTTCTGAATATAACCACATTGTAACAGTCCCGTCAGCCTTGTTATTTTGGGAGTGATCAAACTTAGCGTATCCTTCTACGAATTTATGACCCAGATGAGGGTCATCGGGATCATCAAAACCATTTAGCAAACTAATACCTTTTTGTTCTATGAAACCATTATGTTTTACAATCTTGGAAGACAATTCATCATCATCACTTTCATCGTATATATAATACTGATCAGACATAGGATCTTCATGAAAACTTACAAATAAATTAAAATTACAACCTTCCAAAATATTGATATTTTCTTTAATTTCTAGGTCATCAGAACTCCGGAAAAAGGATCTATTTAAATCTAAACCATTTTTATTATTTCTTGTTTTGTTCTTGATTGCAGAAGGCGATACATACGGAACAAATATAAAACTAGGAAGCTTGTCGATATATCTCAACAATGAATTTTTGACACAATCAACAACATCAAATTCATCACCGTGCGTACCAGAGTGAAATAACAATTTTGGATTTGATCCGCTCACATACCATTCAAACCCACTTAATTTATCTGAAACATATTTAATCATAAAAGTAAGGAATTATAACTTAATGACTAAATGTAGTAAAATACAAGTTACATTTTTTGTGTACTATGGGGGATCGTCTAATGGTAGGACTGCAGATTCTGGATCTGCCTATCGGAGTTCGAATCTCTGTCCCCCAGCAAAAGAATGAAATTTTTATTAAAAATCGGGAGTTTTAGCTTAATTATTGTTTTTGTATTTTTTGCTTTATTCTGCTTTTTTTTGGGACCGATTGACAAAAACGGAAAGACAACTAACTTTGTTGTTCCTCAAAATAAAGTCAATTTTAACCTTGCAGATTCCCTTTTTGAAAACAAAATTATTAAAGATAAAAAAGCATTTTTATTTCTCAAAGATAACTTTTTTAAAAATATTGAAGTTAAAGAGGGGGGGTATTATTTAAGCCAATCTCTGAACTCATGGCAGATTCTAGAAAAGCTATCGGGCAAACAAGACTTAATGTGGGTAAACATTTACTTCTGCCCAAGAAAGGAACAGGTTGGAGAAAAACTTGCAAGTACTTTAGGTTGGGATAACGAAAAGTTAGACCAATGGAACAATTTATTTAAAAACACTGAGTATTATGAAGGTGTTTTCTACCCTGATACATATTTAATTCCAGTTAACGAAACAGTTGAAGAAGTAGCAAATAGATTCATACAAAACTTTGATACAAAGTTCTATACCCTTTCTGATGATTACATTAATAAAAACATCAAATGGACTACTGGTCTAAAAATTGCATCATTAATTGCAAGAGAAGCCGCAGGAAGAGAAGATATGCATCTAATTTCTGGAATAATCTGGAACAGATTAAACCAAGATATGAGACTTCAGATTGATGCAACAATGCAATATACACTTGGAAAAAATGAGAACGGAAGTTGGTGGGGATCAATTGATCTTGAACAAAAGAGAAAAGACTCACCATATAATAGCTATCTGCATGAAGGTTTGCCACCTACTCCAATTTGCAGTCCGAACATTGAATATATTGAAGCTGCACTAAACCCCACAGAAACTGATTGTATCTTCTATTTGCATGATAGAAACAAAAAAATATACTGTAGTGAAACTTACGAAGAACACAAAGAAAAAATAAGATTACACTTATGATAAAATATGAAAATTATGCCAACACTTGAACAGATGGGTTTATGTCGAGTGGGTAATTATTTGACAAATATCCCGCCATCTTTGAAACTCAACCAGTCAGGAATTGAATACTATAACAAACAATACCCAGCAACCAAACCAATCTTTACAGACGAAACAGTAGTAATAATTGAAAAGAAATTACCTCAACAAGAAAATGAAAGATTAACAGTTTCAGTAAAATTTGTACTTGAAACGGATAAAATTATAACAGGTTTAGTATTTGCATCAGAAGATGATCATTTCGAAAATCGATGAATAACTTTTGGACCAAACTCCCAAAACCTTTTTCAGTTCTAGCTCCAATGGAAAATGTCACTGATTTTGTTTTTCGTGAAATTGTATCAAAAGAACTTCAAAAACCTGACGTTTTATTTACAGAATTTACTAATGTAGATGCTCTTTCATCTTCTGGATATGAAAAAAATATTCACAGATTCAAGTTCAGTAACGAACAACACCCTATTGTTGCCCAAGTCTGGGGGACAAATCCTGACCATTTTACAAAAGCTGCACAAATTGCAGAAGAATTTGGTTTTGACGGAATTGATATCAACATGGGTTGCCCAGTTCGTGCTGTAATTAAAATAGGAGCCTGTTCTGCACTTATAAATAATCGGCCATTAGTTTCCGAAATAATCAAAGCCACAAGAAAAGGTACAAAAAAATTACCCGTTAGTGTGAAAACGAGAATTGGGTTTAAAGATGTGCAAACTGAAGAGTGGATCTCTTTCTTACTCGAACAAAAAATAGACGCATTAACGATACATGGCAGAACTGCCAAGCAAATGTCTGATGTTCCAGCAAACTGGCAGGAAATTGCAAAGGCTGTAGATATTAGGGACAAGATATCACCTAAAACCATCATCATTGGCAACGGTGATGTAAAAAGTCAGGCAGAGGTGCATGATAGACACGATAAATACGGTGTGGATGGTGTAATGATTGGAAGAGGTATATTTAGTAACCCTTGGATTTTTGAAAAAAGTGTAACAGAGCATGACTGGGAAGATTACAAAAAAGTACTACTTAAGCATTTAGAGCTATACGACAATACAATGCATTTTGATAAACTCAAAAAGTTTTTCAAAATGTATATAAATAACTTTGAAGGATCGAGAGAACTTCGAGCAAAGCTAATGGCTACAAAAAATGTCGATCAGGCAATAAAATTACTGTAATGTATACGGTTTATATCTTAAGAACTTCGAAAAATACACTTTATACTGGAATCACAAACAATTTAAAAAAAAGACTAAAAGTTCATGCAAGCAAAACAAAAAACTCATCAAAATATGTAAGATCTTTTGAGTCTTTTACGCTTGTATACACAGAGAAACTAAACAATAAAAGTGAAGCTCTAAAACGTGAACTTGAAATTAAAAAGTTGACAAAAATTAAAAAAGAAGCTTTAATTAGTAAAATATGATGTGGGGCTACGATAAATATTACACTGGTTTTGGACATAACTTTGGTCTTTTCGGGCTATTAATTCCTTTTGCAATTTTTGATTTAGTTCTCCGTGGTTTTGCTTTATGGAGATCTGCCAAAAAAGATCAAAATGTGTGGTTTATTGCACTACTTGTAGTTAACTCAATGGGTATATTACCTTTAACATATTTGATCTTAAACCGCGATCAAAAAGAAGCTCCAAAAAAGACAAAGAAATCTAAGTAACACACTATGGGATTGACATTTAGACAATAGAGTGTTATTATTCTCATATTGATAATTAAAGTATCATATTTTTGATACACGAAAGACTGATTGTAACTTTTAATCTAAATTACTTCTTCGGTTTTTCCCCAAAATTTATTTTTGTCAATTAATTAAAATGTTTAAGAATTTTAAAAGAGGTTCTAATAGTGGTTTTCGTGCTCGCACTAATTATGGTGCAATGGGCAGACGTTTTGGTACTAACGGTCGAGGAAGAGTTGCAAAAGCATTTGACCCAACTAACATTATAAATTCACAACAAAAAGATGATAACGCCATAGCAATAGAAAATTATGTTCCTCAAAATTCATTCGAGGATTTTAATATTGACTCAAAATTAAAACAGAATGTTTTAGACAGAAAATATGGAGCACCATCACCTATTCAAGATCAATCAATCCCTGAGATACTAAACGGACGTGACTTGATTGGTATTGCAAACACCGGTACAGGAAAAACGGCGGCCTTCTTAATTCCATTACTAAACAAAGTAATTAGCAATCGAACAAATAAGGTATTAATTGTAGCTCCAACTAGAGAACTAGCAAGTCAAATAAGAGATGAATTTTATTTGTTCTCAAAAGGACTCAATATTTATTCAGCTCTTTGTATCGGTGGCGAGAATATTAATAAACAAAAACAGGAGCTAAGACGTAATCCAAACTTTATAATTGGAACTCCAGGTAGAATATTGGATCACGTAGATACAAGAAGCCTAAGACTAGACGATTGCTCATCAGTTGTACTTGATGAGGCAGATCACATGGTGGATATAGGGTTTTTGAAAGACATACAGTACATGATTTCACTATTGCCAAAAAAAAGACAATCACTTTTCTTCTCAGCCACAATTGATGGAAAAGTCAGAAGTGTTTTGAATACGTTTGTAAGCAACCCTGTAACGATTTCTGTTAAAACAAGAGAAACATCTGCAAACGTCAGACAAGAAGTCATAAAAGTAGACAGTCCAAATAAAAAAATAGAACAGCTACACGACCTTTTGAATAAACAAGAATTCGATAAAGTTTTAATATTTGCTAGAACAAAGCATGGAGTACAAAAACTATCCGATGAACTAATTAAACGTGGCTTTAGAGCTGATGCAATACATGGAAACAAAAGACAAAGCCAACGCCTTCGAACTCTTGATAAATTCAAACAGAACAAAATTAACATACTCATTGCGACGGATGTCGCATCAAGAGGACTTGATATACCAAACGTAAGTCATGTAATAAATTACGAAGCACCAGAAAACAAAGACACATATGTTCACAGAATAGGTAGAACAGGACGAGCAGACAAAAAGGGTGTCGCAATAACCTTTATTTCTTAAAAATTATCGCATTCGGGATTCCACGTCCCGGTCCAAACCTATATCCTTCATACCATAGCGCTGTCGAACCACCACTATCCAAATTTAAGGCATTATCCATACCTAATGACTTCATTACCTGGGCGGACTCAACAACAGTAGCTGAATGAACAACACCAATGTAAACCATGTTTCCCTTGTTTGCCACAAAACTCCTTGGACCTCTACTCCCCTTTTTAGGATCACCATCTCCTCCAAAACTAACATTTCCAGCATATACTAAAAGGGGATAATTCATTAAAACGCCATCTAATGATGTATCCCTTCCCCATTGACTGCCTGAAGTAACAAAACTTACTGATCCACTTCTAAACCCAACAACAGGATTTGTACTATAAATGTTATTATCAGAGTTAAAATAATGCTTATCTTTGTTCATTACCAACAAATCGAAAGTATTTTCTTTTCCTAAACAACTTGGATAATCCTTAGGGCAAAAGTAACTACCATTCACCCCTGCGTAACCACCATTCTTTGTAACATAGTCAGATAACGATAATACAGGGCAATTAGAAAAACAATCAGAACTAGAAGCAGTATCCACAACTACCTTAGTACTGCCTATATCTGCAGAAACTATACTTACCGTAAAAATTCCCAGATCAGTCTTAACATTTTGTTTTGTAAAACCTGCATTATTGGGAGCATTACTTACAACCGGGATGGATGAAGATTTAACTGTTGCATTATTTTTTGGATTTGGCGTCAACGCTGGGGTTGCAGTTGGGGGAACGGTTGCTAAAACCGGATCATCGATAACCACTGCAATCTCAGTAGGAGTAGCAATTGGTTGAAATGTAGAAACCGCGATTGGAGTAGAAGGAAAAAGGACAATCCAAAACGACATCATCCATTTTAAAAAAGCGTCTATCATTAGATAGATAACAAACTTAAAAATCTAGTCCAAATATTTTGGTTAGATGATGTAACACTTCCAGTTTCTGCATCAATGGTGACTGTCTTTGGTAAATTTACTTCAAATAAACCAAGAAATTTTTTAATTTCAATCCCTTGAACTTCAAATTCTACTTTTTCGCCATTATTTAGTTTAGCTTCAAAAAACGATGGTTCATCAATGAATCCATCTTCCACCAGACTATTTATGGCATCATCAGGATCCGTTTCTACCTCAACTTCGCCTGAAGTTGTCTCAACAACAGTTTTACCATCCACAACCTTCGACTTAATCTTTAACTTAAATTTATTAGTAGTGCCATTTTGCGAACCAGCCTCGGATTCAATCTCTATCTCCGATTCGTTTTCACTATCTGAGACATTCTCTTCATCAGATTGATGGTTATTCTCTATTGACTGATCATCAATAGATTCATCTTCTTCAATTTCTATCTCTTCTTCAATTTTAATTGTTTTTAGTTTTTCATTTTTGCTATCTATATTTGATTTATAATCTATTTTTTCATCGACAGAATCATCTTTTTTATTATCTTCTTTTTTATCTTCGTCCTTTTTATCATCTTCTTTTTTATCTTCGCTTTTATTTTCATCCTCTAATTGATCGCTATCACTTAAAACGCTTTGAGTTCTTCTACTATCTAAATATAATGGATCATTATAATTTGCGAGGCTGACACTTAAAAGCAAGGCAGTAATAGCAAGAAGTGGAAGAGTATTCTTATTGAATCTTTGTTTAACCATAATTAAATCTAAACTATTTATTCAAGACTGTCAACAACGTCAATCTGCTCAAACTAAAAACAACTTTTTTATTATTTTCGACCAAAAACTATCAACATTCTTCGATTGGTTTTCGAAAACTTTTTTAACCCAAACTGAAAGGATTATCCATTCTTTTTTTTCGTTTTGTTTAGCAACAACTTCTATCCTTTGATCACCATACGTTCTATAGTAAATCCATGCACCTTTAGTCTTTGAATATCTGCTTTGTTCCGGTCTGTTCCAAACAGTCCAAGCATCACTTTGGCTAATACCACGTTCATTTAGCCTTTGAATTGCGTGGTTTGTCCAAATTACTCCGCCATAGTTTCGGTTAACCATATTTTCTAGTATACTTCAAAAAATGAGCAGGTTAAATATAAGTAGCCAAAACTTAAATGTTTACAGCCAAAGCCTAATTAGAGATATTCAACTCGCAAGAGTATACAAACAAAAGCTACACAGCACCCTAAACAGATCTGCAAAGCGTGAATCATCTATTGCAATAGCATATGAAAAAGCAAGAAATGCCGTTGAATACAAAGATGAGCACTTAATAAGACAATCTGCAATCGAAAGAATATTGAAACGTAGATTATTCTTAAACCAATCAAATGAAAAGGTTGCCAGCCTACTTATTAAAGAACTTGTTTGGGCTAAATATATAGACTCAAACTTAGCCGATGATGGTACTATTGATAAGCTTAAAAACATAATAAAAAAATATAGAGAAGCCGGACTACTAGTCCCAAACAGTTCAAAATCATCATTATTAGTCGGTCTATGTGCATGTGAAATTGATGATTTATTGAACTTTAATCCTGAGGATCAAATAGTTATAAACTATGTATCATCAATAATTGAATCAATCATAAAATTCGAAGAAGAAGATAAACCGACAAAAAGCATACAAACATATATTGCCACAGAAAGAAGCTTTGCAAGAAATAGCGAAATATTAATTCGCTACAAATTATTAAAGGTATTGCTACCAAAATGGAGCGACCCAGTATTGCTTTTGAAAGTAATGGACACAATTGAAGAACATTTAAATTATAAAGATAAAGATTTAATTAGGAGGAAGGTGTCGCAAATCTCTGCGCCATTTAATTTGATAAGGGACTTTGTTATAGAAGAAACAACTGAGTTGGGTAAATTATCAAATGATACAAATAAATTAAATGAAAAACTAACAGAAATACTTAATAAAAAGTACACTGATACTAAAGATAAAGTGCTCAGAGCATCCAAACGAAGTATTGTATACATATTCTTAACAAAAATGGTAATTGCCCTATTAATAGAAATACCATTTGATATGCTGGTTGGGAGTATCAATTTTGTTGTTCTTGCAATAAATGTTCTATTTCCACCTTCATTAATGGTACTTTTCAACTCTAGAGTAAAACTTCCCGACCAAAACAACACTGCATTAATGCTAGATAAGGTAAACGAATACATGTATTCAAATCCACAAAATTTCAAAACAGAAACAATAATAGCAAATACAGAAAAAAGTACGATCGAAAAAGTTTTTCAGGTTGTTTTCTTAACAACTTCTATATTATTTGTAATTGCGTTAATTTATTTACTAAATTTACTTGACTTCAACATTATCAGCCAATTGATATTTTTATTTTTCCTTAGTGTTGTTTCGTTTTTTGCTTATAGGGTAAAGGAGATTTCGAACGACTATCTAGTATTCGAATCAACTAACGAATCTTTTTTTGAGACACTTCTTGATTATCTTTTTTTACCAATCATAAAGTCTGGACAATGGTTATCAAGTCAGGTTTCAAAGATAAACATACTAAGTTTTATATTTGATTTCATAATCGAAGCGCCGTTAAAAAGTTTTCTAGAAATATTTGAACAATGGTTACACTTTGTTAGAGTTAAAAAGGAGGAGTTCCTTGGATAGCTTCTTTATCTCATCTTTAATTAACTTTTCAACATCCTTACCAATTTTTTGATTTAAGTATTCAACTAAACCTGAATCATGAGGTGCTTCGTGAAACCGCTCTAAAAATTCTTGATGATGTTCTTCAGGTAAATTACCAAGACAGCAATCAAATACTTTTGCATGAATTATTTCTTCTACATACTTCCATAGCTCTTGCATTTCATCATTGGAACCAGAAACTTTCTTAATTTTTTTGTCAATTTTTTCAACAACTATTAGGTGGTCGTAAAATAAAATGCTCATATTTGCACCAAACTCCCTTCTGGTATGCTTAATTCATTATACTTTACTGGACCTAGCGGTACTTTATTCTCCGGATCGTCAACAAAAAAAAGCAAAACTGCACCCTTTTTATAGCGTGACCCCCCTAAGTATTCCATAACTTCAGGGCTTCCACCAAAATGCTTTCCTGTAAAAGCAGCAGGCCCAGCGTCTGCAATCGCTGCAACCACAGCGTTGCCATTAACAGTATTTACAACCATTACTTTTCTATATTTATACCATTTATATAAAAATTTATGTCTAGTATCCCAATCAGGTAGATAAAGTGTTTGGACAACTGCGTACCACTTCTCAGTTTCGATCAGTTCAGGTGTAAGTTCAGATTTCGATTTTGAGAAATAACCCCAAGCTCCGAGTCCCGGCGCAATACCTTCTTTATAGTATGGACCATGATTTTCAAGAATATCTCCCGGATACCTTTTTAAGTGTTGTTCTGCACCAATATAACCAAATGTAGTATTCAAATGCTCTCCTTCAAGTGAAGCTTTAGCTGGAATGTTTGTAACATCTTTTATAACCTGTTCTAATCTTTTTTCTTCCTCTCTTGATAATGGTCGGACTTTTTCAGGAAGCATGTTCTTAAACGAATCAATCAAATCTTTTTGTGGCAACGATTCACCTTCCCTATCACCAGTTAAGTCATCAATTGTTTTTGACAATTCTGTAGGACTAGGCAGTTGACCTATACCTGTTGGAGGAGCTAAGAGTAACGATCCTGTTAAGGCTCCTGCTGAAATTAGTTTTGCACTATGTTCTCTTAATTTATAAAATTCTAAACCACGATCAACTAAAAACTGATGTGCTTGGGGATATTTTTTTTCAAAGTTGACCTTTGCTTCTATACTTTTAAGCTTTAATGTATCACGAAAATTAGTTTGGACAGTTTGTTTCATTATATTTTTATACTATATTAATTTTTCAAGTCGTGATAATGTTTCTTCTTTTCCAAGAATATCAATTGATTCATTAATTGGTGGTGTGAACTTCATGCCGGTTATTGCAATACGTAGTGACATAAAAAATTCACCAGTTTTGAAATTATTCTCTTTAACTACTTCCATTAGATCTCTATCTTTTTTAATACCTTCAATTGCTTTTACCAAATGTTCTTTATAATCATTTCCAAATAACTTTAGATCAACATCGGGCTGTTCAAAGAAAAACTTAGTTAATGACTCATAGTCCGAAAGCTTTTCCAATCTATCCTGTATTAATGAGGCAATTGCCTTATTTTTTTCATTATTATCTAAACCGAGTTTTTCTAATAATTCTTCTACTGATAATTTACGTATGTACTGTCCGTTAAACCAATTTAATTTTGTTGTAAAGAATCTTGGATTTGCATTTTGAAAACCAGTAATATCAAATGCCTCTACAAATTCATCAAGAGTAAATAATTCTTTATTATCTTTAGGCGCCCAGCCTAAAAGCATTATAAAATTCAAAAGCGCTTCGGGTAGATATCCTTCTTCTAAAAATTGTTCACAGAACACAGAATCTCTTCTCTTGGAGAGTTTTTTGCCTGTTTCAACTGATAATATATCCGTTACATGACCTATCTGTGGCACGCGACCGCCTACATATTTGAACGTTAATAAATGAATGGGTGTACTAGGCAACCAATCGTGCCCCCTTAAGATATGAGTTACCATCATATCTGTGTCGTCAACTGCTACAGCTAAATGATAGGTTGGGAAGCCGTCAGTTTTTAAAAGTGTTGCATCATAAACAGTATTTGTGTTCCAAGAGATCTCTTTTTTATGTACGAAATCAGTATATTTAATAATTTCATTGTCTGGAACTTTTAATTTAATTGCCCCTGAAGTTAAACCCAAGTCTCTACATGGGTCTCTTAAAACAACAGAGAACCCTTCAGTTTTTGCGTTTTTAGCTTTACATTGGCAATAAAAAGCATGTCCTTCACTAACTAACTTTTCAGCTGATTTCTTATATATTCCTTCTTTATGTCTTTCTGATTGTACATATAACTCATCCCAATTAATTCCAAATTTCTTCAATGTAAATTTAAGCGCTTCTGTTGCTCCTTCTACTTCTCTTTTTTGATCAGTATCTTCAATACGAAGTAAAAACTCTCCATTCTCATGTTTAGCCATTGCATAGGCATACAATGCTGTACGTAAACCACCAATATGCAAGAATCCTGTTGGACTTGGAGCAAATCTAGTTCTAACACCATTCATAGATTGAATTGTATCATTTCACAGTTTAAACTTAAATATAAATATGACAACACTCACTGAAGCATCAATAATTTCAAGGAAAAGCCTTCGCTATGCAATCTATTCAATAATCATATTTATTCTACTGCGTGGATTTTTCTTATCTGCAGTAGCAATATACAAAAGAATTTTTCCTCCACCTCCCACACCAGCCACTGTACTTTTCAAAAAATTACCTAAATTACCTTTCCCAGAAAAAAATATATTACCTATTAATTTTGCAATCGAAACATCGACTGGGAATATTCCTAACTTTCCACTTTTATCAAACGTTTATTTTATGCCTAGAATTTCATCTAATCTATTATCTCTAGATTTTGCTAAAGAAAAAGCAAAAAAACTAGGTTTTACAGACGAGCCTCAACAGGTCACAGAATCGATTTACAAATTTGCCAACATGGAAAATCCAGCAATTCTTGAAACAAATATAATTTCTGGGTCTTTTTCTATTAGCTATGACTTAAACATAGACTCAACACCAATTGAAGTTCGTCCATCTCAACCAGAAATCGCAGCAAGCACAATTAAATCATATTTAAATTCCGCATCACTGTTCCCTGATGACCTATCAGGACCAATAGAACACAAATTTTTGAAAACTCAAGCTGGCGGATTTGTACCAGCGTTATCTTTATCAGATGCTAATTTAGTTAGAATCGATTTATTTAGGAAAAACATTAATGACCTACCATCAGTTACGCCAAATCCTAAAAATGGAAATGTCTGGTTTATGGTTTCCGGAGCAAGAGAAAGAGGTAAAGATATAATTGCAGGTGAATATCATTATTTCCCTATCGATGAATCTCAAAACTCAACTTACCCAATCAAAACAGGAGAACAAGCATATAACGAATTAAAATCAGGCAATTACTATCCAGCTTCATATGGGACCGCTGTTGAATCTGACAATATTAAAATTAGAAAGATTTATCTTGCTTATTATGATGCTGGAGTTTATGTACCATTTTATCAACCAATATATGTATTTGAAGGAGATAAAGATTTTGTAGCCTACATTCCAGCAGTTACTTCAGATTATTATGGCGAGTAGTCACAAGCTTTACTTACAGAGAATAAAATGATCCGGAGCTTTAGCTCGTGGTGAGCAATTATTATTCTGGTTTTACTTCTTCCCAAACATAACTACCAAAAACCCAATCAATTAATTCTTCTGTTTCACCAAATCTATCACTGCTACCCAAAACAACAATCATCACGTGACGTCCATTTCTTTCTATGTATGTAACCAGATTTTCTCTTGCGTTTTCAGTCCAACCAGTTTTTACTCCCTTAACACCTTCAATCTTACCCAATAATTCATTTGTACTTAATAGTCTATGTGTAAACCTATTATCAACACTTTTAACTATTTTTTCTTTTGTCCCCACAATTTCTGCAAATGTTTTATTCTTCATTGCTTCTTTTGCAACCACAGCCAAATCTCTTGTGGTTGAATACTGCGCTCCACCATCTAAACCAGCAGGATTGGTAAAATGAGTATTTGTCAATCCTAAATCTTTTACTTTTTTGTTCATTAAACCAATAAACAAGTCACGGCCTCCGGGGTGGTTTTGGGCCAACACCTCCGCAGCATCATTTGCAGAGTAAATCAAAAGCCCATGTAATAAATCTATAAATTTTATTTCTTCACCCCAAACCAGTCCCATTTTTTGGCCTTCTACACTCACCTTACCCACTTTTAAGACCTGTTCTGGTTGGTAAGTATCAATTGCAACTAACGCAGTAACTATTTTTGTAGTTGAGGCTGGCAGAAGTGCTTTATTTGGATCTTTTTCATATAGTGTCACACCTGACACCAAATCAACTGCCATTACAGATTGTGCAGAAACGACAGGATAACTTATGTTTTCTTTTAAAACAGGTAAGTCTGAATAGGCTTTAACTTTTTTTTCTGGAAATATATATGTAACGGCATCTTCAAATCCAGAATTTAGTGATATTGCAGATGTTGAAACTAACACAAAAGTCAAAATTGAAAGGTATAGAAGTTTATTCTTGTTGAAGTAATTACTTTTTGACATCTTTTTCGATTGAAGACAATCTCACATCTACTCTTTCCATATCTCTTGGAAACAATGAAGCCTCTCTAACATTTTTAAGTTCAAGTAGTTTCATAGTTATTCTTTCTAATCCAAATGAAAAACCGCCTTCTGGTGGCATTCCGTATTTAAAACAGTGAAGGTAAACATCAAAGTTTTTAGGATCCATTCCACGTCCTTTAATAGATTCAACTAACTGATCATAATTATTTATTCTTTGACTTCCACTACATATTTCTATCCCTCTAAAAAGAAGGTCAAAAGAAAGTGAAAACTCTGGATTCTCTGGATCTGGCATTGTATAAAATGCTCTTTTCTTTGTTGGGAAATGAGTAATTGTCACAAAGTCACTCTTCTTTTCTTCGAAGGCCCACTTACATATTTCGATTTCGTCTTCAGGAGAAAGATCTTTTTCTCCAACTACTTTCCTATCTGTTCTTTTTTCAATTATTTCTTGAGCTTCAGTTAGTGTTAATCTTGGGACTTTTGTCTCAAGAATCGGTCTCTCAACTCCAAACATTTTCATTTCCTTTTCAGATGCATCATATGCATTAAGAATCATGTTTGTACCAACATATTCCATGTTGTCTGCAAGTTCATCAAAACTTTCTATAAATGCTATTTCACAATCCATTTGAACCACTTCTGATAAATGTCTTGTTGTTACTGAAGGTTCTGCTCTATAAGCATGTGAAAACAAAAACACTCTTTCAAAAGCGCCTACAGCAATTTGCTTATACAACTGTGGACTTTGTGTCAAAAAAGCTTTGTGGTCATAGTAGTCAATCATGAAAACTTCTGACCCACCTTCCGTTGAAGAGGCTGAAATTGTTGGAACAAAAATTTCTCTGCAGTTTAAATCTAGTGAGGCTTTTCTAAAAGCATCAGATACAGCATTTTGAACTTTAAAAATTGCTGTTTGTTTTACATTTTTTAATGTAAGAGGTCTATGGTCCAACAAGACCGGCAAGCTCAAATCCAGATCTGTTTTACCCATATCGAAAGGTAATTCAACTGAAGGGCTCAAGACTGTCAGTTTCTCAATTTGTAATTCTATTTTGCCAGTCTCGATTTCACTATTTACTAACTTTTCAGGCCTTTCAACAATTTTACCTTCAAGTTCTATTGCAGATTCGGGCATAACTTTTTCTAGGTTTTGACCAACACACTGGATGATGCCTGTTCTATCACGAAGATCTATAAAACTTATTTTTCCATGATCACGTACAGTACTAACCCAACCCATGAGTTTAACTGTTTCTCCAACTTTTGATACAGATTCAGAAACCAAAGTTCTTTGCATATATGTATTTTAACTTCAATATTAAGTCTTGACAACAAGTATAACTTTTTTCTAAACTACCTCTTACATATGAAATTATATAAATCAGTCAAGGCAATTATTAATCTCTTTAACTAAGAGGTTTGTCTGGCTGGTGAGTAATGACAAATCTCTTTAAACAAAGAGGTTTTTTTAGTTTTAAAAAAAATATATGTGTGAATTACAAAATAATTGCGGATTTTATATATATCTTCGATCAACAAATCGAATCCCTGCTGAATTAAACTGTCCAAAAGTAGAACCAAGAGAATGTCCTAGATATAAAGTAAGAGTAGGTAAAATTAATAATGTTATAGCAAAAAAAATTTACAACGTAGACGGAGATGTCTACAAGCATGAACTACCAATATCTCACGAAGAAGCACGTATGTGATACTTTAATTATTTATATCTTTAATTTTCAACTGAATTGAAGTTTTAGAATTCCAGATATTTTCTTCAATCGAATACGCACAACTTATTGTTCTATTTTCTTCTATTGTGTGACTATTGCTTGAACCTCCAAAATATATAGCGTCAAACTTCATTCCATTTTGTTCTAGTTTTAATTTTAAATGTTTTCCATCACTACCTACTGTTTTACTCTCAATTATTTTTACATTATTACTGACAAAAACAGGAGAATAATTACCTTGTCCAGAGGGCTCAAACTTTTTTAAATCCTCTACTAATTCTTCATTTATCAAATCAAAACTTAATTCCAAATCAATTTTTAATTTTCTTTCTAAAACCTCATCAGTTAATTTATGCTTTGATATTTCATTAATTTTTAATCTAAATTCTTCAATTTTTTTTGTTTCAATTGAAAAACCTGCAGCCATTGGGTGCCCTCCACCTTCTAAAATAAGTTCTGTTTCTTTAATTGCTTCAATAATATTAAATCCATGAATTGACCTTGCAGAAGCTTTTGATATGTCACCATTTGTAGAAAGGACAATTGAGGGTTTATACAATTTCTCTGTTATCTTTCCAGAAGCTAAACCTATTACCCCTTCATGATATTCTCCTGATATAACTATAACTTTTTCTGTATCCTGCACCTGCTTTAGTACTTTTGTTAATACTTCGTCTACAACTTTTTGTCTTTGTATATTTGTATCGTTTAATAATTTATTAAAGCCTTCTGCTTTTTTTGGATCTCTGGTGCATAAAAACCTTAATGAGTCAGTTGCTTGGGCTAGTCTACCCATAGCATTAATTCTTGGAGCTATAATGTAACCAACTTCATATACTCCTACTTTATCAATCTTTGAGTCTCTAAATAACTTTTGAAGTCCAATTCTTTTTGTTTTGGTTAGTTCTGGAAGTCCAAATTTAACCAGTGATCTGTTTATTCCAAGTAAAGGCATTTGGTCTGCTATTGTGCCAAGAGCTACAAGATCAAGTCCTTTTTTCTCTCCCAACTCTCTTGCTAGAAACCAAGCAAGGGCAGAACCACAAACTAATGTGGAGTGTAAAGTAAATGAACTTGATGTTAGTTTACCTTTTGTATGGTGATCGACAACAATAACATCAATACCTAACTTATTTGCTTTCTTAATGGCATCATTTGCAACTATTCCATTATCAACTGTAATAATTAAACTTAACTTCTCATCTTGGTCTTTTAGTCTTTTAACACTTTCAACTTTTAAGCCATAGCCATCTTCAAATCTGTTTGGTATAAATGGCATAACATCAAAACCTAATTTATACATTGCTTCCCAGAGAATAGCAGTAGCACACACACCATCAGCATCATAATCACCATATATAATAATCTTTTCTTTGTTTTTCTTTGCTGAATCCAACCTTTTAATAACCTTTTTTACAATTGTGTCACTTATTCCTAAATCTTTAAATTTAGTTTTTTCAGGATCTTTTGGATTAATAAAATTATCAATATCTTGTTTAGTTTTTATATTTCTGTTTTTCAACAATAACTTAACTATACCTTCAG
>CAZGHY010000008.1:0-20028 GCA_964526015.1 uncultured Gammaproteobacteria bacterium
GCAATTGCTTTGTAAATTAACTGAAGTGTATTTTCTGTCTCATCAAGACTCCCTTTTAGAACGAAGGTTAACCTTGTTTCTCTTCTTGATCTTGCCAGTCTTACCTGATGCTTTTCTCCTAACGCTTTTTCAAAATCGTATCTCATCTTATCTATTTCATCAGACACAACATGCATTTTTGGTAAATTTACTTTTTGTTTAAGATTGTTATCTGCTTTCATTCTCCTTGCAAGTTCTTCTGCTCGTCTAACAGAGCCTGATTCACGCAAAATTATTTTATAAGCCTCAACCATAAGATCAATATCTTCAATAGCTGCAAGCGCTCTTGCGTGTCCTTCAGATATTAATCCAGACAGTAAACCATCTTTTAATGCATCCGGTAAAGTTAGAAGTCTTAATGAATTACTGACATACGCAACCGACTTTCCAATTCTAACTGCCACTTCAGATGTTGTTAAACCAAATTCGTCCATCAACCGTTCAAAGCCTTTAGCACGATCAAGTGAATTAAGATCTACGCGTTGAACGTTTTCAACGATCGCCATCTCAAGCATTCCTTTTGGTGTCGTCTCACGAATAATAACTGGTACATGAGTTAGACCTGCAAGTTTACTAGCTCTCCATCTTCTTTCACCTGCAATTATTTGATAACCTGCTGGTGTCTTAGCAATAACTAGTGGCTCTAAAATTCCATGTTCACGAATAGAATCAACTAAATCCACTAAACTTTCTGGGGTAATTGCACCTCTAGGTTGCAAGGGATTGGGTTGAAGTTGATTTATGTCAAACTGTAATACTTCTTCTGCCATTTATTTTGTAACTATATTAACAAGTTTCTTTCCTAATTTTGTCGAAAATTTGACCAAACCGGATTTGATAGCGTACAAAGTATGATCTCTACCTACTTTTACATTTTTACCCGCGTTAATTTTAGTTCCGTTTTGACGAACTAAAACTTCACCTGAATTAACTGTTTGCATTGCACCAACCTTGGTACCTAGCCTTTTGCCGGCTGGACTTGTGTGTTGTTTGGCTTTTCCTGCTGCTTTGTGTGTTGACATATTAAATAATGATGAACTTCTAGTACTGCTACGAATATATATTACATTTTCACGCTTGTCAAGAGATCAGAAAATATCAGTTTGATAGCGTTAGCTGAATCTCATATCTTTTCTATGATGACGTAGACGTGATATCAAATATTATTTACTAATATTTGTTATTAGAAGTCTTGTATATTGAGCTCTAAAACCTACATGCCTTCTTTCTCTTGATTTAGCTTTGTACTTGAAGATGTCTACTTTTTCACCCTTTTCAATTTCTGCAACAACCTTAACAGCTACTTTAGCCTTCTCAAGCACAGGTGTACCTACTTCTACAGTTTCACCTTCAACAAAAAGTAAAACTTCAGGAGTTACTTTTTTTGTATCAGCCAATTTGTCAACCAAAATTTCTTGGCCTTCTGTGACTCTGTATTGTTTTCCACCAATTCTGATTACTGCAAATTTGTCCATTATGACTGTATTTTAACTTTTTTTTGTTCCAACTACAATACCTAGTGCAGTTAAGGTTGCGAGAAGCGATGACCCACCCGCAGAAACTAATGGAAATGGAATACCTGTAATTGGAAACAGACTCATATTCATTCCTGTATGCACTACAACTTGAGCAAAAAAAGTTAAAAACAAACCTGAAAGAAAAATTCTGGCAGGTATATTAATTGCATGTTCTGAATAATTAACAATTCTATATAAAAGCAGGAATGTTAAAAGCAAAAGGACGATTGCTCCCACAAAACCCATTTCTTCTGCAACTGATGCAAAAATAAAATCTGTATGTCTTTCAGGCAAAAACGATAGCTGTGTCCCAACTCCTCTACCTAGTCCACGTCCTAAAAACATACCTGAACCTACAGATATTGTAGACTGGATAGCATTGTACCCGACTCCTAGCGGATCACTTGTAGGATCTAAAAATGTTGTAATACGTGTTTTTTGATAGGGTGCAAGAAAAACATAAACCAAGGGAACTAAGACAAGCGCTACTAGTCCCAAGTACAAAAAGTATTTTTTGTCCAAATCAGAAGCAAAAAATAATCCTAGAAATCCTACAGTAGTTAATGCTGTAACACCTAATGACGGTTGTACAAGAATTAAAAACAAGGGTAATGCCATTAATAGCAGAACTTTAACAATCCTTCTTAAATCAAGTTTTTTTTCAGCTAAATAATTAGCAAAAAAGACTAATAAAAATGGCCTAACAATTTCTGAAGGTTGAAGCGAAAATGATCCAATCGGAATCCATCTTACAGTCCCTCTTGTTACTTGGCCAATTACTAAGGTAATTAATAGCAATACTATACTAATAGTATAAAAGTATTTTGAAAACGCAGAGATAACTTCAAAATCAAACAAACTAAAGATAATAAATGCAAAAATACCCAAACCAAAATACCAGTAGTATGAAGGGAATAGGTCTGGACTAACGGATTTGAGAATAAAAAAGGAAAAAACTAAAAGTAAAAATATGGGAACAATCAATAGAGAATCAAATTTTCTTAACATCAAAGTCACCAATTTCTAAAACATCACAAAGTGTTTTTGTTTTCAAAAGCTCTAGTAACTTTTCATTTGTTGGAATCCATGTTGCACTAACCTTAATCCTGTCATCAAGCGCAGTTCCAATTTCTTTTCTTTTGGCTTGTATCTTTCTAATTAAATCTCTTGTATCAGCCTCTTCTTTAAGTTCAGGCGTTATTTCCAAATCTAACCAATTCTCCTTCTGACCATATTTAACTGATTTTATATTCAGTTCATCCATTAATATCTGTTCTAATCCATCAGTTCCAAACTTGGAAATTTGCACTTCAAATTTTGCAAGCGGTTGTCTAACAGGGATGTTGTTTTCTTTTCTTAAACTATGTCCAACTTCCACAATTTCCCTAACAATCTTCATTTCTTCAATTATCCTGATATCTACATCATTTAACTCGTTAGCAACAGGCCAAGATGCAAGATGCACACTTTCTTCTTTGGTTAAGTTTGTGTAAATTAATTCAGACAAGAATGGAATAAATGGCGCAAGTAATTTTGACAAAGTAACTAAAACTTCATAAGTTGTGCTATAAAAGTTATTATCTTTTCTATCTCTTGATCTCCTTATGTACCAGAGGGATAAGTCATCAACAAATTTATCCAATGCACCGCTTGAGTTGTATGGATCAAACCTTTCCATACTTTCAGTAACTGATTTAATAGTTTCATTAAGTCTGATCAAAATCCATTTGTCTAAAATATCACCCGATTCAATTGATTTTGAAGGTTCCCAATCATCAATATTGGCGTAGGTTACAAAGAAGTTATAAATATTCCAAAGTTTTAAATGGAATTGCCTTCTTGTTTCGTCGGCAGATTTATATCCAAAAAGCATGTTTTGTGCGGGGTCTTGTCTTACAAACATCCATCTCATAACATCAGATCCGATCTTGTCTGCAGCTTCGTTAAATTCAATAGCATTACCCCATGATTTATGCATAGCCCTACCATCTTCACCCAACTGTGTTGCAAAACCTAATACTGTTTTAAATGGATTTTTATTTTCCAAAACAGTGCTCATAGCGATCATTGAATAAAACCAATTTTTAAATTGGCCTGGAAAACTCTCAGTAATAAAATCGACAGGAAACCACTTCTCCCACTCTTTTTTATCAGCTAGATAAAGTGGTTTTGTATCTGTGACATCAAAATTGCTTGCTTTATTGTTAGATGAGATTGTTGAAAATTGAACAATTCCAGCATCAAGCCACGGGTTGCCAACAGGTTCTATTCTTGAAGAAACTTCACCGCATTTTGAACACTTAATCTTAACCTCGTCAATCTGTGGTTTATGTGGAGATTTACCATCCATTTTGTCCCAGCCTGAAACAGCTTTTTCTTTTAGTTCTTCTTTTCCACCAACCACATCAAAGTTACCACATTTAGTACATTCCCAAATTGGAAGGGCAAGACCCCAATACCTATTCTTTTTACTAATCAACCAATCGTGCATATTATCTAGCCAATCAAGTTCTCTTTTAAGTCCAAATTCTGGTAACCAATTTATTTTTTTAGCATTTTCCTTCATCCTCTCTCTAAGAGTTAGATTTGGACCTTTTGAAGATTTACCACGAAGTGGCAAGCTTTGCTTATCCATTGAAACATACCATTCATCTGTAACTTTCCAAACAAGTTCTGCTTTACATCTCCAACATGCAGGATATCTATGTGTGTATTTTTCAACTTTGAAGGCAAAACCTTTTTCCTCCATGATATCCAGTATTATTCTTGGATGCCATTTTGCATTCTGACCTGATAACTCATTAAAACCATCCATATAAGAAGCGTCATCATTGATCACAGGAATCATTGGAAGTCCTAGCTCGCGACCCAGTTTAAAATCTTCAGTTCCAGCAGATACTGCAGTATGAACCATTCCAGTTCCATCAACTGTTGTAATAGGCATAATCAAGTCGTTTGTTGCCACAACTGTATGAAACTTTTCTGATGTCGATGCGACAGCAGATACAGCCGGCAAATCATCAAAACATCCTGAATATTTAAGTCCTACAAGGTCACTTCCTTTTACCTTTTTGATAACTTTAAAATCTAGCCCGTTAAACACTCTTTCTTTTGCTTCGTCTGCAAGCCAATATTTTATTCCTTCTGATTCAACTAAAACATAATCTAACTTTTTATCAACAGCTACTGCAATATTTGCAGGTATAGTCCATGGAGTTGTTGTCCAAACAAGCAAATTTTCATCAGTATTAATAATTGGAAACTTCATGTAAATTGATTCATGGGTTGCCTCTTTGTAATCTTCTGTTAGCATTTCGTGTTGAGAAATTGCAGTTTCACATCTTGGACACCATGGAACAGAATCATTCCCTTTATATAGCCATCCGTTTTCATGGACAACCTTCAAAAAGTGCCAAATCATATAGTTATTATCATCTGACAATGTGTAATATGAATTGTCCCAGTCTGCAAAATATCCTAATCTTTTGCTTTGTTCCGTCTGAACACCAGAATACTTTTTAACTCTCTCTTTACATAACTCAACAAACTTTGCGACACCAAACGCTTCAATGTCTTTTTTACTTTTAAAACCCTGTTCTTTTTCTACTTCAACTTCGACCCATAAACCTTGGCAATCAAATCCATTTTGATGACGTTGACGAAAACCTTGCATACTCTTAAATCTTGGCCAGAGATCTTTGTATGTTCTTCCCCATGCATGGTGAACACCCATTGGGTTGTTTGCAGTTATTGGTCCATCTTGAAATGAAAAGTATTTATCTGATTTTTTATTTTTTTCCAAATACTTTTTAACAATTCCATCAGAATACCAATGTTCCAAGAGTTCTCTTTCCATTGCTGGAAAATCAGGTTTTGGATCTAGTGAATCAAAATATTGTTTTGTTTTTGCCATATACTCCTCCTACTCGAATTTTCAATTCTCGCATGAGATTATATACTCGAAATTCTCGTTTGCTACGCAAACTCAAGTTTCTTGAGTATAGCTCCTTTAATTATATATTAAATATATTTGTAAAGGGCGACAATGAAGCGCGGTACCACCTTTTTTGTTCTTATTACTGCTATTACGGGCTTACCCGAAAGGGTCTAATTTCTTTATAAGCCTAAGCTTTCGCTTAAAAGATTTCTTCCTTTAGCACAGAGTTGATATTTCTGTATTGCTTTTAAATTATTGTAGCACTTAATGAATTTTTCGCAAGAAGGCAGGAATCTCAAATTTATCACCAAAAGTATCATTATCACTAACATCCAAACTATTCTGTTCCGATTCGCTATTTATTTCCTCGTTCTTCTTTTCCTCAACTTTTTCAGAAACTACACCCGTTATAACTTGGCGCATATTTGATGGTCTCATCTGAGCAATTCTCGATCTTGTCTCATCAAAACCAGTTGCAATAACAGTAATTCTAATTGAATCATGCAAATCATCTTTTATAACAGCTCCAAAAATAACATTAGCATCCTGATCTGCCGTAGAACTAATGATTTTAGCAGCTTCATCAACTTCGTACATTGTCATATCTTTTCCTCCTGCAATATTAAACAAAACCCCACGTGCGCCTTCTATTGAAAGGTCCAGCAATGGGGAGCTTACTGCTGCTCTGGCTGCCATCTGTGCACGGTTCTCACCGACACCCGTTCCAATACCAAGCAACGCTGTTCCTGCTTGGCTCATAATCGCTTTAACATCGTTAAAATCAACGTTTACAAGTCCTGGAGTAGTAATTATTTCAGCAATACCACCAAC
The DNA here is from genome assembly GCA_964526015.1 of uncultured Gammaproteobacteria bacterium. Classification (GTDB taxonomy): domain Bacteria; phylum Patescibacteriota; class Microgenomatia; order UBA8517; family UBA8517; genus JAUYMM01. Next base: position 6,325 of record CAZGHY010000008.1, read on the forward strand.
TCCTTGTTCAAGAACAGAATCAACCACCTTAAAAGCATCAACTAAACTCATTTTTCTATCAATAACATCCATCAATCTTTGATTTGGAATAACAATCAAGGTATCAACAACCTCTCGAAGTTTATCAATACCGTCCTCTGCAGCAACAGTTCTCCTTGCCCCCTCAAAAGCAAATGGCTTGGTTACAATTCCAACAGTCAACGCACCTGCCTCTTTTGCTAATCGTGCAATAACAGGAGCTGCACCCGTTCCTGTTCCTCCGCCCATACCTGCAGTAACAAATACCATATCAGTATCTACCATTAATTCCTTTAACTTTTCAATTGATTCTTCTGCAGCTTGGGCTCCAATTTCAGGATTACCACCGACCCCCAAACCTTTTGTAATTTTTTCGCCGATTTGAATTTTTGTTGGTGCTTTGTTTGTAAGAAGAACTTGAGAATCTGTATTTGCCACTATAAATTCAACGCCTGTGATCTTACCATTATCAACCATTGAAGAAACAGCATTACCACCACCGCCTCCAACTCCTATAACTTTTATTTTTGCAATTCTTGCAGAATCAGGTTTTACTAAAGCCATATTTTTATCTAATAATCTAGTCGCTGGAGCAGTAGCCTCGATTAAATTGCATTATATACAGTTTACGTAACTTGTCAAAACCTAGTTTACGATTTGTAATAATTAGGCACAAATACTAAGGTAGTAAGTCTTTAACAGATTCAATTAATTTATGTATAAATCCTTTACTATTAAAGTTTATATTTATTGGAAATTTAATTCCAGACTGATCAACACTGTCAATTTTTGATCCAAAAATTAATAATCCCACAGGGACTGAGAATGCAGGATCAATCACGTCATCAATTAATCCAGAAATACCAGAGGGTAATCCAAACCTAAAAGGTAAACCTAACATTCGTTTAGCTGAATCAGATAAACCGATTGTTTTAGCACCTCCACCCGTGACTACTACGCCAGAAGGAACTCTATTAATTATTTTTTCTCTTTCAAGTTCTAATCTTACCATAGTAAATATTTCATTAAGTCTTGGTCTAATAATACCTTCTACAAGAGTTTTCTTAGAAACTTTACTAACTTCAGATATTCCAAGAGCAGATAAATCCAATTCATCCTTTTGCTCCTTTGAAGACTTTGAATCAGATAACGATAATTTTATTTTTTCTGCAGTATCAAGAGATACGCGTAAACCGATAGCAATATCATTTGTAACATTTTTAGCACCAACAGGTATTACACCAGAATATGCGATCGATCCATCAACAAAAGCAACCACAGAAGTTGTTCCTGCACCTATATCGACCATAACACACCCTAATTCTTTTTCAGTTTCAGTTAGGACTGCGTTGCTAGATGCGATACCTGTAAAAACAATATCGTCGACCTTAACACCCGCCTCAGATAAAGTCTTTGTGAGATTTTTAACCGCAGCAGACGAAGCTGTTACAACATGAGTTTCAACCTCAAGACGCACTCCGCTCATACCTATAGGATCTTTGACACCTGATTCACCATCAACGACAAACTCTCTATCAATTACATGAACTATTTCCCTACTAGTAGGCAAAGAGATTGCAGATGCAGCCTCAATTACTCTATCTATGTCAGAATGGACAATCTCACCAGCAGGACCTGATATCGCAACCACTCCATGTGAATTTTGGGAAGTTATGTGTGCACCACCTAAGGAGACAAAGGCGGAATCAATATTGTGGCCCGCCATTCTTTCTGCTCCTTCAAGTGACTCAATCGCAGATTCAACACACTCTTCGATATTAACAATTTGTCCTTTTTTAACACCTTTTGAAGCAACTTGTGAAACTCCAATAATATTAATTTTTTGTTCGAATTCACCAACCGTAGTTAATTGGGCTACAACAGTCACAGTCTTGCTACTTCCCAGTTCAATACCTGCAATAATTTTATTTTTACTATTCATACGAAATTAAATTTATATCTCTAGATAATGATATCACCTTAAGATAGGATTTTTAAATCTTAGGTCAATTTCCCTAACATCTTCCATTCTAATTCCTTGCACCCCCTCATTCAAGCGTGAAAATATTAACCTAACACTTCCAGCCAAAACATCAACATCTCCTTCTGTTGGAAAATAAATTACCTGACCAGTATCGAGAATCAACTTTAAATACTTGTCATATATTCTTGCTTCTTTAATTTTATATATCGTATCAATTTTTGTATATAACTCAATAGAAAATTTATCATCTTTTATAAGATAATCATTAATCGAATACTCCCTTACTTCGTTTATGATAGTTGGTAAACTATCATTTTTATTATTAATTAGAACCTGATTATTTTTATCAATTATTAAATAATTACCACTTTTTACTAACATGTTAATTGAACCTTTTTTAAACACAACATCCACCTTAACAGTCGATGGTATATTATATTGGACTATAAAAAAATCTACCAAATTATTATTTGTTAAATTTTTAGTCAATTCCGATTTAACAGTCAAATAATCTCTACCAATATAATTTGATAAATATAATTGGTTATAACAATCGCTCTCCACAGGAGTACACTCGATATTTAATATACGGATATTTCTCTTAATAAATTCTGGAGTAAAAAATAGAATAACAGCTAGCAAAACCAAGGATAAAATTTTAAATATATCTACTTTTTTGTTATCAGTACGTCTATTCACTTGCTTAATTTAAAAACATGCCTTCAATTTCATCTACCACTTTTTCTGAAGCCAAAGTATCAGGAGATTCTATTTTTTCTGTGTACCTAATAATTTTAGTATATTCATCAATCAATATTTCTATTTCTGCAAATAGCCGTTGAGGGCTTAAATCTTTTTGAGATAATATCCTCGACAATCCAATTTTCTTCATAAAATTTGCGTTTTCATTTTGTTCGTCATTGTAAGTCCAAGGTATAGGAATTAGTATAGATGGCTTTTTAAGAGCTAATAATTCCCAGCATGTATTTGCTCCAGCTCTAGAAATAACGATATCAGCTTTTGACATAATTTCTGCCATATTACGAGGATCGGTTTGTCCAAATGTAAAATAACGATCATTTTTAATTTCCTTAAACTCAGCAAGATTATTTTCACCTGTCTGATGCACAACAAAATACCTCTCTAGCAGTTTAGGTAAAATTGGTTTAATCGCATCATTTATCCATTTAGAACCTCTCGATCCACCTGTTACAAATATCGACCTAACTCTATGATTATTCTTAGGGATATTAATATATTTAAGCATTTCAACATTTAAAGGATTTCCCACTAATTTAGTTTTTGATTTGCTAAAATAAGGGAAAGATGATTCCCGAGCTACTAATATTTTATTTGCAAAATAACTAGAAATAATATTAGCTCTACCAGCAGTTGAAGTTTGTTCATGTAACACTACAGGTATGCCTTTAAAACTAGACCAAAAAGAAATAATTGCACCTGCAGCACTACCAAAGGAAAGTACCAAATCCGGTTTAATTTGATCAACAAACTTATATCCTCTGACAAAACTCGATGGAATTCTTAGAAATGAAGGTAATGTGTTTTTGGTAAATTTATTTTCAATTTTACCTGATTCAAAGCTATGAAAAATAACATCATATTTTTGCATATTTTTGTATTCCATACCAACCCAATGAATTTCTAAATTTAAGTTTCTTTTCTTAATTTCTTCAATAACAGCGATCGCAGTTGATCCAGCATGACTACCGGTTAGTAATAATTTTTTTTGTTTCATATCTGCTTATATTTAATAGTATACCGCATGATGCTAAAATCATCGATAAACTAGTACCACCATAAGAGAAAAACGGTAAAGGTATTCCTGTTAATGGAGTTAACGCAATCATGGACGATATATTTAAGACAATTTGGCCACCAATCCAAGTTGCAATGCCAACTGCCAATATTCTTGAATATAAATCAGGAGCTCTAGAAGCGATTTTGAATGCTCTATAAATAAAATATGCAAACATTGAAATTAAAATAAATGAACCAAAAAAACCAATCTCTTCTGAAATCGCAGCAAAAATAGAATCTGTTGAAGCCTCAGGTAGAAATAAAAATTTCTGTCTAGACTGTCCTATACCAAGACCCCAAAACCCCCCTGATCCAATTGCCAACAATATTTGCCTTATGTGATACTCTTTCCCTAAAGGATCGGAACCCATCGAAAGGAATGTCATCAACCGATCTCTTCTATAAGGAGAAAAGATAATTAAAGCAATTACTCCTATAACACCCGCAAGAATAGATCCTATAAAATATAGTATGGGAACTCCAGAGACAAAAATCTGAACTACGCCAATCAGCCCTATAATTAACGTTGTACCCAAATCAGGTTGTAACATTATCAATCCACAAACTAAAGCAAGAGGAATAAAAAATGCCAGAGGTTGTTTTGAAGAATCAGAAACTTTAGCCAAATAAAATGCGAGTGCTAACTTAACTACTTCGGATGGTTGAAAATTAATTGTCCCAACTGAAATCCATCTACGTGCCCCTAAAGCTTTCAAAGATATACCAGGTATTAAGACCGCAACGAGTAGCAAAATTGTTATCACAAAGAAAGGAACAGATATCTTTTTCCAAAAACTATAATGTATATTACTAGTTATGAATAAGCCTATTATACCAATTAATGCCCACGATGACTGCTGTCTAAAAAAATAAAACTTATCATTAAAATAATTTAAGGCTTGTGGTGTAGATATATCAGCAATAAAAACTAATCCTAACACAACTAAAATTAGTACGAGATACAAAAATGTTCTATCAAATGTTTTCTTTACTGACGATAATTGATTCAGATGACGTCTTCTTTTCACAAGAATAATTGTACCAAAGTTAAATGAAGTGAAACATCATCAGATTGTTGCAAGCCAAAGTCCAAAAATTGCTAGAATTATTCCAATAATCCAAGCTCTCATGACAATCTTTGGCTCCTGCCAACCTTTTACCATAAAGGTGTTATGAAGTGGTGCTAAAGGTAAAATTGGCCTGCCTAATCTCCTCCAGCCGTAGATTTGGATAGCTGAGGACATAACTTCGACAATAAAGATTCCACCTATTACACAAAGAGCAATAACATTTCCTGTAAGTAAACCAATTAATCCAAGTGTAGCACCAAAGCTCATAGCCCCAGCATCACCTAAAAAGATACGTGCAGGATAGACATTGAAATAAAGAAATGCAATTAAACTACCAGACCAAATTGCCATAAATACAGAAAGTGGTGTATCTAAATTACCTGCAGCTATTACACTAAATGCAAGTAAACAAATTAAAAGCAATCCAGATGCCAAACCGTCTAACCCGTCTGTGATATTAAATGCATTTGAAAATGCAACAATTACAAAAGTAGCAAAAGGAATATACCCCCAACCTAGGTTTAAAGTGATATTAACAAGTGGAATATGTAAAATACTTATTCCAAGATCAAAATACATGATAAGTGAAGCAACTAATGCAACCACAACCTGCAGAAGAAATTTAGGTCCTCTTTTCATACCTACCCACATTCCCATAGCTCCTTTTTCAGGTTTACCAAACATTTTTACAATATCATCCATCAAGCCTAATATCCCAAAACCGATAAATGTTAAAAAAATGACCCAAAGTTCACCCCTTAGGTCATATGCAGACTGTACAAACATACCTAGTTTTGAAGAAATTGGAAAAATAATTGCAAACAAGATTACAGTCATAATAATTATGAAGTTTCCTCCCCCAACTGGTGTTCCAGCTTTTATATCATGTAGCTTATCAAACAAAAACTTTTTACCTTTTCCAGACTCAACCTTTCTAGTCATTTTTAACTTAAACAAAAAATCGATAAAAGGAACAATCAAAATAGAGTTAATCAAAAAGGAGAATATTATTAGCCCTAAACCAAGTGACAATGTGTTTCCAAACTGCATATTTAACTTATATTATATAATATATCATACTAACACACATTTATGGGTGACTTTTAAGTCATGATGTATGTACACTCTTCGTATCAACTCAACTTCAAATTTAGATAATGAATATTATATATTGATATATTGAACTTCTGGCTCAAGTTTTATTCTAAAAAGCTTATAAACATCAGTTATTATAGAATCGGCCATTTTTTGATATCATCAAACTTTGATTTGCCATTAGGATTTGTAATTATTAAAGCATGTTTTGGAGAAACTTGAGCAGGTCCCATTTCTTTACCCTTCCAACCGGCCTTTTCAATAAGAAATCCTGCCGATATTTTATATTTATTTTTAACTGGATAAAATTGCATATCACTATATTTTTTCTCTAAATCTAACTTTTTATTTAAACTAATAATTGGGTTCTTAAAGAAGGAGCCTGCATTTGGAACCTTTTTGGGATCTTCCAGCTTTTGTTTGCGCAATTTTAAAACATCATTTCTAGATTTTAACAGATCAACTCCATTACTTTTTTTAAGTTGAAATGAGACTTCCAATATCACATATTTTTGCCAATGGCTTTTCCTCTTAAAGATACTTTCTCGATATCCAAACTTACACTGCAGTTTATTAAAAAATACCACCTTTTCATTTTGGATATCGTATGCTTTTAAAGAAATGAAGGTGTCTGATAACTCTTGGCCATAAGCACCAATGTTTTGTATTGGTGATGCTCCCACAGTGCCCGGTATACCTGATAAACACTCTATTCCTCGTAGCATATTGTCAACTGTGAATTTTACCAATTTATCCCAGATGACTCCTGCTTTTGCAGTAATAATATTGTTATTTATTTCGATATTATTCTCAGCGTACTTAATTACTACACCATTGAAGTATTTATCAGAAACTAAAATATCACTTCCTTCACCGATAATAAAAATGGGTAGTTTTTTTCTTTTTGCAAATCGTACTTTTTCAACTAATTCACCTAAGTTGGTAACCAAGAAAAAATGCCTAACGGATCCTCCAATTTTAAATGTTGTTAAATCTTTAAATTTCAAATTAGTTAAACAACCTCCTCAATTTTTGCACCCAATCTTTTGAGATTTGATGAAAAGTTCGGATGACCCCTATATAAAGCATCAGCATTTAATATTAACGACTCACCTTTCGCTGTCATTGCACACATAGCCATGGCCACAACTGCCCTAATAATATATGGGGCCTCTATTTTTGCACCAATTAATTTATTGCCTGCATTAACAATTACTCGATGTGGATCAGCCATAATTACATTTGCTCCAAATTTTGTTAACTCTGAAGTCCAAAACAACCCAGATTCATACATCCAATTATGAAAAAGGGTGTTTCCTGTTTTTGCCATTAATGCAATTGGAATAAACAACGGAAGTATATCAACAGGAAGTGCTGGCCAAGGTTGTGCTTTAATCACAAGTGTACTAATACTTGGTGTATTTAATTTTATATCTTGGTTCTTTCTTACTATGGCAGTTGTACCTTCATATTCAATATTTATATTGAACTTTGCAAATACTCTGTTTATATGCACAAACAAATCAGGTAATGAATTTTTTACTTTTATTTCCCCTCCTGTTATTGCACCGAGCGCAAGGAACGTTGCAATTTCATAGTGGTCTGCATAAATTTCATACTTTTTTGGAGGATCTATTTTAGAAATCCCCTCAATCTCAATGACACTTGACCCAATTCCAGTTATCTTGGCTCCACTCTGGTTTAATAGGTGGCATAAATCTTGAACACCAGGTTCCGAAGCTGCACCAATTATTGTCGTTTTTCCTTTTAATAAAACTGCTAGCATTATTGCATTTTCTGTAACAGTTGGACTCATTTCAGTTAACCAGACTGTCTTTGCTTTTGCTTTTTTAGCATCCATCGACACACTTTGACCATGAAGTACTATTTCAACCCCTAAATCTCTGAATACGTCGTAGTGTGGATCCAAGGGTCTAACACCTAACGTGCACCCCCCCAGGAAGTTCATCAAAAGACACTTTTCCAAATCTTGAAAGCATTGGCCCCCAAAGCAAAGATATTCCCCTCATATTACCCACTTCACTTTTTGAAATCGAATTGAAATTTATATTTGAATTATCTACAAATAGTTCTTTTTTATCTTTGTCCCAAACAACTTTAGAACCTAAGTTTTCAAGAACTGTCACTAGTCTGGTAACATCAGTTATATCAGGTACATTACAAAGTGTTATAGGTCTATCAAAAAGGATTGTTGCAGGAATCAATGCTACAGCTGAATTCTTGCTACCAGAAGGGTTTATCTCACCACTTAAAACTCGTTCACCGTATACCTTTATATCCATATTCTTATGGCGCCTAATAATTATATCAGTCTTTGTCAATTTTCTGGCTGGATACCATAATACTGAAAAAGATCCTTAGCGATTGAATACCAAAGTGGAGCTGCTGTTTCTGAAGCCCAAGGCGAGCTTTGAGGTTCTTTTAATGTGACAATCATTACAAATTTTGGATCGTTACTAGGCGCAAATCCAACAAAGCTCGCAATTGTTTTCTCAGCATCATAATGACCTTCAATTGGTATTTGGGCAGTCCCAGTTTTCCCAGCGACAGAAAAACCTTTTAGATTAGTCCATTGTGCTTCTCCATGAGAAGCCGACTCAACCATTATCTTTGTCATCTTTTCTGCAGCATCAGCTGTTATAACTTCTATTTTTTCATTTTTATCGCTTTTAACAATTTTTGGTTTAACCAGATATCCGTTATTTGCAATAGCACCCACGGCTCTTAATACTTGTATCGGTGTGGTTGCGACACCTTGCCCAAAAGACGATGTCAATAAATCGACATCATTCCAAGTTCCTTTTTTACGAAGAGGAACAGAAGATTCCCCTTGTAAATCAATGCCAGTCAATTGGCCTATTCCAAACTTCGATAAATAATCATACATTTTATCTTTTCCTAGTTTTTGAGCGACATAACTCATACCGACATTGTCAGAATGCACTATAACATCTGTCATTGTTGATTCTGGATGATATTTGTTATCCCATGTCTCTATGAAATATTTATCTACTTTATACGGCTTATCACAAATATCACATTTAGTTTCTGGATCCACAGAACCATCGTCAAGACCAGATGCCATTACAATTACCTTAAAAACCGAACCAGGTTCAAAAGTATCTGAAATTGCAGGATTTTTATACAAACTTCCTTCATATTCATAATACTTTGTTGGATCGTACGATGGATATGAGGCCATCGACAAAATACCTCCCGTTTTTGGATCCATAATAATCACAGTGCCCTGTTTTGCACCATATTTATCTTTTGCTTCCTCTAGCTTTTCTTCCACTACCGCTTGAACCCTTTTGTCAATGTAGGTATACAAATCCGATCCCGATACTGAATTTATCTCTTGAAGCCCTTCTGATAACAAAGGTGCTCCGCTTAAATCTTTTTTTCTTTCCTGGTATCCACTTTTTCCAGTTAATGAAATATCATAATAACCTTCAAGACCAAAATACCCTGTGTCTTCACCATTTTTATTTTTACCAACAAAACCAAGTAATTGAGCAGACGATGAACCTTCAGGGTAATATCTCACCTCCTCAGGATCAAAACCTAAACCGTATATATTCAACTGCTCAATTTGATTCTTTACCTCTGAAGTTAATCTATGCCTTATAGGAACCCAGACAGCACCTTCTTTTGATAATATTGTTTGTATTCTTTGAATTTCAGACAATACCGCCTCTTTCCTAGCATCTTCGTTTTCAAAATCAGATTGAATAAAGAAAGGAGCCAATAAATTAGCTATTTCTTTTATTGGCTTATCCAACTTTTTTACTTCTGCAAAAAGCAACCAATTTGTACGAGTAGCCGCCAACCAAGTTCCATCATTTGCATAAATATTTCCTCTAGATGCACTAGTTTTTCTGGATCCACCATATTGATAACTAGCACTTTTTTTTAATTCTTCACCTTTAATTATTTGCCAATAGAATAATCTGGACACAACTAAAAAGAATAGTAATCCAAAAAATACTACAACAATTTTAAGTCTCATTATCTAATACTAGCAACTGAATCGATTGAATCAAAATAGAATATTTTTTCAGGTTTCACATAACCTAGTAAACTAGATTCTGTATTTGAATTTTTAATGTTTCCGGCTAAAAAAACCTCTTCAGTAATCCTATTTCGATTTTCTATTGTTATTTCAAGTTTATTTTCAAGATCATTTATATCTGCACCCCTTGAAGCCTGTTGAATACCCATATATACAACCCCTACAAACAAAACCAAATTCAAAAAACAAACAAATTTAATCTTTTGTGAAAACATAAAGCTTTGCGCTTCTTGACCGTTTGTTCTTATTAATCTCTTCATAACTTGGTATTCTAATTTTTGTTCTCTCAGTAACATACTTTTCTAACACTTTTTCCTCACCTGAATGGAAAGTAATTATTAGTAACCTTCCACCCTTTTTAAGTAATCCAAATGCTTCTGGTATCACTTTCTTTAAATTATCAAGTTCACTATTTACTGCAATTCTTAGAGCCAACATCGGTAGAGTAGCAGGATTAAGATGTTCCTTGTGTGGAATATCCTTTAATACTTCAACTAACTCTGAAACCGTATTAATAGGCCTCATGCTCATTATTCTTCCTGCAATACGTTTGGCTTCGCTATGAACAACTACGTTGCCAAATAAATAGGTTAGCTGTGTTTGGTCTAATACATTTAGGAGATCTGATGCTTTTACCCCCTGTGTTTCTGGGTTAAGTCTCATATCTAATTCTTGTTCAGGTGACTCAAAGGAAAACCCTCTAGTATCTTGTTTCAAATGTAAATTTGAAACTCCTAAATCCAAAAGTATTCCATCAACTACTTCAAAACCATTTTCTTTAGCAATCTTTTCTAAATTTTCAAAGTTGCCTAAAACTAATTTTGAATTTGTTCCTGCAAGCCTTTCTTTGGCAATCTCTAGCATTCTAGGATCTGCTTCGATACCTAAAACATTTCCACCAGCTTTTAGTATGGCTTCAGTGTGACCACCTGTACCTAATGTACAATCAATGTATTTGCTGTTCTGTGAACTTGTATTAAGGTGCAAACTCTCTAATACCTCTTTAACTAGTACTGACTCATGATATTTACCAGCTGTGCTGGCCAAGCTTTGCTTACCCATTTCTGTTAATCCCTTCTATATATTCTTTAGTTGTTTGTGCCAATTTTTCAGATTTTTCGTCCCAAACTTTCTTTGGCCAGATTTCAACTCTATCCATAAGTCCTACAAAAACTAAGTCTTTATCCAACTTCGCATAATTAGCTAAAAGTTCAGGTATTATGATTCTTCCCTGTTCATCAGGCTCTGTTTCAAAAGCAGAACCCAAGATAAATCGTTCAATATCTCGAACCCCTAGATCAATTGTTTTCCTGTCACCAGTTAAACGTTTTGATAAATTTTCCCAAAACCCATTTGATACAATAATCAAACAATCCTCATACCATTTTGCAACAATTGGTTTTGAGCCTAGTTCTTCGTTAAATTTTTTAGGTACTGCGACTCTTCTTGAATCGCTTAATACCGCCGAGTAGCTTCCAATTAACATAATTATTTAATACTGGGCAGGTATTATATAGTTAGATCTAAAGTAACAATCTTGCGATTTCACCAGACTTCACCATTACTAACCATTTTGAAGTTTCTTTCACGAAATGTCAAGGGTTATTTTCACCGAACAAAGTACATCAAATTAATCTGTTAAATTGTCAAGTTTTGTCAAGATAAAATTATATTTACTGCAATAATTCTAGACATGGAAAGACAAATTAGTTTATATAGCTTAATAAAACCATTTATAGATGCCGTTGATGGTGAATTTACCGACATCCATCTACAACAGGGTAACAGACGCAAAAGCCTTATGCAGGTGTTAGCAGACAACCCAGAACTCCAAAAACTACTTGAAAGTCAAACTGTTATTGTTGAAGTAGATACTGCCAATCATGATCCAATGATAATTTAATCCTACTTATAGAAGATGTTGCCTGAAGTTACTTGCCAGCCTGAAGCTTCCCCTGCTGGAAGTTCTGATGAACTAAATACACCATATGGTCCTGATTCAACTGATGTAATTGATTCATCCATTAACCCAAAGGTCTCCATAGTTACGAAATAAATTCCTTTTGGTTTCTTTTCCAAAACATAGGTAAAGTTTTCATCAATTGAAGTTAATTCTGTATCTGTTGATTGTAAATGCCATTTTGTTGAGAATTTGGCCAAAAGTTTTCCTTTTGAATCTCTTAACCTTATTGTTAAACTTCCATCAACAACTCCTTCATCATATCTAAATTTTCCATTTGATTCAGAACCTAAAAGTAGCTTTCTTTCAAAGCTTGTTTTACCTTCAAGATCTACAGTTCCAGGTACTCCTTGTGTTCTACCATCCGGTAAACCGTAAAGAAGTTCGTAATCAAGCGAAACTGCTTTTGGCAGTGTAATTTTATCTATTTTTAAATTGATATAATGACCATCTTCAGTTGGTGTAAGCATTGCAACTGGGCGATCTGCGAAAGCAACTTCAGTCAAGGGTGCATTATCATCAGCAACTACTGCAGTTTTTTTATTTTTAATTAAGACAAAAACTAAAACAAGAATTAATAGTCCTACAGCTAGAAGAATTAATGGGAGAAATTTTTTAACTTTGTCACTCATCTTAATCTATTTTGAAAATATTCTTGCAACTTGTCAATAGCTATTCTTTCCTGTTTACCAGTGTCCCTATCTCTTATTGTAACTGAATTATCTTTTTCAGTATCAAAATCAACAGTTACACACCAAGGTGTTCCAATTTCATCTTGTGCAAAATAACGCTTTCCAATATTTCCTCTTTCATCCCAAGTGACATTCAATGACTTTTTCAAATCATTATAGACTTCACGAGCTTTAGCAATTAATTCTGGTTTGTTTCCAAGTAGTGGGAACACAGCAACTTTGTAAGGTGCTATCTTTGGATTTAGTTTTAAATAAACTCTATCTCCGTCTTCAGTATATGCGTCAAAAAGCGTAATACCTGTAAGGCGTGACAAACCGAAAGTTGGTTCAATTACATGAGGGATATATTTTTCATTTGTTTTAGGATCAACAAAACTTAAATCTTTACCTGAATTGTTTGCGTGGTTTGTTAAATCAAAATTTGTTCTATAAGCAATACCAAACATTTCTTTGAAACCATATGGATATTCATATTCAATATCTGCAGTTTTCTTTGAATAGTGTGACCTCTCTGTCTCTTCGTGCTCTCTCCACCTTAACTTATTCTCATTTAGCCCTAAGTTAAGTGCAAACTGCCACATCTCACTGCTAAATTGTTCAAAAGTTTTCTGCCAATCTTCTTCCTTAATGAAATATTCAAATTCCATTAAATCGAATTCAAATGATCTGTGAACAAATTGACCCATGGTAATTTCATTTCTGTAGGCTTTTCCAACTTGTGCGATACCAAACGGGACCTTAACACGTGTTGAGTCAATTACGTTTTTAAAATTCAAAAAAATCCCTTGTGCTATTTCACCTCTTAAATAGGCTAGATTTTTGCCTTCTTCAAGAACACCCAATTTAACTTCAACTAATTGGTTAAACTTTCTAATCGGGGTCCAGTTAAACTTTCCACACTTTGGACATTTTATTTTATTAACTTTTACAAGTTCTTCAAGCTCGACGAAGGAGAGCCCTTCCACCTTAATTCC
>CAZGHY010000009.1:0-19592 GCA_964526015.1 uncultured Gammaproteobacteria bacterium
ATCTAAGTAAGTTACGACTTACAACAATACCTGTAAATAATGATATTCCAATTCCCAACGCAAGAGTTATGGCAAATCCACGAACAGGACCTGAAACATGTAGAAATGCCCAGTCTAAAGGATTTGCTAGAATAAATGCAGTTACAAGAGTTGCAACATTAGCGTCTCTAATTGAATCCCATGCCCTGCCAAAAGAAATCTCCAATGCTTGACCAAAAGGCTTTGTCTTTATTTCTTCTTTTAATCTCTCAAAAATCAAAATATTTGAATCAACTGCCATTCCAACAGACAACAAAAACCCTGCAATTCCCGGTAATGTTAATGTAACAGGAACTAATTTATAAAGTGCTAAGGTAACTACACCAAAGATTATCAATGCAATGTCAGCAACAATTCCATATTTGCCATACAATAAAATCATAAACAGTGAGACCATAATTAGCCCAACCACACCAGCTCTAACACTTTTTTGAATTGATTCTGTACCGAGTGATGCTCCAACTGTTTTTTCTTCTACTAATTTGATAGGTACAGGAAGGGCACCAGCATTTAACTGTACTTCAAGTTTATTCGCTTCTTCAACTGTAAAACTTCCAGAGATTTGGGCAACACCTCCTACAATCTTTTCATTAACTACTGGAGCTGATACTAAATCTTGATCTAAAACAATTGCTAATGGCTTTCCAATATTTCTTGATGTTATATCCTCAAACTTTTTTGAACCAGCTTCATTAAACTCAATTGAGACTGATGGTTTACCCGTATTCTGATCAAAAACTGTTGATGCAGATTTCAAATCGGCACCTGTTAGATCAGTTGAAATAAGCTGAGATGATGGTGTAGAACCATCTGTTGTAGAAATATCAATAAGTTCAGAAAAAACAAGTTGAGCAGTTTGGCCTATTAGTGTCGCTGCTTCTTTTGGATCATTTATTCCTGGAAGTTCTACAATAATTCTATCTTTTCCTTCAAATTTTGAAGTTTGAACGTTTGGTTCAGATAAACCAAACAGATTTACTCTTTTTTCAATAACATTTCTTAATGATTGGATTGCTTGATCTTTCTTAGATGAGTCAATTTTAGATGTATCTGCTTCAAAAACTAGTTTGCTTCCTCCAGAAAGATCTAATCCAAGTGATAGATCAAAAGTTTTACCAAACAGTGGATAACCAAAGCTTACGAATCCACAAGCTACAGCAAACAGAAATATTAAAATAACTTTAACTAGTAAGTTCTTCTTCATCTCCAATTATCATTACGCGACTACCCAAAAATATACTTTGTAAAAACGGATCCCTTCTTTTTTTTCTGTATTCCAACTCCTCCTTAGTCATAACTGTATAATTAATCTCTCTTCCTAACTTCGATTCGAATGTTCTAATAATCATTGCTAATTCTGGCAATACTATATCCCCTACAACCAGAACATCAACGCTTTCTTCATTTTTTCTAGGTTTCATCCTTACAAACCGACCAGAAAACATAATTGAATTAACTTTACCTATTTTTCCATGAGAATCAATTAAACTTTTTCCTAAACCTGTAGTTTTTGAAACCATTGATAGCAAATCTCCAAAACCTACATAATCAGTTCTAACAAAGTAATATATTCTATTACCTCTAGGTTCTTTCTTAATAATACCTGCCTTTTCAAGTCGTTCCAGTTCTCGCCTAACAGCATTAATTTCTTCACCTATTTCACGAACAACACCTCGAACATGATACATCTCAGTAGTATTAGAAAAAAATAACTCTAATATTTTTACTCTTACTTTGGAAGTAATTATGTCTTCTAAATTTGCCATAGATATTAATGAAGAGCAGAATTCATTTTACTTAAAATTCACATCGTTTCCTATAGGTAATACTTCAATCCAAATCTGACCTCTTGCAAACTCAATTTCTTCACCCGACTCATCAAAAAAAACTATTCTGTCTGTTTGTGACTTTTTCTCCCAAGTTCCATTGATAACTGTTCCATTTTGAAATACATTTGCATCTCCTGAACCAATTACTGTATAAAACATATGATGTTCTTTATCAACAGGTCCTTCTTCCTTTACTTTTATAATTGCAATAGATTTGGCACTAATCTGTTCATTATTTTCTAAATCAACATGCTCTTTGCCCCCATTAAAACGAAGGTAACTGTTTTTCGAATGATCATATTTCCAAACAACATCATACCCAGCCATGCTATCCCAAAAGTCAAATGATATTTCGGTCACTGATGGATTTTCAGGTTTGGTATCAGTAAACTTCCATTCTCTAAAATTTTTATCCCAATTTACGCCATCTGAATTTTTATACTCGAATCCTCTTCTTGAAGCCTCTTCATATATTTTATCTGTTGAACCAACTTTTTGATGCTCTGAAGCCAAGTTCATCCTTCTATCATCTGTATAAAGAGCTGGATAACCTGTATTTGTAGCGCCATTCATATCATTTCCATACCTTCCATTTACCCACCCAATTTTTTCAAGTTGCTTATAAGCATCAACTCTTGGATCGATATCACCTTTTGGCTTAACCCCCCCTGGACAGTTATTACATATATTATTTGCTCCTCCCCAGTGGACAAAAAGTGGTTTATCTCCATATTCAAGTGCATAATTTATAAAATAAACCCTAGCACTTCTTATTTGACCAATAGTGTAATTATTATCGGCAATTCGACAATAAAATACAGCCAAAAAACGAGTAATACCACCTTCAGCTACAGCTTCATATATAACATCGGCAACAGATAAACCAGATTGGGGCCTAGAATCTAAATGATTTTCAATAGCAGCAACAATTGGTCTTTTTGTACTCCATAAATCTTTTTGTGCCTTAGTAAACATTTCTCCATTTATAGGACATGCCTCAGTTTTCGGCTTAGATAAATCTACACGGGAAACCTTTTTAACATCTTTATTACCCGAAACAGACAATTGTGAGTTATCTTTTACCAAAAAGGTAAATACAGCTAAAGAAATACCTACAGAAACTAAAAATAACCCAAATAGACCTAAAAAGGTCATAAAATATTTTGAATCAACTATTTTTTTCATTCTATTTAACATCTAAACATTGCCTTAACGATTCTAACTCTTCAGATGAAAGTTCGCTTTTCGACTTTCCGCCAAATATTTCTTTAACATACATTCTAGTTCTTTCTCTTGTATGAAGGCTTGTAATAATAATACCATTTTTCTCACCATCTAAAAGAGCCAAAGAAAAACTGTGATCACCACCAGATTCATTAAATGGATTAAACTTTGTCAACCCAACACGCTGTATATTTGATTTAGATTTTTCATTATTTTTTTTAGTCTCAGTCCATATTTTCTTAATCTCTTCAGTATTATTCAAAAAATCCTTGTTTTTCGATATTTTTATAAGATCTTTAAAAACAAAATAAATCCACACTGCGTACCCAGTAAGTAAACAGAGCCATAAAATTGCAATTATTAATAAAAATAAGTTAATATTCATATATAAAGGATATATTAAAATAAAAGATATGAAAAGAACAAAACAACAGAAGATAAAAGCTAAAATTAGGCGTGTCAATAGTCAATTAGAATATAGATTTCCAGAATCCTATAATTTAGGCACAAAAAAAGAAAGTGTCAAATCTACGGATAATTCTAAATATTTAGGCTCAATAAAAAAAGAGTTATATAAAAGCTTATTTATTTCGATTTTGATCTTAACTGCCCTACTGGTGATATACTGGGTTTCTTAAATGGAAAAGGGGGTGATTTATATATGATGTACTGTGTAAAATGTAGAACCAAGAGAGATGGTAAGGACGCACAAGCTGTAACAATGAAGAATGGAAAGCAAGCAACAAAAGCAGTTTGTGAAGTCTGCGGAACAACAATGTTCAAGATCGGTGGAAACAAGTAATTTTTCCAACGTATTTAAAGCCTTCAAGAGGAACTATACACTAGTGCCTCTTGAAGTGTTTGGTAATGACCCATACAAGACTTTAATCTCCACATTACTATCTTCAAGAACAAAAGATGAAGTAACTTTAGTTAGATCCACAGAACTTTTTAAAATTGCAAACACATTAGAAAAACTAAAAAAGTTAGATGTTAAAACTATAGAAAAAGTTATTTATCCTGTTGGTTTCTACAAAACAAAAGCTAAGTATCTAAATAATTTAAATATTACAAAAGTTCCAGAAACTCGTGAGGAACTAATGAAAATAAAAGGGGTGGGGAGAAAAACTGCAAATCTTGTTTTAAATCGTGCTTTTGGAATACCAGCAATTGCAGTAGATACTCATGTTCACAGAATTTGTAATGCACTAGGTTGGGTAAAGACAAAAACCCCACAACAAACAGAAATGGAACTTATTAAGATTGTTCCCAAAAAATACTGGCCAAACCTTAATAGATTATTTGTTTCAATTGGTAGACAATATACAACAAATAAAAAGTTAATTGAATTTTTAAAGAAAGAAAAACTAATCGATTAAATCTAGCAGTAAAGGAAACTTTTTATATTCTTCGCCAAAGCTTTTGACACTAAAATGCTTTTGGCCTTCTTTTACTATTAACTCTGCATCTAAATTTTTCTGTAATATTTTTCCATGCTCAAGTGGTACATATGGATCATTGTCTGAATGTATCAAAACAAAACTCTTACACTTTGACTTTATTTTATCCCAATCAAATGAGTGAATAAATAACTCGTCTAGAGCGTCCCAATTCAAATTATCTATAAAGCCTGCAACCAATATCGCTTTATCTATAACAATTCCTTCAGGTAAATTTTCTAACAGAGATAAAATCTCGACTGCTCCTGATGAATGACCAACCAAAACTGTTTCTGAATTGAAATCCCAATTTGGTATTAAAAACTTATTATAAGTGTCAACATTAGGTTTCTCACAATTTGGAAGTTGAGGAAGCCAAACCTTGTATTTTAGATTTTGCAATTCTTGTTTTAACCATGGAAACCAATTATCTTCTGGTTTTCCATTAGTGCCGTGAAGTATTACTGCATTTTTCATATTTTAATTATAGCAATTTAATTCTCCAAAATAATTGTCACTGGACCATCTAACTCAGCTTCAATTTTCATATAATCTCCAAAACTACCCCTCTGGGCCATAGGCCCGCTGGGCCGGAGGTAGTTTATTTTTTCAATAAAATGCTCATATAATATTTTTGCTTTTGTTGGTTCTTCTGCTTCAATAAACGAAGGTCTATTGCCATCTTTGGTGTTTGCATAAAGAGTAAATTGAGAAACGATTAAAATCTCAAATTTTGTGTCTTTTACAGACAAATTCATCTTTCCATTCTCATCTGGCATTACTCTAAGTTTTAAAATTTTATTAACTAATTCATCAACTTGTTTTTCTGTATCACCTTTTTTAATACCCAGAAGTAAAAACAATCCACTTTTAATTTCACCAACAATTTTATTGTCTTCTTGCCTTGTTACCTTTGCAGATTTAACTCTTTGTACCACAACTTTCATGGCTATATTGTATCAGAAATGATATAATCTAGCCTCTAGAGAGGAGATAATCGCCCTACGTAGCCTTGTGCAACGTAGGGAGGAAAGTCCAGACAGTAGAAGACAGGGTGCCTAGCGTAAGCTAGGGCTACGTTTAGCAATAAACGTAGCCAGTTTAGAGCAACAGAGACGAGCCTATCGTAAGATAGGGTGAAACGCGGCAATCCTCCCCACTGCAACCTCCGAATGGGTCCATGGGATGTCTTCCCCGATATCGCAAGATATCAGACCTAAAGTATGAGGGCATTAGATAGATGATTATCGAGATACAGAATCTGGCTCATTACTCTCTAGAAGCCAGTAATGGCAAGGCAGAAAAAATAATCTTTATTTTTTCGCTAGCCTTTCCTGAATAAATGTTTGGATAATAATAACAACGGGGATTGAAATAATCATTCCTGAAATACCTGCCAATCTATAACCTACTGCAAGCGAAACCAAGATAATAATTGGGGACACCCCAGTAGACTTTTCCATAATTTTTGGAACAAGTAAATAATTTTCTATTTGTTGTATTAAAATTGTCAAACCAATTGTGGCCAAACCTACAAAAGGTGATATGCTAAATCCTAATATTATTGCAGGGACAGCTGCGATGATTGGTCCAATGTACGGAACAATTTCAAAAATACCAGCAAGAAGTGCTAATGGTAAAGCATATGGAATACTTAACAATAAAAGGCCAATATAACTTAACAAACCAATTGAAAACATCAGTGTGAACTGTCCTCTTGCCCAACCTCCTAACCTAACTTCTAATATGTTAACTAAATCTGATATATTTTTAGATTTTTCTTTACCTAATAAAAATTCCAAGCTCTGATCAAGCCTATCTCTCACTAGAAGTATATAAAAAGAAAATATAACCACAGTAAGGATATTTAAAACATTATTAAATAATGAAAAAACAAACTTTACTACTTGACTAGGAAGCGAACCTAGTTGAGAAGCAACCTGTCTAATTAGGTCCTCGTTAACATATTTGGATAATTCAGAAGACTGAAAATAATTAGGCAAATTATTTGCCAAATTCGTTGTTTCTTCTACAAGTGGTGGAACAATTGACCCAACAGATAGACCTAGAAAACTAAATATCAGAAGATATGCAATTGCAATCGCGATACCTCTAGGTATTCTAAACTTTATCAATCTATTAACAAATGGATTTAGAATTGAAACTAAAAGAAGTGCGGCAAATACTTGGAAAACTATATCTCTCGTATAATACAAAAACCAAACAAATAAGAAAAAAAAGAATGTAAAGATTATGGTTTTATGTGATATTTCAACTTTCCTTGTCATTTTAGTCAATAAATATAAATACTACCAAATTCAAATAAATACAAATTACCAATTGGGGATTAGTTTATTGGTACTTATTTGTGCTCATAGGTATTATTGATACTGTACCATTTATTTACAATGTTTTCCACATTTTTTGGAAATTCTAAATTTTTAATATCAAACCAGTTTACTCTTTTGTCTTTTTTAAACCATGTTAATTGTCTTTTTACATATTTCATTTCGTTACGAATCCATAGACTTATAAAATCTTCATATGTTTGACCGTTTTTAAAAAATGCTTCAGACTCTTTATAACCTAAAGAGTTCATAGATTGTTCTTTCCATGAAATTCCCATTTTTAAAAGTAACTCAACTTCATCAATAAAACCCTGCTCCATTCTCTTTTCGACTCTCTGCTCTATATTATTGAGCAATACTTCATTTTCCGCTGTTAGACCAATCATTAAAACATCAACACTTTTATCTAAAACATTTTCTCTTTTTTCAATTTCCTTTTTTTGAGTTTCATTTTCTATATTCCAAACTGCAACTTCAATTGCCCTGACCAATCTTCTAGGATTAATTCTATCTGATGAATTAAATGAAGCTGCTTTTGAACTATCTAGAATTGCTAACTTATCATATAATTCTTGAGCTGATAAATTTTCAATACTATTTCTTAAACTTTCATTTTTTGGTATATCAACTGTTGGTATGCCATCAATAATACTTTTTATATATAACCCAGTTCCACCTACAATAATTGGCAATTTATTTCTCTGCCATATATCTGAAATTATAAATTTTACTGTTTTAAAATATTCTGAAACATTATATTTTTCGTTCGGTTCTGCAAGATCATATCCCCAAATTTTGACCGCCTCGTCCCACTCTTTCCCGGTTCCAATATCCATATGTTTATAAACCTGTCTAGAATCACAAGAAACAATTTCGCCATTAAAATTTTTAGCCAATCTTATTCCTAATGAAGTTTTTCCTGTAGCAGTTGGCCCACAAATCACAAGTATTTTTTTATTCATGTTATTAACTGCTTGCACTAGTATATCTCCTTAAAGCAAATTGCCAAAATTGAAGAGATAATACGAAAAAAACTATTCCGGATATTAAACTCAACAAAATCCCTACAGGACTTACTAGTCCCATCAAAGCTTTGCTAGGGATAGTAAACATAATACCTACAGGCACAACAAAGGTTAAAAATCCTTTTAATGGTTGTTTATAAATATCAATTGGAAATCTTCCCATTGATGAAAAATCTCTAAAAATCATTATCATATGGTCAACTGTAATAGTTATTATTCCAAGAGAAACTACAAAAACATGAATAGACATTAAAACAAGCAATGCATTTATTACGAGCAGAATATAATAAAGCACGTTAACAAATGACGGGTTAAGCATTGATCCAAAGTAAATAGTAATGGCAAAAACAGGAGGAATTGTTATTAGGTCCATTAAATCAGGTCCGCCTGTTATTGTCCTGAATAATGGATTGATCGGTTTAAGTAATACTAAGTCAAAGTCACCGGTCACTACTTGCTGTTTAAAAGTGTAAACACTCCTAAATAGAAATTGACCTATTGTATCAACTAGTGAGTAAGTAGCTGTAAAAAACAATGCTTGATAAGCAGTAAAACCTGCAATTCCATTAGTTTTAGTAACTAAAAAGTACAAAAAAGAAAAATAGAAAAAGTAACGTACAAGTTTGCCTAAAACAAAAATTATTACAGATTCTCTTTTATTTAGCCAAGACAACATTGCATTTTTTGCCATCAAAAGCCAGATTTTAAAATAATAAATCAATGTATTATTTAATTTGTTACTGTGAAAAAACAAGCTTTGCTTACCTACCAACTGCTTCATATATTTTTAGACCTTTCTTCCAAACCTTATTCATCAATAACCATAAAACTACAGACCATAATAGCCCAACTAACAAGTTTTTATATGTCTCAAAGGTATTTAAATTTCCTAAATATGTTTGAATAGGTATAAAAACTAAATATGGAAATGGTGTTAATTTCAAAAATTCAAACAATGGCTTTGGAAAAACATCTAGTGGAAAAAATGCACCAGACAAAAACTCAACAAATATTACCATTATCAAAAACTGAACCCCCCAACCAATTTCAGGAATCCAAAATGGAACGGAGCTGGAGAGTATAACAATCGAAAAGTAAATGAACCCTGCAATAAATAAACTGATTATAAACAAAACAATTTGATACGGATTTGTCTGAATAAATATAATTGGTTTGAGAATCACATATAAAAAGAAAATCTCAACAAATGAAAATGAGATATTTAGCAACTTAGTAGAAACATCACGAGCGAGTAAATACTTAAAAAAGTTGATTGGCTTAATTAAATAATTTGAAAGTTCCCCGCTTGATATAAAACCTGAAACATCTGTCGACTTTGTCGCCATTACAATTGAACGAATTAAAATTAACAGAAAAGTATAGGCAACAATCGAAGATTGCGTATATCCAAAATAAGGAACTTCCGCTCCAAGATTATTTGATTGAGACTCAAAGACTGCAGTCCAAAGGAAGAAAAATACAAGAATTTGAATTATGTTTCTAACTCTCCACATAATAAAGTTAAGTTTATATACAAACTCCTGAGCAAGTGAAATTTTAATAGCTGAAAGGTACTTTTGCATTATTCAAAATATAATCACTTTTTAACCAAACTGCCTTCAAATACTTTTATAATTACTTCTTCGATTGGTAGTTCTTCAATATTTAAATCGATTACTGGAAAATTTTGTAAAAGCTCCGCAGCAGCAAACGCAACCGTTGATCGTGGAACTGTAATATATACGTATGGAAAAACGTATTTGTTAACTATACCAATTTCTGATAGTTTATTTGTATCAATACTTTCTGAAAGTGTTGCCTTTATAACTTTATCTTGTGCAAACCTAACAGTTATGTCATCAAGTGCACCATCAAATATCAATTCTCCTTCATTAATTACAATGACCCTTCTAGCAAGATCCACCAAGTCGTTCATATTATGTGAAGTCAATAATACTGTTGCCTCATTTTTTCTATTGTATTCATATATGAAATCTCTCAAATTTTGTTGAGCTACTAAATCCAAACCAATTGTCGGTTCATCTAAAAATAAAACTTTGGGCTTGTAGATCAAACTTGCAATAAGTTCCATCTTCATTCTTTGTCCAAGTGATAATTTCCTTACCTGTGTATTCAACAAACTTGAAACCCCGAGCAATGAAACTAGCTCATCAAGATTCTTTTTGTAATCTTTATCTTTAATTTCATAAACCGCTTTATTAAACTCAAAGGAGTTGATTACAGGTAAGTCCCACCACAGTTGATTCTTTTGTCCCATTATAAGAGATATTTGTTTCAAGAATTCTCTTGTTTTTCCAAATGGATCAAAGTCTAAAACTGATACAAACCCTGAAGTAGGATAAACAAGTCCTGACAACATCTTCATAGTGGTTGTTTTACCAGCGCCATTTGGTCCAATGAAACCAACCAATTCACCTTTTTGGATAGTAAAAGAAATATCCTTAACAGCATTGACTATTTTTCTATTTGGTTTTGAGAATAATGAAGATACGGTACTTTTTAAACTACCACCGGATTCATTAACACTAAACTGCTTTGATAAATGATCAACAATAATTGATTTATCCATATGTTTATATTAACAGTCTCTGCGTACGCATAATTCAATCTAATTATATATCAAGTTTGAAAAAATTATCATTCAAACTTAAGTTTGAACTGAAAAAATCCACAAGCGAAGATTGCGGAAGTTTATCTGATTACTTGTCTTTTGAGTGTTTTACCTGGAGTGAATTTTGGAGCTCTGTGGGATTTGATTGTTACCATTTTGTCTGTTTTTGGAATTTTAACAGTTTTTCCTTTCATCGAAATAACTCTAAATGTTCCAAAACCTGATAAAATCACTTTTTCACCCTTAGATAATATTCTACCAATTTCAGCCAAGAAAACCTCAATTGATTCTTCTGCTCCTTTTTTTGTTAAATGAGCTTTTCTGGCAACTAATTCTATTATTTCTCTCTTCGTCATATCTTTGGATTAATATACTATTTAGCTTTGGTTGTGTCAACCGCACGGACCTCTCTAACACACGTGACTTTTATCTGGCCTGCATATTCTGCTTCTTTCTCTAATTTTCTTGCTATGTCATAAGCTAAGACAGTCAACTTATCATCATCTACCTCATTTGGATCTACAAAAACCCTAACATCACGACCAGCTTGGAAGGCATAGGCTGTTTCAACACCTTCAAAACCTTTTACAATTTCTTCAATTTTATCCATTCTTTTAACATAGCCCTCATGTGGTTCGTATCTTGCCCCAGGACGAGAACCAGATGCTGCATCTGCAATCCAACAAATATAACTTTCAATTGATGAGAAAGGTTTGTCTTCATGATGTTCTGCAATAATGTTGACAGCTTCTTTAACAATTCCAAATTTCTTTGCAGTTAAAACACCAACATCAATATGATTTCCTTCTTCATCTGTTACAACTTTACCAATATCATGAAGTAAACAACCTAATCTAACTATTTCCACATTTGCACCAATTTCTTGTGCAATTGCTACACCAATTTTTGTTTCTTCAATAGTATGATGTCCTAAGTTTTGGCCATACGAAGTCCTAAACTTAAACTTTCCAATTAACTTCAAAAGATCAATTGGAAGATTATAAATTCCACATTCTTCAGAAATCTTTTTACCTTCTTCCAAAAGCACATCTTCCAAATTAGCACGAGTTTGTTTTAATACTTCTTCAATTCTTGAAGGTTGAATCCTTGAATCTTTTACTAATATTTCTAAGGCTCTCTTTGCAACTTCCCTTCTTATTGAGTCGAAGGACGAAATTCTAATTTCGTTTGTGTCATCAATAATTATTTCCACTCCTGCATCTTTTTCAAATGCTCTAATGTTTCTTCCTTCGCCACCAATGATTCTTCCTTTTACTTCTTCATTTGGAACAATAATTGAGGAAACTGTATATTCTGCAACAAATTGAGTAACCCCGTGTTTTAATGCATCAGCTAATATTTCTCTTGATTTTTCACCTGCTTCAAGTTTTACTCTTTCTTGAGCTTGTCTAATTTTTTTTGCAATATCTGAAGCTAAGTCTTTTTGGACTTCATCCAACAGAGCTTTTTTTGCCTCGTCAGCGGTCATTTTAGAAACTTGTTCTAACTTTTTAATGTAGTCACTTTGTGTAGCCATAAATTAACTGGAGTTTAATTTTCATTTTTGTTATCTCCTATCATGTATTATATCTTTATTAACTGTTTATATCAACAGCCTGAGATATAATATCCCAGCTAAATCCTTTTCCAGCAAGATATTGTGTAATTTTTTGTCTTCTTTCTGATTCTCCATACCTATCCCATTTATAATTTTTCTTTACTATTAATTCCTTTGCGATTTTTAATTCATCTATCTCGCTATCATCTAAAACATTTTTAATTATGTTTGTATCAATCCCCTTTTGTCTAAGTTCAAAAGTAATATCTTTTTTTGATTTATGTTTAAATTCAAGTCTTTGGTCTACCCACCATTTTGCAAATTTCTGATCATCTAACAATTCTAACTTTTCTATTCTTTCCAAAATATTTTTGTGTAACGAACTATCAATTTCTTTCCTTTTAAAGTAATCTTTAACTTCTTTTAAACTTCTAGGTCTTGTCATTACAAATCTTAATGTTTTGTCAAAACTTTTTTGTAATTCTGAAATCCTAATAATTTCTTTCGCTTCATTTTCGGTTAATCTTTGATTAACCTTCAATCCTATGCGGATGAAGTTCTCTAAATCTAAACCAAATCCAAAAGAATTGTCTAAATAAATATTTACCCTCTTCTGATTTTTTTGAGCTTTTATAGAAGTAATAATTGGCATATACCAATTGTATATTAGTCCTCTTTTGGATCTTCACCGATTTCTGTTGGAAGTTTTTTGCCTGAAACTGACAACTCTCTGATTTTCTTTTCAAGTTCATCTGCAAACTTTGGATTCTCTTTAATATATAGTTTTGAGCCTTCTCTTCCTTGCGCAATTACTTTGCCTTCATAATTAAAGAATGATCCAGATTTTGTCAAAATCCCAAGCTCTGTAGAAACATCCAACAAATTTCCGCTCCTGCTAATTCCTTCATCATTCATGATATCAAATTCAGCAACACGAAGTGGAGGAGCCACTTTATTTTTAACAACTCTAACCCTAACTCTTGAACCAATAATAGTATCGTTATCACCTTTCAGTGATTCTATTCTTCTAATATCTAATCTTACTGATGAATAAAACTTTAAAGCAAGCCCACCTGGAGTAGTTTCAGGATTACCAAACATAACTCCTATTTTTTGCCTTAATTGATTTGTAAAAATAAGAACAGTTTTCGATTTAGATATTGCGCCAGTTAATTTACGAAGTGCTTGCGACATTAGCCTTGCCTGCATACCCATAACAGAATCTCCCATTTCTCCTTCAAGTTCTGCTCGTGGTACTAAAGCTGCAACTGAATCTACGACTATAACATCCATTGCACCAGATCTTATTAACGTCTCTGTAATTTCTAAGGCCTGTTCACCAGTATCAGGTTGACTTAAAAGTAAATCGTCAAGATTAACTCCAATTGTCTGAGCTCTTACTGGATCAAGTGCATGCTCTGCGTCAATAAAAGCACATTGACCACCTCTTTTCTGAGCCTGAGCAATAACTGACAAGGCCAAGGTTGTTTTACCTGAAGCTTCAGGACCATAAACTTCAATTATTCTTCCTCTTGGAAAACCTCCAACACCAAGCGCTAAATCAAGTGCAATTGCACCTGTCGATATGACTTCAATTTGAGCCATTTTATCTGCATTACCCCCCAGACGCATAATCGAACCCTTTCCGTACTGCTTATCAATCTGCTCCATTGCAATCTTTATTGCTTGTAGTTTTTGACTTGCACCTTCTTGTTTTATTGGAGCTTCAACTGTTTCGTTTTTTTTCTTTGCCATATGTATTATCTACAAGATAATACGAATGATTCCCAAATGCAAGTGGGGAAATTATTGATCCTGAAATCTAATAAAATAAAATTCAGATCCCTCTTCAGAATTATTTTCTATTTCATGTTTTACATCGGATGGAAATATAAATCTATCGCCAACTTTATATTCTTCGACCTTTCCATCTATGTCTCGTATAATCCCACTACCTTTTGTAACAATACATATTTCGATAATATTTGTATGGTTATGCATTTCATATTTAACTCCTGCGGGCATATATCCATAAGTTATAGCTTCAAAATATTTTGAGGTTGTCTGATCTTTAGAAACTATCATCTTTCTAGAACCAGAATTATGCATAGTACCTTCAGTCCGAATATCATTTAAATTAACTTTTGAAAACATATTTATCATTATACATGTCGGAGATGAGTGAGTCGCACACTCGCCAGATGCACCCCATGCACCCATTCTGCTCTTAAACTAATCTCCGATGGGAACATTTTATCAAATCAAGTTTTATTATTACAGATTATTCGTAACGAATCGCTTCAATTGGTGATAACTTTGCCGCACGACGGGCAGGGAAAACTCCAAACAGTATTCCTATTCCGGAAGATACAAATATTGCAACCAGCACAGCAACTAAATTTAAACTTGCTGGGAAGAAAAATCTAATACCCCAAACTATTAAGGCAGAAAGTATTAAACCAACTACCCCACCCAAAAGTGACAAAACAACAGATTCAGTCAAAAACATTGAAAGAATATCTTTTTCTGTTGCACCGATTGCGCGTCTAATACCTATTTCTTTTGTTCTTTCAGTAACAGTTGAATACATAATATTCATAATTCCAATTCCTCCGACAAACAGTGAAATTGATCCAATTGCAATTAGTATTGTATTAATAATTCCAAAAATTTGATTGACTGATGATAGAATTTGGGATTGTTCTGTTACAGAAAAATCATCTTCATTGTAACGTTTAAGAAGTGCTTCTTTAGCTGCAACTTTAACAGTTGCAATCGTTTCTTCAGAAGTTGTTCCAATATACATTGTAAAAAATGTTTTGTCTGGATTTAACGTACCAAACGTTGCAGTATAAGGAACAAACACACCATCATCCATTTGCCTATCACCTTTTTTCTTCGCCAAGCCAATTATTTCAAACCTAACATCGTTTGCCTTAACAGTTTTCCCTATTGCAGACTTAGGATCTATAAATAATTTTTCTGCCATAGTGAAACCTATTACCCCTTTTTTCGCCTTACCTATTAAATCAGCTTTACTGAATGGTCTACCTTCTTCGATTTCAATATTCATAACTTCAAATGCTTCTTCAGAAGTACCATTTACAGTACCTAGTTTTTTTTCTTTTCCGTTTGATAAAGCCATGCTTTTTGAATATAGGGGAACTACATATTTGACATCAGGTAATTTTTTTAAATTTCTAACATCTTTTTCGTCAAAATTTACGCCTCCTGCAAAGCCTGCACCAAAATTTCCACCAGCGCCACTGTCATCAGAAAAAACACTACCTGGAAAAACAATTAACAAATTTGCACCCAGACTTTCAAATTGTCCCCGTATATAATTTTTAAGCCCTAAACCTAAGGCAATCAAAAGTACAACAGATAAAACTCCAACCATTATCCCAAGTGAGGTTAAAAAAGTTCTAACTTTATTTCTTTTAAAATCATCAAGCGATGCTTTAATTAGGTACATATATCTTTTATCCATAATTTTATAGTGTAACCACCGATATTAATATTTCATAACTACCTTACCGTCTTTAATATAAATTTGTCTTCTTGTTCTATCTGCAACTTCTTTCTCATGTGTGACGACTATTACTGTAACACCTGTCTTTTTGTTTAAATCTTCTAGAATTTGCAAAATCTCATCACCTGTTTTACTATCCAAGTTCCCAGTTGGTTCATCTGCCAAAATTAAGTCAGGTGACATAATCAAACTCCTTGCGATTGCAACTCTTTGTTGCTGACCTCCAGATATTTTATTTGGATAAAAATTTAATCTTTTTTCCATACCAAGTTGAGTTAATATCTCAGTTGCTTTTTTGATCGGATCAAAAGAAAGTTTGCCTTTATAATAAATTGCAGGCAATGCAACATTTTCTACAAGTGTCAATTTATTAATTAAATTAAATTGCTGAAAAACAAAACCAACAAAAGTATTTCGTAGTTGTGATATTTCATCATCATTTAATTTCGATATATCTTTTCCGTTTATTAAAATTATTCCAGATGTTGGCTTATCAAGCAATCCAATTACATGCATTAAAGTAGATTTACCCGATCCTGACGTTCCTAATATGCTTGTATATTCACCTTTTTTAATCTCCAACGAAGCATTATCAACAGCCTTTACGATATCTTCTCCTAAATAATATGTTTTTTGAACGTTTTCAAGTTTAATTACTGAAGTTTTTTGTTTAGTCATATATAGTCTGACCTTCGTTTATATCTCCCTCAATCTCTGTGAACTCCTCAGATTCAATACCAGTTTTAATATATTTCTTCTCTCCTTTTGTTGTAACTTTTACAAACCTGCCATCTTTATCTTGTTTGACAAAGTTATTTGGTACAAACAAAATATTTTTCTTTTCAGAAACAATAAATTTTGCATCTCCAGTCATAGACATCTTAAACTGTGATTTTAACAAATCTACATTTTCAAAGCTTATCTTTATTGAATAAACAGATCCTGACTCACCAATTTTAGGAACAAATGAAATATCAGACACTTTACCTTCAAATTTTTTATCAACGAAAGAATCAAGAGATAATTCTACTTTCTGACCCACCGATAATTTTGTAACTTCAGTTTGATCTGCTAAAACATCAAAATACATTGTATTTGGATCAATTATTTCAGCTTCAACAGCTCCTAAACTTGTATACACTCCGATAAAAGGATGAGATAAATAAGTAATTATCCCATTAAAAGGTGCGTACAAACTTGCGCCATCAAGGTTCTTTTTTGCGATAATCACAGCCTCATATGCCTTATCTTTATTGGCTTCAGCTAATGTCCTTGTATCTTTTTGTGCAAAGGTCTCATCGTTAGAATTATCTTTAACTTGGTCCAATACATTTTGAGCTGTTGCATCGTAAATTCTCAAATTAGACAGAGCAATCTGGTAGTTTGAATTTAGAACAGTAGAATCAAGTTTACTAATTAATTTACCCTTATTTACTCTTTCCCCTTCTTTTACACCAACATAAATAATTTTCCCCGAAGTTTCAAAAGCCAACTTGGCGTAATTTATTGCGTCCACTTCTCCTGACAATACTAACACTTCTTGAAGATCTCCTCTTTTAATCTCTGAGTATTTTATATCTTTACTGTTTTTTCTAAATAAAATAAATAAGATGCAGGATAAAATGATTAAAATTAATACCATCTTTTTCCCATATTTAAGCAATAAATCTTTCATCATCATAAGTAATTATAACCCAACATTATTATAATAAAAATAGACCAATTCTCATTTAAACAAACTGAAGTCACAGCCAATAACAAACTACCTCTTTGGAGATTGTTTCTTTCTTCTTGCTTTTCCACCAGTCCCTACCATTCTTCTAAGTCTTTCTCTTGGATCGCGTGTTAATAAACCATTTTTCTTTAAAATAAACCTAAATTTTTCTGGATTTAACTTAACAAAGGCCCTAGATACACCATGTACTATTGCCTCCATCTGACCTTCTTTACCGCCACCGCTTACTTTAGCTGTAAAGTAATATTTACCTTCAGTCTCTGTTAATTTAAATGGTTTTGCTAATTGTTCTTTGTACTCATTAACTTTCTTGTCATTTATTATATTTTCACCAGCCCCTTTAAAAAGCCTAACTCTAGCAGAAGCAGTCTTTCTTCTTCCAACGGCAAAAATATATTTAGATGATAATTTATTAATTGAAGTATTTGTCATATTTATGTTTATCTCCTCTAGTTACATGCAATCTAGCCATTCTATCAGATTGCAATCTATTATCTGGTAACATTCCTTTAATAGCAATCTCTAAAACTCTAGCAGGATGTTCTTTAAACATTTTCTCAAAAGAAACTTCTTTAAAACCTTTAGGATATCCAGAATGTCCTTGGTAAACTTTTTGATAAACCTTCTTACCAGTCAAGACGATCTGTTCTGCATTAACTATTACAACATTATCTCCGGAATCCATATGAGCAGAATAGTTAGGTTTTTGCTTACCCATAAGTAAAATTGCAACTTTAGTTGCCAACCTACCTAAAACCTGGCCCTTAGCATCAATTAAATGCCACTGCCTGTTAATATCTTTTTGTTTTGGTTGATATGTTTTAATCATTTTTTAGCTTTATTAATCACTTTTTTATTGCTAACTTTTTCAACTTCTTTTTCTACTTTCACTTCAGGCTTAATAATTTTTTCTACCCATTCTATCCTGACCATTTCAGCTAGATCACCTTTCCTTGCAACCAAAGGAACAATTCTGGTAAATCCACCGTTTCTATTCGTAAATGTTTTTGCTACATCTGACCACAATAAAGTAGAAATTTCTTTATTGTTTTTTAATCTTTTTAAAATTTGTCTTTTTGAAGATAATGTGTCCTTCTTAGCAAGAGTAACCAACTTATCTATAAGACCAACAATAGCCTTTGCTTTCGCTTTAGTTGTAGTGGTCCTCCCGTTGAGGACCAAACTACTTACTAAAGATACAAACAAAAGTTCTCTGGAAGATCTTTCTCTCGAAAGTTTTTTTCCAAAAACTCTTTTATTCATAGATAACAGTTTTTACTAGCAAAAGCTATTAAAAACTGACTCCTTTCTCTCCGAGTGCTGCAGAGATAATTTTCAATGATTTTTCACCTAAATTTCTCACCTTAACTAACTCGTTCTTATCTGCTTTGACTAAAGCGTCAACTGTTTCATAACCAGACTTAGCTAAAGCATTAGCAACTCTAGTTGGTAATCCAATTTCTTCGACAGAAAGCCTTCCTACAAGACCCAACTCGCTAACTGCCAACTCTTCTTTTTTCTTTTCTAATTTAGTTGGATTAACAATTTGGTTATAATATGAAACTAAAATCTTAGAAGCATCTTGAACAGCATTCAATGCGCTTACAGAACCGTCTGTCCAAACTTCAAGTGTAAGCTTATCGTAATTTGTGAATCTACCTACACGAGTTTCTTCTACTTTGTAATTAACTCTCAAAATAGGAGAAAATGATGCATCAAGTGGAATCATTCCAATTTCTGTAGAATTTCTTGTATCTGCTGGAATGTAACCAGTTCCTGACTCAACAACTAAATCAGCATCTAATTTTGTACCTTTATTAAGTACTGCTAAAACAAGATCTGGATTTGTAACAGTTGCTCCTCCTGAGAGCTTTATGTCTCCAGCTTTAACCTCTCCTGCTGTAGAAACTTTCAAGCTAGCGTTAAGAGGCTTATCTCCTGTATAAGAAATTCTAACTTTTTTAAGGTTTAAGCAAAATTCTACAACATCTTCTTTCATACCTGAAAGGCTTGAAAATTGATGGTTAACACCTGCAATCTTAACTGATGTGATTGCTGCTCCTGACAAAGAAGTTAACAATACTCTTCTTAGCGAATTCCCAAGAGTAAAGCCATACCCCTGTTCTAGAGGAGTAATGACCAATCTAGAATATCCTTTTTCTTTCTTTTCTTCTTGTATTTCAAATATTGGTTGCGACATAAAGTATCACCTCCTTAAAGGTTTTTGCATT
>CAZGHY010000010.1:0-18222 GCA_964526015.1 uncultured Gammaproteobacteria bacterium
AAGTCCCACCAAGAAAGAAGTTTATTCAAACCCATGCCAAGATGGCAACTCTAGACATATAAATGGAAACAGAAAAAATACTACCGACACTAGTGAAAATTACAGAACGTGCGAGGAAACTGTCAGAAATAGTTAACACTCCTGAAGGAATACAATCACTTAAAAAAGTGTCGCACATATGTAGAAATCTAGCAGAAGGTACTATACCAAAACCTGAACTGGAGTCATCTGAAGGTAATCCACTTGCTGAAAAGCGAAATGAGTTGACAATGGAAAGTTATCACGCTAAAGTAAACGATCGAGCAGATGAACTTATGAGAGGAGAGCCTGCAACAAACCTCGAGCAAGATTTATATCTAAAGCTAATGGGTGTTGACACAGCCACAACAAAAGACCCTGATACTTTAACAATGAGGGTGCGTATGCTTCAAGAATTTGATAGAAAACGAAAAGATATATGGCTTGCTTCATCCTACAGGGACAATGCAGATTTATTTAAATCAGAAATCTTTGATAGTCAAATTGCCACGCCTAGATCTCTAGGATTTGAGGGTGTTTCTAGAAAAAACGCAATTGAAACTTTTGAAAAAGGCTGGAAATCAGTAAATCAAGATGTAATTTAAAATCCTGTTCAATCTTGAAATTAACCTAGTACAAAATAATCTTTTAACCCGTTTTTTATGCTTCACCATCCGGTTTCATGTCTAGATATTCAATGAGGTTTTTACATTTAATTTTTTCATCACTATAAATAGTCTACCTATAGATGTCATTGATTGTAAAATACAATGACGAATCACACATGTTCATGCACTAACAAGTTTATTCCTTGATTATAATTTTGTCCGATATATAATATAAATTATGAATTTCGTACACGACATTGCTTTTGGAGAAGAGAATAAAACACTAAATACATTCATTGAAATCCCAAAAGGCTCAATGCACAAAATTGAGTACAGTACTGAAAATGGTATTTTTGTTTTAGATAGAGTAGAGCCGGAAATATTTAGTAAACCAGTAAATTATGGTTTTATACCAAAAACATGGGACGAGGACAATGACCCACTAGATACTTTAATTATAACTTCAGAACCACTTCCAACTGGAGTAATGGTAAAGGCAAAAGTAATTGGAATTTTAAATTTTGTTGATGATGGTGAAAATGATCACAAAATAATTTGTGTTCCAGAAGACGATAGAAATGAAGGAAATGTAATCAATGATATTACAGACCTCCCAAAAAGATGGATGGAAAAATTAGAACATCACTTCACACATTACAAAGATCTTAAAAAACTAGGTTCTACAAAAGTAGAAGGTTGGGGAAACAAAGATGATGCTTGGAAAATTATAATGGAGTGTGTGGAAAGATATTCTGAAAAATTCTCCAAATAGTTTATCAAAACAAACTTGCTTGTTCTTCTTCCGGTTTTTCTACAATCGGGTAACTAAAATCAACATCAATCTCTCTGATATCATTCCAGAAGTCCTTAAACTTTAGTGTTTTATTTTTAAATCCATAATCATATATTTCTTTTGTTATTCTGACGTCTTCTTCACAATAGTACTTTAACTTTCTCAATGATTCTTCATCATGTTTCTTCCAATAGATAATCGCATTTCCACCTTCATCAACTTTTTGTTGACCAAGTGTTTCTTTGGCTACAGCGTTTAAAGAAACTCTTTTACCATTTATTTCTTTGATGTGTTCCAAAATATCAAAATGATTAAACTTTTGAAATTCGTAAGGTAAATATGGTTTTAAAACAGGAACATCGAATCTTTTTGAATTAAAACCAATTATTCTATCTGCCTTTTTAAAATATTCAAAAGATTTTAAGACATCGGGCTCGAAAAAAGAAAGCATTTCACCACTGATTTCATTGAAGTTTTTATCTAATGTTCTTGTATAAAGCGAGATAACTGATACTCCAAACTGTGAAGGGTCTGGTGCTTCATCAAAAAAACGTTGAGTCTCAAGATCAAATATTACTTCGTTTATAGTATTCATTGCATTCTAGGTGAAAAACATTATACACCCAAAGTTCGACTTTATGCCAAAGTTACGGTATAATACTAATATACATCTGAATCCCTCGCATAAATTGAGTGTTAGTCCGAAATATATCAATTTGAAATAAATAAATTACGGTCAGGTGTTTTTAATTGTATAGAAGGGGTTAAAATAATTAAACTGATTTGGGGAGCCTAATAGGCTTCCTTTTTTAGTTACTAATTTTAGTGCTATAATGATTAATATGATCTTCTTAAAAGCTTATTTAGTTTCGCTTCTTGTTCTATTCCCAATTGATGTTGTGTGGCTAACTTTAACCAAAAAAATATATGATGGCTGGCTATCTCAATTTGAAAGAGTTTTAAACATTCCTGCTGCAATATTAGTTTATTTATTCATTCCATTTGGCCTTGTTTATCTTGTTATATCAAGGCATGTTGGAGAAGCACCTAACACAAAAATTATTTTAGATGCCTTTGTTTACGGAGTTTGTTCATACAGTGTTTATGATTTAACAAACTGGGCAACCCTTAAAGGCTGGAGTGTTCCTATGGTAATTACAGATATTATCTGGGGTGGGGTGTTATGTAGCATTGTAACAATATTTTCTTTGCTTATACTACAAAAAATTTAGATGGAATTATTTAACTTTGTTTGGCAAAATTTGTTAGTGATTTTTATCTTCATGAATTTGTTTTTTGTGCTTTCAT
This sequence comes from uncultured Gammaproteobacteria bacterium, assembly GCA_964526015.1. Classification (GTDB taxonomy): domain Bacteria; phylum Patescibacteriota; class Microgenomatia; order UBA8517; family UBA8517; genus JAUYMM01. The sequence continues at coordinate 2,728 of CAZGHY010000010.1, forward strand.
TAAAGTTTAAAAGAAATGATATTGTTGATTCTGCATGGGGACTGGGGTTTATAGTAGTTGCCGTATATAATCTTTTTGCTTCAGGAGATTTCCAAAGAACAAAGATGATACTAACTTCTCTTGTTGTACTTTGGGGGTTAAGACTAATTACTTACATTACTCTTCGTAATTGGGGTAAAACTGAAGATTTTAGATACAAAGAGTGGAGAGAACAATGGGGCAAAAAAGTAATAATTAGAAGTTACTTGCAAGTATTTCTACTTCAAGGGCTATTTATGTTTTTAGTATCACTTCCAGTTAGTTTGTATAACCGTTTTGATGGGGGAGTTATAACTTTAAGTTTTATCGGTTTAACCGTTTGGGCACTCGGATTCTACTTTGAAACGGTAGGGGACTTGGAGATGTATTTTTTCAAGAAGGATAAAAACAACAAAGGTAAAATTATGAAGTATGGTTTATGGAAATATACAAGGCACCCAAATTACTTTGGAGAAGTAACACAATGGTGGGGAATATGGCTCTTAACCTTGGGGTCAACCTATTGGTATTTCGGTATAATCGGGCCATTAACAATCTCATTTTTAATTTTAAAAGTTTCAGGTATACCAATGCTTGAGAAAAAATATGAAGGAAATAAAGAATTTGAGGATTATAAAAGAAAAACTTCAGCCTTCTTCCCTTGGTTTAATAAATAGTTTTTTGGGGTAGGATCAGTTTAACAAATTTTCATTAATTGATAATAGTAGAAAAAATTTTGTATTTTATAGCTATGCCAACCGAAGCGTGGAATAAAATGGAAGCTATAGCCACCGCAATGACATTAAAAAACTCGAGAGAGAGAGCTATCACTGAAAAATTAGAAAGAATACGAAAATACAATCGTGATCACCCGATCACAAAATCAGAACCAATTGGACAACAAATTATAAATGACGAGGAAGAGATCGAATTTCAAACAAACCCTATCGATACAAATTCAGCATATTATGTTTTAACCTACTTATTTCCGGTAAAAAACCACAAAAGGAAAAAGAAGCAGTGAACATTCTTTTCAGTTAAATAGAGATCACGTAAGAAAAAGAGAGTCCTCACACGGGCAAGTTGCAACCTCGGTTGTCTTTCCTCTTGCTTCAAGAAAAATTAACAGCTACAATGTTGGAGCTTAAGTTTTAATATTTTAGTTTAGTATCTAAAATTTAGCATTAATAATTTTTACAGCATGGATATTGGAAAAATACAAATTTCAGAAATAACATCAGAGCTTTCAACTTCATATGTCGACTATGCAATGAGTGTTATAGTCGCTCGTGCTCTCCCTGATGTAAGAGACGGTTTAAAACCAGTTCACCGAAGAATTCTTTATGCCATGAGCCAAATGGGTTTGAAGCATACAGGAAGCACTACTAAATCAGCTAAAGTTGTCGGAGAAGTTTTGGGTAAATATCACCCGCACGGTGATACAGCAGTATACGACACAATGGTGCGGTTGGCACAAGACTTTTCAATGAGATATCCACTAATCAAAGGTCAAGGTAACTTTGGATCAGTCGATGGAGATTCACCAGCAGCCATGAGGTACACTGAAGCAAAACTATCTGCAATTTCTGAGTATTTGTTAGCAGATTTAGAAAAAGATACTGTTGATTACGTTGATAATTTTGATGCGACTCTCAAAGAACCTGTATTTTTACCAGCCCTTCTTCCAAACCTTCTCTTGATGGGCTCTGAAGGAATTGCTGTCGGAATGGCTACTAAAATTCCACCACATAATTTATCAGAAGTAATTGATGCAATTCATGTAATGATCAAGAAAGGTAACGTGGTAATACAAGATGACATAGCTCACTCGAAGGAAAACGAATTTGTTATAAACAAAATCAACCTAATTGCATCAGGTGAAGAAAAAAGATTTACCCAAGAAGAAGTTGACCCAAAAAGTATATCTTTCGAAACCGAAGCTTCAATTGATGACATAACAAGTGTTTTACCTGGGCCAGATTTTCCTACAGGAGGAGCTATTTATGACGCAAGTTCACTTAAAGAAGTCTACGCAACTGGCAGGGGAAGAATTGTTGTACGAGGCATAGCAGAAATTATTGATAATGGTAAAAAATCTCAAATAATCATCTCAGAAATACCATATCAAGTTAACAAGGCTGAAATGGTAGCCAAAATTGCAGAACTGACTAAGGACAAAAAATTAGTCGGAATTGCAGACCTCAGAGATGAATCAGACAAGGATGGAATGCGAGTTGCGATAGATCTCAAAAAAGATGCAAAACCAAAATCAGTTCTTAATAATATTTACAAACATACCAGACTTCAAACAACTTTTCCAGCTAATTTTGTAGCTTTGGTTGACGGGACACCACACACATTAAATGTTAAGCAAATATTAGTTGAATACATCAAACACAGACAAAAAGTTGTAGTGAGAAGAACAATTTTTGAGCTGACCGAAGCGAAGCGAAGAGCCCATATTTTAGAAGGTCTTAAAATTGCATTAGACAATCTTGATGCGGTCATTAAGACAATCCGTGAATCCAAAACACAAGAAGAAGCAAAACAAAACTTAATAGAGAGATTCAAACTTTCTGAAATTCAAAGTATAGCCATATTAGACATGCAACTTAGACGTTTAGCTGCACTAGAGAGAGAAAAAATAGAAAAAGAATATCAAGAATTAAAGAAATTAATTGATGAGTTAATCGCAATATTAAAAGATCCACAAAGGATTTTGACCATCATAAGTGACGAGCTGAGCGAACTTAAAACTAAATTTGGTGATTCAAGAAAAACAAAAATATACAAAAGTAAAATTGGAGAGTTTTCTGAAGAAGACTTGGTAGCAAAAGAGGACGTTTTAGTTACAGTTACAAAAACTGGATATATTAAAAGAGTTTCAAAGAACACCTACAAAGCACAAAGAAGAGGTGGCAAAGGAGTAATTGGGATGACTACAAAAGAGGAAGATGAAATTGATCATTTAGTTACAGCTAGTACACATGACCAAATATTATTCTTTACCAATAAAGGTCGCGTATTTGGCACAAAAGCATTTGAAATTCCTGAAAGTTCAAGACAAGCTAAGGGGCAAGCGCTTGTTAATTTCTTGAATCTTGAGGCGGGAGAAGTAATTAAATCAATATTACCAGTAAATAAAGAGCTGAAAGCAAAGCATCTTATTTTAGCTACAGCTTCAGGTGTAATTAAAAAGACAGAATTAAAACAATTTGAGAATCTAAGATCGTCAGGTTTAATTGCAATTAAACTACAAGGAAACGATAGTTTAATATCAGCCCATTTATCATTCGGTACAGACAATGTCATGCTATTAACTAGAAAAGGAATGTCTATTAGATTCCCAGAAGCAAATGTCAGACCAATGGGTAGGGCAACAACCGGTGTTACAGGTATGAAGTTTGATAAAGATGACAGCTTAATTGGTATGGAAGTATTCCCAGACAAACTAGAAGTTCCTGAGGATAAAAGAAAGAAAGTCTTTAGAGACATATTAACGCTTTCAATTCACGGAATTGGAAAGAGAACAAAGTTTGATGCATTCCCAATTCAAAAGAGATCAGGAAAGGGAGTTAAGGCTTGTATAGTATCTGAAAAAACTGGAGATTTGGCCTGTGCCTCTTTAGTTACTGAAAACTCAGACCAACTTGTAATTACTTCCAAAAAGGGACAAGTCATTAAACTTCCTGTTAAAAACATTCCACAACTAGGAAGAGCAACACAAGGAGTTATTATCATGAGATTTGCAAACAAAGGTGATGTAATTGCAGCAGCAACTGTAATTGACAAAACTGGCGATGAGGAAGAAGAAGTTTAAACAACTTCTTGATACTTTCGTCAATTACGTGTTATATTGAATGTATGGAGAAGAGAGTTGAATTCATTGGTAGTATCATCATCTTTTTTATCCTTCTTTTTGTATATTCTAAATTCGGACCGTCACTTCCAATCTCTGTATTGACACAAACTAAAGGAGAACCAATGATGGTTTCAGATACTGGAAAAGTAACTGTTGTACCAGATATTGCAAAAGTAACAGTAGGAATTGATGAACAAGGACAAAATTTAAAGCAAGTCCAAGATTCAGTTAACAAAAAATCAAAAGCATTAACAGATTCACTCAAGAAAGTAGGAGTTAATGAAAAAGATATCAAAACTGTAAATTACAATGTTAATCCAGAATATGATTATCAAAATCAGCCATACAAAATCAATGGTTACAGAGTATCAACAAGCTACGAAATAAAAATTACAGATTTTGAATTAGTTAATGATGTTTTGGTTCTAGCAACTGAGTCAGGTGCAAATGTTGTAGGAAATATTAGTTTTGAAGTTAATGAAGAAACAAGAGAAAAGAAATTACAGGAAGCTAGGGAAATGGCAGTTGATAAGGCAAAACAAAAGGCAGAGGGCCTTGCTAAAGCTTCTGGAATAACTTTAGGAAAAATTATTAATGTAACAGAATCAATGGGCTTAGATTATCCAAGACCAATTGCATATGCAAAAGAAATGTCACTTTCAAGTGGAGACTCTCCAGAAGTTGCAAATGTAACACCAGGAGAAACAGAAATATCAGTTACTGTTAATCTTTCATACGAAATCAGATAATCTCAATAATCAGATAACTTCATAATATATTAGATACTCGACTTAATATATTCTTTTATGTTTATTCCGTCTTTAGGAACTAGGATGTAAGCACCCTGTGCACTTTTACTGTTTTGTAATACGTTTTGATCTGATAGATTAACAAAAGAAACCGCATATTCAAGTGGGTTTCCAATTTCAGACAACATCTCATCAATCTTTTCTAAAGTTAAATCTGTTTTTACAAAGTCTAAACTACTTGCAACAGACTCAATATTTGCCTTTTGAAGTATTGCTTTTAATACTTCAAACTGATGATGGGACCTCTCAAAATCACTGCCCCCGTGGCGACTCCTGACGTATTTTAAAGCCTCTTCGCCATTCATCTCATGTAATCCCACGTTATATGAAATTGTTTCGTATCTACAGGTGAATTGTTTCTCCAATTCAAAGCCTGTATATAGCTTGTGAACCTCTTCAATTTTTTCGTTACTAAATCCACATAATTCATTTTCTTTACCACGAACAGGATAAAAGTTGTCTGTATAGGCTTTCTTTACATCAACTGTTATACCTCCCAATGAATCAACCATTTTAACAAACGAGTTAAAATCAATTGATATTGAATTTGAGATAGGAAGTCCAGTTACTCCTGTTAGAGCGTCTTTCAAAGATGGATCAGCATTTATCTTATGCCCTGAAAACCAAAAATCACGAGGGAATGAAATTATTCCTGCCTTTTTATCGGTTACATTTACATTAACAATTAAAATAGAATCCATTAGTCCACCACCAGAATGTCCTGCTCCGCCATGTCCTGATAAAAGTATGTTAAAAGTTTTAGCTTCTTTACTTGTTTCTCTTTTTTCTTCAATTATTTGAGGTAGGGGATAGTTAGTTACAATTTTATTTGTAGGAGTAGTTGGTTTTTTAAAAAACTTTGTATAGCCAACGGCACCCAAAGCCATACCTGTAACAAAAATTATTCCAATGAATGCAGAGAGTTTATATGGCGAAGAAAGTATGTTTTTCACAGAATTAAGTATATCAAAATTATTTCCCCCTCCCGTGGAAGGTTTCATGGATATCGTGAAGTTGCTTATTTGTTACATGAGTATAAATCTGTGTTGTTGATATATTTTTATGTCCCAACATTTCTTGAACTGATCTTATATCAGCTCCGGCAACAAGTAAATCTGTAGCATAACTATGTCTCATGGTGTGTGGGGTGGCTTCAATTGGAAGTTTTACTTTCCTAACATACTTTTTTAACATTCTTTCAACTGATCGGGGAGTGAGCCTCGTTTTTTCATCTGGAGTAGTTGGATCTACTTTTCCTTTGTGTCTAATAAACAATGGCTTGAAATTATCTTTTCTTTCATTCAAATATTTTTTTAAATATTCGGTAGCACGTGATGAAAGAAAAACAACTCTAGCCCTTCCACCTTTTCCTGTAATACCAAACTCGCGTCTCTCAAAATCAATTTTGTCTATATTCAACCCTGTAAGTTCTGATACACGAAGACCTGTTGAAAACAAGACTTCAAGTATGGCCTTGTCCCGATAACCTTGTATATCATTCATAACTGGGGCATTTAACAATCTATCAACCTGTTCACCACTCAAAAACTTAACTTGTCTGTCTGGTATTTTTGGTAGTTCAATTTTGTCAGGTGCCATTACTTGATAATCATTACGCAGTAACCACTTTAGAAATGATCGTAGGGCAATAGCGTGATATCCTTGTGTCTTCTTGCCTAAACCAATTTTAGCAAGATGCGCCCTAAAGTCATGGATAATGTCTTGATTAATTGATTTAATATCTGTGTGCTTTTTATTTGTTATCAACCATTCAAGAAGTCTTGTTAGGTAGTGTCTGTAATTTCTAATTGTAAGAGGGGAGCACCCTTTTTCAACAGATAAATAATCTAAGAATTCATCTATTTTTTTTGATATTTCAGAATTTTTTGATGTGGCAGAATCCATCTATAAGTAAATATAGAAGTTTTAAGAGTGTGTGTCAATAAGATTGTGCGACACTTCATGCAAACGTATTGTGATTCCAAGGCTTTTTAAATTCAAAAAGATTATTAGCATTTATCGTTTCATCATTGAAACCATGTATTACTAAAGTTTGTTCATTCCATCTATTACTTACGCGAAAGTTTTTTGTAACAGTAATGGCACCATTGCCGTAATCAAATCTGACAAGTGTTGCAGATAAACATATCTTTTCGCCACCCATGCCAAACGTCCTTTCAACAACAAACACCGACTCACCCAATTCTGATATTTCGCGTTCAATTCTCCACGCACTTTTACATTCAACAACTTGGTCTAAATAGATATCCGGATTGTTAACAACTTTTCGTTTAATACCTCGTTCCCTAAAACTCCTCGCCCAAATCGGCCTTTTTTTTCCAAAAGCTGTTTGATACTCCCTGATTGATGGATACTCAAGATCATTAATGTCAGTTAACTTAGACTTAAACCATTTTACCCATATATTGTCTGGGCCATATTTAGAGTCTAAATCTCTATAAATTTCAAGCATGGCTGAATTATACCAAACAGTAAGCATACCAAAGTTTTCACGGGTGAAAGATTAAATAGGGGAGAGGTCCCCTATTTTTTAAAACTATATTTAACGTAACAACTTTATTAACTTACTATGTTAATAGTTTAAATTAATAATTTACTTAAGTTATGCAAAATAATATTTTTATAAATTTTAATAAATTATTTATCTATTACAAAAACTTAATTTATCAAAGCAACTGATACAATAAACACACAATAAAGATCACTAAAATATGAGCTTAATATGACCTTCTGTAATCGATTTTAAGGCCTGTCTAAATCGAAAGACGACTAGTACATCATTTAAATATATAGTCGTATTTTCGGACTAATACAGGACTCCTCCAATTTATAAAAATTAGGGGACTTAAACAAATTTTTTAGGCTCAGACAAACAAATCCGTATAGAAAGATAAATTATGGAGAAAAGTAACATAAATACTGTGTATATAGAAAAAAATAATATGCATAAGCAAAAAATATTTAAAGAATTACGACATACTACACTACTCTCAACCATATATAATACGTCGTAAAAGTATTATTGTGCGACATAGTATTTAGAGAGACAAACATCGAAGAATATATATGTAACACATATGTGCATCTGACATAGGAAGAACAAACATCTTCTGCTGTATTGACATGTCTGTAACTGTATCACTCCTCTAAAAGCTCCCAATAAACTTATCCACAACAAATAGTTCAAACTATATCATTTCGTGAAAACTTATAGGACGTCGTGAAAAGTAGAATAATAATTATAGGATATATTACGGGATACTTCCCTCTCTCCCCTTACCCCCAACGTGTAGCAAAAAACATTCCAAGAAGAACAATTAAACCAACTGTTACATATTCTCGAATAGAACTCGGAAACAATCTATCCTCAAGTTTTGTTTGACCTAAACCAAGTAGTACATATACCCCACTAGTCAAAAAAAGTGACCCGACAACAATTGTTACTGGCCAAAAGAATATAATTAACGACATTTCAACCATAATTAAAGTAGAAATGAGCGTAAGCACAACAACTTCTTTGCTTGGCTTTTTTTCTAATTCAATCGCCCAAAATCCCTGAAAAAAAAGCAAAAAAGATGAAGATAGAATCATTGGGACATTGACATATAGATGCTGTCTCATCGACAAAATTGCATCAAAAATCAAAAACGATGTAATTAAAGTAAGCACAAATCCTACTCCCCGAGCCGCTCTCAGTAATGCAATAGTCTTTGTAGATGAAACAGTATATATATTCATTGTAGACAATAAAACATATATACCAACAACAAAGAATAAAATTATTGGAATTTTTGTATAAATACTTGCAGGCAATAAAAACCAAAAAATACCAACACCTAAAGTGAACATCATTGGTAAAATCAACGAAACTAGAGTCATATTTATCCCTATACCTTCAAAAAATGACCATACCGAAAATACTCCAGTCAACACAACTAGAAACCCTATGGCTATAAATTTATAGCGATCTTCTAAAAATTGAATGGATGCAAAACCAGAAACCAAAATTGTTGATGAAATTATATATCTAATCCTTTTAGAGATTGATAACATATCTAGAAGTTACTATACACCCTTTGAACATCATCATGATCCTCTAATAATTCAATAAACCTTTGAACCTTTTCGATATGGTCTGGATTTACAATCTCTACATAATTTTTCGGGACCATTGTTAACTCCGCCCTAACAACTTCAAAACCTGAACTTTCTACTTTTGATTTTATTTCCTTTAAATCTTCAGTATTAACGTACACTTCTAACTGCCCATCAACATCCTGGATATCCTCAACTCCCAAATCTATCAACGAAAGAGTCTGACTTTCGACATCTTCATTCTTCTTAATTACCAAAAGGCCTTTTGGGTCGAAATTATAAGAAACTGCACCTGGACCTGCGATATTGCCTCCAGCCTTCTCAAAAAGACTTTTAAATTCTTGAGCACTTCTATTTTTGTTGTCAGTTACTATGTCTACTATTACTCCAACGCCATATGGACCAAATCCCTCATAAGTCATTTCTTCAATATTTTCCATTTTAGACTCTGCTGACTTTAATATTCGATCAATATTATCCTTTGGCATATTAAACTCTTTAGCCTTATCAATAGCTATTCTAAGTTTGAAATTCATTTCTGGATTTGCGCTACCTCCGGACTTAATTGCGATAGAAATATTTTTAGATAATTTACCAAAAATATTGCCTTTTGCTGCGTCTTTCAATCCTTTTTGTCTTTTAATTGTTGCAAAGTGTGAGTGACCTGACATATTATATGTCAATTATAACATTAAGAATCATGGATGAAAACCTAATACATAAAGCAGTCAAATTATCGTTAGAATTCAACTGGAAAGAAGCAATAAAGATTAATTCTCAAATTCTAAAGGAGTTAGGCCCTGACATAGATGCATTAAATAGACTGGCCAAAGCATATTTTGAGTTAGGAGATGTTAAAAAAGCCATTCAGACATCAAAGGAGGTATTAAAAATAGATCCGATAAACAATATCGCTAAAAATTCTCTAGATAAATACAAGTCTGGAGTTAAAAAAAATACTGATAACCAAAACTTACAAAAGAATACTTTTTTAGATTTTATAGAAATTCCTGGTAAAACAAAGTTGGTGACCTTAATAAACTTAGGTTCGGAAAATGTTTGTCTATATCTTAACATTGGAGATAAAGTACTATTGGTACCCCATGCTCACAAAGTATCTGTAACTACAACAAATGGAAAATATATCGGTAAATTAACAGATGATGTGTCAGCTCAAATTAGAAATCACATAAAAAACGGTAAAAAATATAACGCCGTTATTAAATATGCAAATAAAAAATGTGTAAAAATTTTTATTGAGAGTGCAACTTTAGCTTTTCCAAAGTCGCAATCAGAATCTATCTGAAAATTTTGCACCTACCTTAATTTTGTAGTCGAATTCAAGATTTTTATCCTCTATCAACGAACAACCAAACAAATTCGAAAAAATATAAATATTTTTGTGGTCTTTATAAGTTAATTCGCATTCGATGTCTTCTTCTTCTCCAGAGGAGTTATGAACAACCTTACCGCCCAAGATGTCTACTATTTTTGAAATATGATCCACCAACCCATATTCACCAGAGTGATCTTCTATCGAAATTCTCGGAGTATTTACTATAAAATCATCATTTGTAAAATTTATCGACACAGAGTCAGGAATATCTTTTTTCAAAATGTTATCCTGGGTGACATTTGCCCCTTTTTCTAAAAAGAAATATCTAACTTTTTGAAGAATACTTAAATTTGATACGTTGTTGTTTTTCCAAAAATACACAGGTAAATTAAAATTTTTAACCAAAGTTTCTGCCATCAATCTTCCGTTTAAATTATGTTTTTCACCTAATTCCCATATATTTTTTAACTTATAAACACCATAATTCCTTGAAACATTTAATTCAAAATTTTCAGAAAATACATATTTATGTATTTCATCATTTTCTGTATCAGCAATAATTACTTCTGCTCCCCCGTTTGGTGTACGATTAACAAAAATAAACTTATCTAATGAATAATATTTATAAATAAAAATTGCAAAATAAAAGAATGTAAATAAAATTAGAAATAGAATAATAACACTAACAATCCTGCTTTTCGAACTATTATTGGTTTTCTTTTGTTTATATCTTTGCATGTGATAACCTCATACTTTTAATAAGATTGTTGATCTCTTGTTTCTTTCTACCCATTGAAACTAAAATTGATTTTATAATTGATATTGCTGCTTCAAACTCAGGCTGTACCAGTTTATCAACCCTTAAATTCTTTAACTTTTCATAATCTTCATCTAGGTGAACTCTTGAAATTATTTTAGTATTGGGAGATATCGTTTGAACATGTGCAACAATTGATTCTTGAGACATCCTATCTGGAATCGCAATGATAACCGCTTTTGCGTTTGATAGCCCTGCCATATGCAAAACTTCTTTTTCAATTGGATCTCCATGAATTGCCATAATACCTTTGTCTTTACATTCTTGAACTATCCTCGGATCAAGATCTATAACAACAAAGTTAATTGACTGCATGTTTAGAACCTTTCCGACCCAGCCACCTACTCTTCCATAACCACATATTATTATATGATCCCTTATCTCATCTAAATCCTTAAGATTACGTTCATTTGTATTTAAAAAAAATAAATATTTACTCAGATATCGCCAAACAGGTATTGCTAACTGATACATTAACGGTGTCAAAATTAAAGTAATTAAAGTTACCGCAATACCAATAGAAATTGTTTGGCTAGAAATCAATCCAAAAACTCCAGCCATAGTAAACAGCATGAATGAAAATTCACCAACTTGAGACAAACCAAATGCAGTAATCACAACTGTTTTGCCTTTAAATTTAAAATAATAACCGATTAAGCCGACAAATAAGATCTTTACAATTAACACAGAGATTACTATCAATATAATTTGTAAAATATTTGAATACAAATCAATAAAATTAATATAAAAGCCTAAAGTTACAAAAAATAAACTCACAAAAAGATCTCTTAAGGGTCTCGTTTCAGCAAAAACAGCATGATTTTCTTGAGACTCTGATATAACAAACCCAGCGATAAACGCCCCTAAACTTGCCGATATGCCAAAAAAACTAACACCCAATGCAGTGCCGATCGCTAAGGCAACAGATGTCAGAACCATCAACTCTCTTGAATTAACAATCGCAACTTTATGTATGAGCCAAGGAACGATATGTTTACCGAGAACAATAGATACTGAAATAATTAAAAACGCCTTTGCCATAGCCAATACAACCAACAACAGAGATCCCTGTCTCCAATCAACCAAAACAGGTAAAACTATCATCATGGGAATTACAGCAAGATCCTGTACTAATAGCCAGCCAATCATTAATTTACCATGAATAGTTTCTGTTTCCCCCCTATCAACCAAGGTCTTGACCACCATTGCAGTAGAAGATAAAGAAAAACCAAGACTTAAAATCAAAGATGAATTGTTATCAAACCCTAGCAACTTAAGTAAAAAATATACAACAAGACTTACTATAGAAATCTGCATAACTGAAATCAAAGCAATTTTATTAATCATTCCAGAAAATTTACTCAGAGAGAGTTCAAGCCCAATCGAGAATAATAGCAAAATCGATCCTAGTTCTGCCAACTTATCAACCTCATCACTACTCGCAACCGAAAAAGATTTCATCACAATCCCAGCAAGAAGATAGCCTATTATTGGCTGAAGTTTTATCTTTTTTGCAACGTATCCTCCTATTAAAGCTCCCAGTATAATTATGAATAACTGCATCAACATTAATACTAGGTTATTTTCACGAGGTTTTCTAGTGCATTCCTTAAATCAGAAGGTAAATCCGAATTAAATTCAACCATTTTGTTACTACTAGGTGATAAAAAAGAAATACTTCCTGCATGCAAAAAAAGTCTAGCACACCACTTTCTATCAGACCTAGAAGTTTTACGTCCTGCATAAAATTCGTCAGACACAATTGGAAAACCTAAATGTTTTAGGTGTATTCTAATCTGGTGAGTCCGACCAGTCTTAGGCTTTAACTCTACCAAAGAATAATCATCATTTTGTAATTTATAATGAGCAATTGAATTATATTCTGTGACAGCATCCCTACCATTTGCTATTACTCCAAATCTATCTCTTCTCCAAGGAAGTCTTCCAACGGGCTCATCGATTACACCTTCATTCTTATTTAACTTTCCATGAACAAGAGCATAATATGTTTTTTTGACGATCCTTTCTTTAAATTGTCTCTGAAGTTCAATATACGCCCTTTTACTTTTTGCAATTACCAGTAATCCAGATGTCTCCTTATCTAGACGATGAACAACTCCATTTCTAAACTCAAAGGTATTTGCTTCATATTCATAATTTTCAGAAATCCATTTTTGAATGACAGGTTGATTTGTGGAAGTATTTGATTTATCTGATATCCAACCAGAAGGTTTATCTATTACAAAAATGTCTTGATCTTCAAAGATAATACTTGGTAAATTCATAAGGAAGCTTGAGAAAACTTATTTTTCTCTTCTTTTTTCACACCTAACACATTTTGTAGCTTCGGGATAAATTGCCAATCTATCTGTATCGATCATTTTATTACAGTCCTCACAAATTCCATACTTTCCAATTTTTACTCTATTCAAAGCTTTTTTAATCTGTTTAGCTTTGCTGTTTAACTCATTTTTAATAGCAACCACCCTAGCATGACCGAACTGTTCCTCAGCCTCAGTATCTGTAGCCGCACTATCCAAATCTCTAGCTTTATCATTAAATGGATCCTCTGTTGAAATATTTTTCCTATTAACTCTCAACATGGCTAATTTTTTTGACAAAAAGTCGCCAACTGGCTTCAATAATTTTTTTGGAAACTCAGTTACAGTAGACATTAGTTAACCTTTCTAGATAAATTATACAGTACCAAGACTAACAGTAAAGATGCACTTATCAATAAATAAATCGCATTTGTTCCCCAATAAAAAGGAACTTTAGATAATATGAAAAATACCAAAGACACAATACCCGCAAAACCAACTTTTCCAGATTTATACCAAGAAAAACTTCTATAATACGTTTTGCTGACATAAAAAATAAAAATACTGATCAATGTCATCCAAAAACTCAAAAACGAAGACAAACTTGATTGACTAATAGTAATTTGCAATGTAAAAACAGCATACCAAGCCAAAAAACTTATTACAAAACCCTCAAAAGATTCATAAAAATTCATTTTCTGTTTAATCAATCCAAAGGTAAAGACTATAAATGACCCGAAAAAGATAAATATAAACCTATAAGATTCCTCCACATAACCTGAAATTAACCAAAACACAATCGCGCAACCCAAAAGAATAAAGGATAGGTTAAAAATTTTTTCGTAATGATAATCATCTTTCAAAGTTTTCCAAAGCAAGAAGAAAAATAAAAATACCCCAATAGAATTTGCAATTATCATTGCAGTCATAATATCATATAAACACGATGCTAGAAACACCTCATGCCATTTTAGGAGCAACTATCGCAACTGCTATCCCTAACCCAACAATATCACTACCACTTGCATTTGCCAGCCATTTTATATTGGACATGGTTCCACATTGGAATCCTCACATTAACACAGAGATCAATACGTACGGAAAACTAACAAACAGAACCTTTCTTATCATAGGTTTAGATGTCGTACTTGCCCTAACCACAACAATTCTGATATCTAAAAGTAATCCATACGCCTACATAGGTTCATTTTTAGCAATCTTGCCCGACGCGGTAGAAGCACCATACTTCATATGGGGTTGGAAAAATAAGTTTTTGACAATATGGATGAAATTCCAAAAAGCTATTCAATCAGATACGAATGTTTTTTGGGGGCTTCTAACTCAGATTGCAGTTTTGGTAGCTTGTTATTTCTGGATATTCTAAATAAGGTTATTCTTTAGCTCGTTCTACATATTCCCCTGACCTTGTATCAACCCTTATTTTTTCACCAACTTTGATAAAAAGCGGAACCTTAACGGTTAGGCCGTTTTCCATCGTCGCAGATTTTAAATAATTACTTGCAGAGTTTCCCTTTACACCTGGATCACAGTCAACAACTTCCAATGTAATTTTTGGAGGTAAATCAACAGACATGGCCCTATCTCCCCAGAATAAAATGTCGCATTCTCCACCTTCTTTAATGTAATTAACATCATCACCTAAAATTGAAAGTGGAACTTCAATTTGTTCATATGTTTCTCCATTCATGAAGTATGCAATTTTTTCATCTTTGTATAAATATTGCAGTTTCTTCTTGTTTAAAATGATGAGTTCAAAAGAAAGATTTGAAGAAAATGCATGCTCAATATTTGCTCCATTTTCTAGATTAATACAATTAACACGTACAGTAGCTCCTCCCCTACCCATTTTGATTAATTGATATTTGGTAACTTTAAATGGTTTGCCTTCATACAAGAAAGCAATTCCTGCTCTTAAATCTGTTGCGTTTATAGTACTCATATGCGATAAGGTCTCCTTACATTTGCCATATATATAATTTCAAATTTGCTATAGCTTGAGTATTTTATCGTAGAATATAGTAAAATACCAGATATAAGGCTGGGTGGTGGAACGGTAGACACGCACGACTCAAAATCGTGTGCCTAAAAAGCGTGAGAGTTCGATTCTCTCCCTAGCCACAAAAAATTACTTTGAAGCTGAGTGTTTTGTATCCCTTGAAAAAAACTTAATTCTATCCCCTTTGAAGAATAATGGA
>CAZGHY010000011.1:0-17563 GCA_964526015.1 uncultured Gammaproteobacteria bacterium
TAGTATTCTTCATACTCAATTCCCCTAATCTACACACCTATTTGTTAATCATAATAATTACTATGCGAGAGACACTTAATACATTGTACGAGGAGCAAGGAATTCGACTTAATTAAAAGTAATGTCACCTTGCACGATTTTTATGGTTAAACTTACCTTAAAGGTATAGTGCCGTCACACAGTCCCAATGGGCTACCAACCAATGTAATCTTCGTCTATCCAACGGAATTTATGGTAGATATAGCGTCTCGCTTTTCCGCCATCGCTCATACAATGTACTAAATGTCTCTCTTTGTGTTATTAAATTACTTTATTTTCTTACTATTATCAATTTCTTTAATAAATCCTATTGCTAATAGACCTTCTACACATATTTTATACCAATTTTCTTCTTTCATAATATTTTATTTAAAATATCCTCCCCAAAGTAATAGTCCTAGAGTTATTACAGTAGATAATAGTGTTAACCAAAAATTGTTAGGTGTTCTTGGTTTACCATGTAAATATGCTGTAGCTAATAAACTAAGACTCATTAAAACTATTGTTATAATTGCTGGTGTTGACATAAATATTTAGATTTAAATTAATAAAAACATGCTTCCATTACTCCATCCATATAATAATCACTTATTGTACCTGTTTGTGTATATTCTTTTGCCATATCCATTAGTCCATCCATTCCGTATTTTCTTGATATGAAATCATACATACAACTACATTGAATATAAGTTAAAACCTCATTTTCAGTACATCCTTCTATAAAAGAAAGTTTGAAATCACTATTTGATTTTAGTTTACTAGTAATTTCCTGTTGTCTTACTAATTCTGCTTGTTTCTTATCATTCTTTTCTATTTGTAGTCCCCAAATAACAAGTACAACAAAAATAACTACAATAGTTGAAAGTACCGCTATTAATATACTACTATTATTTTTGAAAAATTCTTTTGTTTTCATTTTAATTCCACAATCTTATTTAATGAGGTTAAGTGTTCCTCTTAATTTTAATATAGATATTTTTGACAAAGTTTTGGTATTAGTTCTTCGTGTCAAATTCTCATATTATTTGTACATTCCTAAATGATAAATAATTCCGTGTATTTGAAGTCCTAAAAATATAACTATAAATATTTCAAATGAATTATTGTATATATATTTAAATAATTTTTTCATATTATTTAATTCTTTGAGCATAAGCCTTGATTTCTGATACATATACATCACCAATCTCACCTTCCTCACCAACAAATGGAGAAGTTACATCACACAACCAACGGGCATATTCTTTAGTATCGTCTGCTTGCCATTTTTTAAGAACATACCAAGTCCATTGTCCGTCTAATGTTTGCCATACCTCATAAGCATTCTCTCTTGTTACAGTTTTGTTACACAAGTTTTTCATAAATAAATTAAATAATTAACCTTTAATATATTAAATATATACTATTTAGTTCATTTTGTAAATAAAATATGTTAATAACTTGAAATGAAAAACCACCCATTTCTAGGTGGTCTTTCCAATATTTAGATATTTATAAAAGGTACTGAACTTCCTGTAACTTGAGGCAACACTCCATTCCATTTTTCTATAGCTCTAAGTTCAAGAACCTTTTCATTACTACTGATTGCATTACTTTCAATTCTTAATGCTTCTGCTCTACCTTGTGCAGATACAATAGCCTGTTCTTTTTCGTATTTGATTTGCTCTAGTTTATTCTTTGAAGCAAGTGCATTTTGTTCAGCTGTAACCTTTGCTTCGATAGCATCATTAAATGATTTTGAGAAGTCAAAGTTTATAATACTAAAGTTTTCTACATTTATTCCACTAGAAGATAATTTATCACTAAGATGATTTTTAATTTCTTGACTTACAAGTTCACGCTTTGTAATAAGTTCCTCTGCAGTGAATTTTGCTGTAACAGATTTAACTGCCTCTTGAATTACAGGGTCAATAACTCTAACTTTATAGTCCATACCAACAGTTGCGTACAGATTTACAACCATTTCAGGATTTAAAGTATAGTTTACTGCAACTTGAGAATTTACTGTTTGCAAATCTTTTGAAGCCGCACTTGATGTACTTTCTTCCTTTTGATTTTTTACATCAATAACTTTTACAGACTCTATAAGAGGTATTTTAGTATATATACCAGCATCTATATAATTACTTTTTACTTTACCAAATTGAGTTTTTACACCAATAGAACCAGAAGGCACAGAACCAAAAGTTCCTGTAAGAATAATAACTAATATAATAAATATTACTATATGTTTTATTATCTTAGGTATATTTAAATATTCATTACCATTAATATCGTTTTTTACATAGTTAAACATAGTTATTTAGCAGTAAGTTGCAAGCTATTTAATCTTATTAAGAGTTTCTGAGTAAAGTTTAATTAGAAATTCTAATTCTTCTCTTTCTTTATTGCTAAATGAATAATGTGTTACTGAACTTGCAGAAAGTGCATCTATATACTGACCAGTTACCTGAAATCCATTACTATATGCATCTAAATTTGGAATAGATGTATTAGAACTAAATAATAAAGGGTTTGCTTCCTGTTTTTTAGCATTTTCTATTTCATTTTTTAGATATGATTGCCACCATCTATTTTTAGCCATAAATTAAATAATTACACCTTTTAATGTATTATATTCAAATTCTGATAGATTTTTAGGAATACTAGGAGAAATATAAGCCTCAACTTCAAATTCTTTTGAATTAAATTTATCTTCAAGTTTACGTTCTGCTTTTAATAGTTCTGTCATACCTGATTTTGAATATGCATAACCTCTATGTGAGTCTTTATCAACAATAAGGGCTTTTGTTTTTTCATCTTCAAGTGCATGTTCTACATATAAATCAGCAAATGCTTGTTGGTATTCCTTAGCAGCAGGTTGAATATTTTTTTCATTAAATCTCTTGTAAGCATAACCAAATTTACCATTTTTAAGTTCCTCATCTTTTTTATAAAGATTGCCTATAATAGCATCTATTTCTAGCAATTCTTTGAATGTTTTTTTGATTGTAATTGTTTTCATAATAATTAATTATAAACTATTTAATTTAATTTTACTAATAAACTATCTATTTTTTTAATTACAGATAGATGTACAACAGGTTTAAGTTTTTTAGTTGTTAAATTAAGTTTTTGTTTTAAATAACCTCTAATATTACTCTTAATGTTGACTCTACGCTTACCTGTAATTTCTTTTGGTATATTAGGAATTAATTCATTCATAATATATGTATATTTTTCTTCATTAGACATATATTATTCTTTTCCTAGTTTTACCACGACCTTTGGAGTAACCAATTCTTGTTTTTTATAAATTGCTAAATACCACTGTTCATCAAAAATAAGTTCTTCTAAACATATTTCAATATTTGCTATGGTCATTGAATAACCATATTCAGTCTTTTTCCAGTATTTTAGAGCTTCGTGAGTTGTAATCATAATATCTCTTTAGAATTATATCTAAACTCGAATTCTTCAATACCAAATTCTTGGCAGAATTCTTGAATAGCTTTTCTTAACAATTTTTCACCATTTTGTACTTCCTGTATAGTCTTATCATCAACTTTTTCATTTATAAACTTAATTTTTGTTCCATTTATTTTTGATGTTTCGTTATTAAAGAATTTGTTTGCCTTTTCTGACTTAATTGAACTTTTAACAGGTTCATTTAAAACCGCTGGCGTTTTCCTTAATAAAGCTATATCCTTTTCAATCTCTCCAAGTCTTTTAGCAATATTTAACATTAATTCTCTTTCTTCTTTATTCATATTATTTTCCACAAGAATGCTTACCAGGTATGCAATCCTCATTACAATTATCATCAAATTCATCAACCTCTACATCTTCAAATACTTCATCTTTTTTGATTTTAGAATTAATTCTTAAATTGATATAAATATCCTCAATATCAACCATAATCATTTCTTTTTTATATAAATCACAAGCAAAATCAGTAATTGAAAAAAAAGTTGTTGGAATTGTATCATCTAAGATTAGACATTTATTTCTTACATCTTCAATTGTATCTTTATTAATAATTGCTATATGATTTGCCAATCTACCAGTAAAACCAAAGAATACTACCATTTGAGTGTTCATTCCCATAGCTTCTACTGCTTTTCCTAATGCTTCTCTATGATTTAAACCACTTGAACGATATTCACCATAAGAATGTTCAAACATTTCTTTGGATAATTTATTAAAACTGCCTATTAAATTACCATTAAACATAAATTATTTTCTTTTAATTGTATTTTTTAATAATTCTGCAAACTCAATAGGTAATGTGCTTGCATTATTAACCACTCGACCAGTGCCATTAATTAATTTTTTCATGTCATTAACCTCATATCCATTTAATTCAAGACCAAATGCAATTGAACTTACATTATGTTTTTCTTTCCACGGATTGAAATATTCTCTGTCATAAAATGAAGCATCTCCAACACCACCATCAGTAAGAACAATAACAATTTTATTTTTCTCTGGTCTATTTTTAATTTTTAATATATCTAACCCTTGATTTAAATTTGTACCTCCAGTTGTTGCACCAATTAAACCTCCAATGGATTTTTCAATTTTCTTATCTGTTTGTTGTTCAAAACCTTTTATAATCTTACCTTTACTGTTAAATACTGCTAATTCAAATGGAATATTTAACTTTTTAAATACCTCATTAAACAATACTAAAGCTCTTGCTGTATGAACAATACGATTACCATTCATACTACCTGAAATATCAATAAGGACAGAAAATGCAAATGACTGAATTGTGTCTATATTTTCAAGTTTTTGTTTAAATAATCTTTTACTACCAAAGACATGTTTTACCAATTTCTTAGAATTCAACTTACCTCTTTTTTGATTAGCCTCATATTTCACAGTCATTTCTTCACGTCTTAGAAATGTAAGTTTATTAACCAATGTTTTTATTTCTTGTGATACAGACTCTTTGAGTGGAGTATATTCACCAGTTTTCCATTCAGGTGGAATTAAATCATCAGTTGGCCCAGAACCTCCACGAATTTTGTTTTTCATTTCTCCATTATTAGGAGTCGCTTTTCCTTCTGAATAAATATTTTGATTTAAACTAGATTTAATTGCATTTTGAATATATTCAGCAATATTCTGTGCAATATCTTCAGGCATATTTGGAAACATCTTCTGTAATTCTTCTTTTTGTTGATGAAATTCTTTCATTAAATCTTCAACATGTGGAAAAACATCTGTTTGCATTATATCTAGAGTTCCTTGTGATGTTAATTGCTTTTTTATTGGTTCAATTGCAGGATAAGTTAGGTTAACTTTTTCCTCAATATTTTTATAACCAGTATTTGGAGTTTCAAGGTCATACATTACATGAGTAATATCTGCACAATATTCAAAAATATTTCCATTATTTCTGTATTTAGTACACATTTCATTTATTCTTTCTTGAATAAGACTTAAATCTGATGTACCAAATTTTCTCATTAACATAATTGCCTGTTCATTAGGGTCAGCAACCTGTCTATTTACTTCTCTATTATAAACATCTTTTATTACATTTATAGAAATATCTCTGAAAGCTTTAGCATGTTCTTTATAAATATCAATTTGTTTTTGAACGCCAGGGAGAGCACTTTCATAAAGTTCGGCAGCACTTTCGTAAGCCTTTAACATTTGATAGTCAACACGTACATCTTCAAAAGGATATAGAACCTCTGCCGCTGTTTCCTTATATACGGCTGTATAATCGTTTTTAAGCGTAGTATAATGGTCCATATACCGTAACTTACCTATCTCATGTAGAAGTGTTGCTAGGAGCTCAGATTTAGTTCCATAGATAAGACTTGCAGGATTGTAAGTAAGTTTCTTTTTAATAAGGTCAACTTCCCAAGTATTACCAACTTCTAGGATAATATTATGTTGTCCAGCAAGAGCGTTTGCCATCTGTTGAACATACTTATAAGACAATTGAGGTGTTTTATAATAACTATAACCTCCCCATACACCAGTTTTTTCATACTTAGTATAATTGTCGTTATATTCTTTTTTATTATCAGACTTTTTTGATGAACCTAGTTTTTTGTTCCAGTCATCATAATAATCATCATAATCATCATAATATTCGTCAGTTAAATATTGTTTCTTTTCGTGTTGTTTTACTGAATTAGGAAATTGTAATTCCAAGTTATCAGTATCATCAATACTTTCAAAGACAGATTTTGTTATTTTAGATTGCCACCATTTTTTCTTTTTATTAGACATAAAAAAGTTTTTGATTAAATAATAAACTAGAAAGGGTTAGGGATTGAAGATGCTGGCATTTGTTGTTCTTCCTCTTCATCTACATTTCCATTATTAACTTGTGAGTCTATAGATTTAAAGTGAAGAGAAAGAATATCTTTAATTGAGTCAAAGTCATCTGTTGGCACTTTATTTAGAATACTCATTTCTGCTGATTGTGTGTATTTCTTGTAAACATTGAATAGAAGTCCCCACATAATCAAGTCACGAGTTGATAGGACAAATCTTGTTTGTTCTTTAGCGTGGTTTACACGAATTTCTGCTGCAAATCTTACCATTCTTTCTGCAACTGTAGCATCAATACCAGTTCTATCAACAAGAATTTTTTGTTCTATCTTTGGAGCTGGGAAATCAACATTCACAACCATGAAACGTGACATCAATGCTTTATTAAGTTCTTTTGTTCCAGCATATTCTGCAGGTGGGTTCATTGCACCAAAGAAACGGAAGTTAGGGTGTGGAATAACTACTTCATTCCCTTTTTCTGCCAATAATACACGTCCGTCATCATCAAGTAGTGAGTGATAAATGAAGTTAATTTCTGCACTAGCAGCATTAAGTTCATCCGCCAAGAACCAGTAACCTTTTTTCATTGCTTCAATTAGAATACCATCCATCCAAACTGTTTTACCTGAAGCGTCAATTATCCAGCGTCCAGCAATATCTTCAATTGTTGTACCTCCATTGTGGTTTACACGAACGAAAGCATTTTTTGTTTCTGCAGCAAGGTGACGAATTACAGATGTTTTACCTGTTCCTGTTTCTCCGATAAGTAATACAGGCATTTTATGAGCAATTGCTATTGCAATTTGTTCTGTAATCTTTTTGTTATCTTCGTAAGATATATCCTTAGGAACAAAAGCATCATCAACTTTGTTTTGATTAATTAATAATGATGTTCTTCTTGAAATCTTAAACCATTTTGTTGTTTTCTTTTCCTTAAACAATACCTCTTTTTCTTTAGCCATAAATAAATTAAATTAATTAGTTAATAGTGCGACAATAATATGTAAACCAAAATACAGACAACATAACCAAATAGTAAGCTTGGTAAATGTATCAAGTGATGAAACAGACTTTTTGCCTTGTAATTCATCAATAAGTTTTTTTCTTTTTTCAGGGAACAATTCCTTATTCTTCATCTTCATTAGTACACTCTGCATCATTCCAACATTGTTGACATAGAGTATTATTAGTTCTTGTAGCGACCTGTTCTTCACATGCGATACAAACCTTTTTTTCTTCTTTTTTCACACCATTTAATTCGTTTAGTAAATTTGCAACATTTTCTTTACTAGGAATTATTTTTGATACATCAATACTTTGCATATAGAATGTTTTGTTCTTTTTCACTATATTGGGAAACTTGTGAGTAAACCAATATAGAAAGAAAGACACAAGTTAATTTTTAATAATTTCGTAAGCCACATAATCATTATCCTCAACAACCTTAATCATTATTCTATTAAATCCGTATATTTCTGATTTTTTTTCATCAATAACTACATTTGATAGAAGTTTTTTACCAGGGAACTGTTGTTTCAAATATTTTTCAACTTTTTCTTTATATTTTTCTTTTATTTCTTTTTTCATAAAAGTTTTAAATTAATTTTAATAAATTAGATAGTAACATTTCACGGGAGGCGTCCTACCGTTAGACCAAATTCCAAAATATATTAAATATTTTAAACTCGAATTCCGAGATTATTTTTTATACTCCTTACGGATAGAAATTAAAAGATTCGAACTAATAACTCCTCCCTCGAAATGTTACCATCTTTTTTCAATCAACCTTATATTAAATATAAACTATTTAGTTTATTTTGTAAATATCTTAATACTTTAATATGTTAATAACTTTTTTCCTAAATCCATTAATCTATATATAACTAGTTTTGAACTGTCCCCAAAATACTTATTTTTTCTTTTTAAGCTTCATTCCAAAGTTATTGTCTTCCTTAATCTCAATATTTTTTAATTTAATTAGTTTATTCTTAGCAAAAGGTTTGTAATTTACATGATGTTGCCATCGTCCCCATTTTCTAGTTATTTTAACAATGTCTGGGTGTTGTTGTTGTAATGATTTTGCCATTTCTAAACGACCATCAAATTCTTTATCTTGTTTATAAAGTTCATCTGTATTACCACCTTTCATTGTCATTGTTGCTTGTTTATCACAAAGAAAAGCATTAAACAAAATAGTACAATAACCATCTTTTAAAATACGAATAGATAAATCAGTATCTTCATTATAGCGACCACGCCATCTTTGATGATAGTCATTCATAAGTAAAATACATGAATAAATACGGGTATTAGGAGTATAAGGAGGTCTTCCTTTAGCACCTTTTTCCTGTGGAGGTACATTAAAAAATGTATATTGAAGTCCAGACATAACTACATTTTTATATCTGTCTACAAAATCTTCGGCAGCACAAAAAATGGACCCGTCTTTTACTTGAATTCTTTTTCCATCATAAAATCTACGGAATGCACCAATATTGTCATCCATTATCCAGTGGCGTTTAGCACCTATTGAAATAGAATGTTCCCACACCCAGTTACGAGCAGGAATAGAACCTTGTCCAAGATTACTAAAAGGAAGAACTAATATTTTTTTAGGGTCAATAACTTTAGCATATTCATCATATTCTTGCGGTTCAACAACTATGTGGTAAGGCACATTCATTTTTTCCAGTGCTTTACTTGTTTTTCTACTCTCCCATCTTCCTTTTGAAATTATATAGATTGGATATTTTGGATTCATTTTTTTTATTTTTCCCAACAACCAATAAGTGACCAACCACTTCTAAAATGAGGTCTAACAATTCTTTTATATCCTAAACTTTCTATTTTATCCATCAAAT
The DNA here is from genome assembly GCA_964526015.1 of uncultured Gammaproteobacteria bacterium. GTDB lineage: Bacteria > Patescibacteriota > Microgenomatia > UBA8517 > UBA8517 > JAUYMM01. The sequence continues at coordinate 9,177 of CAZGHY010000011.1, forward strand.
TATTTGCATAAGTTTTCCAATCTTTACCAACTATAGGGTGAAATTCTAAAATAATAGCTCTTAAATTTGGTTGTATTATATTATATGAATATTCAGCACCCTCTACATCTATTTTTACAACCGTAGCATCTTTAATAGCATCTTCATATTTTATAGTATTAACCTCTATTTTATGGTCTTTTCCTTTAGTCTTTGCAATACTATTTGTTACACCTATACCTTTTGAAATATATAAGTCTATATGTTTAGTATTATCACCAACAACAGCAAGATTATGTATTTCCATATTTGATTTTTTATTTCTTTTTAATAATTCAAAAGTATCTGGAGTTGGCTCATAACTAACAACCTTTTTAACTCCTTGTAATGATGCCCACATAGAATATTCTCCAACATAAGCACCTAAATCAGCAACAACATCGTCAGGTCTTAATTTTATTTTTAAACAAGTGTCCATCGGATTTTCAAAAGGTTTATTGCTTTTATCTGTTTTAAAAGCATAGTGTCCTCCTGTTATTTTACTTTTTACAAAAAATGGTATATTACTCATATATTAAAATTCTAATTCTGATAATTTTTCTTTAGCTCTTTCTGGGTACCAAATATATTTTGTTTTATCTGTTATTTCTTGACCAATTAATTCTGAAAAATTCTTAACATCTTCTTCTTTTTCAAAGTGAACAATAAGAACTTTAACTCCTCTTTCTTTGTTATTATAGTCAGGCATATTTTCCCACTCTTTCAAAGGGTCATTATCTACTTCTTCTTCATCAAATGAAGGTAATTCTAGGTCAGTAAATCCAGCATATTTCAAATCTTCAATATCAAATTCATTTGCCAGAATATCATTATCCCAAAATCCACCCACTTTATTTGCTATGATATTTGCTCTATCACTCTTTGTTGAGTCCCAAAAAACTTCTCTATATGAAAATTTCTCACCATTAAATAAAACATGTCCAGTAGCAACTGTTCCTTGTTCTGTTGGTTTTTCAAATCTTTCATTAATAACTATTTCACAATCCTTTTCATTTTGTTTGAAGAATGCAGTTCTTTGGTTACCACCAACAACTTCATTTGTTTTTGTATTAACTACAATCCCAGACAAATCACCAAATTCTTTAATTGTTTCTCCCAATAGAGTAAACATCTTTGCTGTAATTTTTCTTGGATTTTTCTTATAACCATTAATATCTGAAATTTTTTTACTTTCCATAGTTGTTTTGGATATCTTCTTTTAATGTTTTTGTAGGTATAAAAATTAATTTATATTTAATACCAACTTCTTCAACCTTTTTACTCCCTGGTATATATCGGGAATGTGACTTCATTTCTTTTATACGAAATACACCAAACCCTGTAATTTTAACCATGCCGTATTTAATTAGGTCTTTTTTAATTACATCAAATAAAGTTCTATCTTTAATTTTAATAATTGAGGAATGTTTAATGTTGGCCATATTTAATAGAATTTTAAGAGTGTACCAAGTTTGTTTTTTAAATCCTTATAAATAGGACCATCAATAACAACAACCTTTACTTGCGGATAATATTTTTTCATTCTTTTTAATTTTGTTTTGCTTTTAGGGTCCATCCATCCTTTTACTTCGTGGTATTCAAAAGTCCCATCAAGATTAAATATTTTGAAATCGGGCAAATAACTTCGTACTCCTCTTTTTATATTGTGAAACCAAAAAGTATCTACCTCAAATTCCCATTTTTTGATTTTACCATTTTTCTTCAAATATACAAGATATAGTGCATAATTGGCTTCCCACAGACTTCTAAAATACATATTTTTATTTCCTATTTTATAGTATCCACGTTTAGCATGAGAAAATGTATTTTTAGTAGGAAATCCTAACTTACCATATCTTTCCATTTTAGTATCCAAGATTTTCTTAGTTCTTTCTTTTGAAAATTTTCTATTTTTACTAGATATTCCTATTTTTTCTTTAGACTCTAATGTATGTTTGTGTCCTTTAAAATTATCAGTATGTAATCTACCCTCCTTGTAAGCAAGTATATTTGATTTACTTATTTTATTTTTTGTTTCATCAGAATGATGTTTATTTTTTAAAGGATGATTTTCTTTTAAATAATTAGAATGTTCAGGTCTTTTTTTACCTCTAAAACTAGAACCTCTTTTAAAATTAGACTCGGAAGTAAATTTTACTTCACTTTTTAATTTATAATATGTTGCATAATGTCTTACTTGACCATCAGTCATATTTAGATTTTCTATACACCAAAGTTTACCTTTTTTGGGATATAAAACTTTAAATACTGTAAGAGTATTATCATCAATTGTTTTTTTAGTTATCAATATTTTTGCCCGTTTTAAAGTTTATTAATAAATTCAGTTACTTGTTCTGTTATTAGATGTTCACCATATTCATTTAGGAAATTCATATCATTTTCGTTTGGTTTATATTCCTTATCAAACAAATATTTAATAGTAATAAAAAATAGTTTTTGTTCTTCTTGTTGTGAATGTCCCATCCTTGAGTGACAGTCTTTACATAAACAAGAACTATTAAATGCACTATCAGAAACTCTTCCTAAAATATGGTGAATTTCTAGCCCTCCTTTTCTCTGCCCATTTTCCCCACATAACCAACACGCCCAACAATCTAAATACAATAGTCTTACTTCTAGTTGGAACGGATAGTTTAATTTCATGGTCTGCTTTTTTTTGATTACATTTATAACAACAAGTAACAAGATTTTCTTCTGTCCAATCTCCACCTTTCGAACGAGGTATTATATGGTCTATAGTTATTAAAGCATGTTTTCTTTTAATGGTTTTATTTACTTTCCAATCACAATACTTTTGTGACATATCTAAACCACAATACAAACAAGTATAATTATCTCTCTTCCAGATTTTTCTTTTTAAGGATTGTATATGCATTTTGTTTCAATCTTTCTTTCGTAAGCATCAATTTTATTTATTTTCATGGTTTTTATTAGATTATTTGCCACCTCTCTCCACAATCTCTACATATTTCAACTTTATATGTATTTGCATGTTTACAGTCTTTCATTTGAATTCCTGTTTTTGCTTCCTTTATTTCTTTTCTAAGGTCTTGTCTTGTTAATACTGTTGTAAGATTAAGCCATTTTTCAGCACTTTTTCTAGAACTAATCATAGGTAAAACATCTGCTAATAAACTGTAACCGCCAGCGTCTATAACCTCCTGACTTGTAAAACCATAACTTAAAATAAATTTCTTATAAATTTGAATAAGTTTATTGGAAGTATTTGAAGATAATTTTAAATCAAATAAAAACTCCTCAAATGATGACCAATTAGGTTCATATAATTGATTTTCCTTAATATAATACAAATACTCTCCTAAAGTTAGGAAGTTTATTTCAATATCTTTCTTTAAGGCTATAGCCTTTCCACAATAATCAATTATTTGAGTCATAATTAATCTTTTTTTACTTGTTCAGCTTCCTTATTTTCAACTTCTACTTCTTTTTCAGTTTCTTCCATTATTTTTTTAACAACATTAATTGCTTTTCTTTGTCCTATTGAATATATAAGTTGATTTTCTATAGAACTAAGAGCAATAATTTCTTTTGAAGTCATAAACCAAAGAATGAATTGTATAATAGTATTTAATATAATTATTACTTTAGTAAATAAATCAAATTTACCTATTGAGGCAAAAATTACTATAGGAATAAGAGCAAGTAAAATATGATTAACTATAATTTCTCTTAGAGTTACACCTAATACCTTACTTGGAAAATTTTTAACATCTTCTTCTATTTGTTTATCAATAAAGTTTTCCATATCTTTTTCTAAATTTTTTTTCATATCTTTTAAATTAAATTATTAATAATTACCAACTCGATTGATAATAATATTCGCCACTATCTTTATCCTTTAAAATTTGTTTTAAGATTTTTTTAGTATCTTTTAAATCACTTAAATAATATTCATTATAATCTGTATTTCCAAAAAAGAAGCCTTCTTCTGTTGGTAATAATCTTTTAGCAACTGTTGGGTCTTCAATGATTTTTCCCTTAACCATTTCTGGTATTTTTTCACCAGTAGGACTAAAGGTATAACCATTACAAACCTCTCCTTTTATTAGTTTTGAGTTTTTTAATACCTCATCAACTACATCCTGTAATTCAATAAGATTTTCTCTACTAACATAATATTCTTTACAGTTATCATTTCCATCTTGAACATTGTCTACAAACCATTTATGAATATGATTTGCTTTTCTCCAATATCCAACATCCTCTTCAATACAATTAATTTTTTCTGTTTTAATTCCTTTTGTTCCTTTACCAACAATTTTAATATCTTGTGGTTTGTAAAATCTAGTTTTTTTTGTTAAATACATATCTAGTCCCATAATATAATTCTTAGTTAAGTGTTAAGTAACACTCTTTAATTTCTAATTCATCTTTATTCGACATTTGATTAATAAATTCTTCTGCATATTTTTTAAGAGTAAAAGCAGGTAACATTCTTGATAATTCTTTCATTAAAATGATTTCATTATTTTTGTCTTTGTTTACAATTAAATATATATAAATTTCGTTTTTCATTATTTCTTAATTCATTAAATTAGTTATAATATATTAAATATAAACTATTTAGTTTATTTTGTAAACAAAAAGTGTTAATAACTATTTCTTTGTATTCTTAGGATTTAATGCCCACCACCATGTAGAACTGAAATTTCGTGCATCATTGCAATAACCATAAAACCAATATAAGTCAAAATTAGACTTTAAACCTGACTGTGCCATTTTGATTGCATAAAAAGATGCTGGCAAAGGTTTTCTTCCATCTCTAACCCTATCTGCATTTAATTTATCAACAAATTTTTTCACAATTTCTGCACGTTCACTTTTTTGATAAACTTGCCGATTGTCTTTATTTTTATATTCTTCCAATAAATGATTGATTTGTAACATATATTTTTAATAATTAGCCATAGACCTCACTTTTACCCTTTAATTACTAAGTCGGGCATTCTCTTTAAACTTATATATTTTATATCTTGTAATTACTAATTTAATACCACTATTATCTTAATTAATTACGAATTATATTAGATACTAATTAAATGACAGGGACAGAGTGAGCAACTGTTTTTCCCTGTTTTCGCATTAATACCCAATATAAAACTTATTTGTTTAGAAGAGTGGTTTATACAGCGTACCCTTAAAGCTGTTTCGATATAAAAATTTGTATAAACGCAAAAATACCCCAATCAATTAAGATTGGAGCACTCTTGTTTGCTGACGAAAGCAATAATTAAATATTACCACATTTTGGTAAAAAAAGTAATATGCAATTATTGCCTTTGCTTTCGTCATGTAATTATTATACACAACTTCTCAGATAAAGAAAATTAAAAGTGTTAATAACTTTATTTTAAAGGCTTTTCTGTTATCCAATAACCTAACGGCAAGAAAATCTGTGTATCTTGAAAAGTTCTTTCCACACCCAATTCACAAAAAGTTGAAAATTCTACTGTGTAAATTACATTTTCATCGTGTTCTTTAATTCTTATAGTTTTACAACCTAATATTTTAAGGTCATCAACTATAGCCTTATCAATACCCCAAGCATCCATTGCTTTAAATAGATGTTTTGATTTGTTTACATGTTTTCTATAAATACCATTTCTTAAATAACCGCACATTAAGCCTTTTATATTATAATATTCCTTTGTTTCGTCTTTTTTCATAATGTTGTTTTTTTGACCTCTCTCTAATTCTATTCATTTTACAATCAAAGCAGGTCGCCAATAAATTTATTCTAAGTGCTTTTCGTTCAATTTCTTTATTACAAACTGAACAGTTAACTAATATTGTTTTTTTTGTTTCTTCTAATTTCATATTTTTTTATATAGCATATCTAGATATTAAATAATCTTTTTAGGATAAGACCAGATATATAATTAAATATTCCACTCTGTCCTCTGCCTTTATTTAATACCCAGAAATAATATATAAATATTAGGCTCCTTTGCCCCCGTTCTACACCCTCTATAGAACTGCGGGGACAGAGAAGCCCAATAGGACTATCTCTTTTTACTTAAAACGGAATATCATTAATATCTATATCATCTTCAGGATAATCAACAGAGCTTGGTTCTTCATTTCCAATTTGGATTGTAGGAATTTCTGCATCTTGTTTCTTCTTCTCTTGATATTCAATTTCCTCTACTTGTTTTTTGTTTAAGAACTCTTGAACTTTCTGTTTCATTTCAGGATTTTCTTCAACTTGTTTCTTTTGCCACTTTTTAAGACTATCTATGATGTCACGAATAGGTGTAAGTGCTCCTAATTGTTCCAAAATTGCGTCTGAGAGAGGATAATCTCCCATAGCGAGGACATCTGTCGAAACTTCCTTTGTACTTGCTTTATCGGTCTTTAAATTGATTTCGTAAGGCATTGGAAAACCTGTAAATGCTGTTCTTGTTCCTTCTGATAATGCTGAAATCTTATTTGCTGTCGTATATGAGAAATCAGTTATCTTAATTTGATTGTCCACTGTGTCCAAGATATAACATTTGTATTTTCTTCCTCCATATTTTCCATAAGGAGCACCTTCATAAACCATTCCTAAACCAAATACAGTTGAAAAGCCAACAGGGTTTGTAAGAATTATAATTCTATTGTCCCCATTTTTTAATTTAAACTTTTCTGCTCTATCACTTTCTCTTTTATTTTGTTCTAAATCCTTTTTAAAATCGTCCATAATATTTAATAATTAATCTTCTAATAGTTCATCATCTTCGATTTCAATCAATGGTTGATTTTTCTCTAAAGTTTTAATTATCTCTCCCAAGTCAAAGCCTTCTGATTTTATATCTTCTAAGGCTTCAAGGTTCTTGGGAGTCATTTTTTGTTTTTTTGCTACTCTTCCTAAAACTCTGTTCCAACTGGAAACTCGTTTACTAACTAAATCTTTATATTCTTCTGGATGTTCAAACCCATAAAGTTTTGTTAGAAAGTTTGAATATTGGACATTAAAGTTTGTAGAAAATCTTAATGTTTCTTCTTCAAAAAGGAAAAGTGGCTCAAGTTCTGGTCTAATATCATCTAAATAATATTTAGACACTCTTTTAACTTTCTCTGTATATTTATCAAGTAACTTTTGGTCATTTGGAAAGATAGGTATTTCATACATTCTCCAATCATCTCGGGATATGTAACAAATAGCTGCTTCCTTTTGTAAACCATAAGCATAGTGGAATGCTTGTAAGTCATGTCCTGCTATTGGTTTACCTGTTTTTTCAATTTTATTAAATCCTTGAACCGCCAGCGACTTTACCTCTAGTATTTTTTCTTGTAATCCTTCTGGATATTTTTGTTTAAAATATTCAATAAGATTATTTGAAATAACTGAGAATAAAGGTGGCAATTCTAGCAATCTAATAAGTTCATCAATTTCATTTTGTCCTTTATTAAAGTCGGGTTTTCCTCCTGCAATAAAATCTAATTTACCACTGACTTCAATACAATTGTCTATTGTAATTTTTACAGGCGTTTGTGTTGCCACATATATACCAGTTTTTACTAAGACAAGTTTTACAAACCATTCCGTTAAATCTCCTGCATTGAATTTGCGATGTGCTCTTTCATCAGGATTATTTGAAGGTTCTTCACCTTTTAATTTTAAGAATATATCTATATCAGAACGACCAAGTTCAGATGCATACATTCTATTTCTAGGTTCAGTTTTTCTTGGTTCACTCATTTTTTGAATAAGCGACTCATTCCACACTTTCATTAATGTCCAATTTTTCTCTTTCATAATTCTTAATTCGTTATTGTTGGTAACTATCGACCAATATGATAATTATAAACTAAATAGTTTATTTTGTTAATACAAGGGTGTTAATAACTAACCAAAAAACCACCCAAATAGGTGGCTTCTTTTCAATATTAATATCTAAGTATTTATTGTTCACTTCTGAACGAAGTTCCATTAAGGAACACAAGATGATGTGTTAATTACTCACATCTACTTTTATGATATAATATTTAAGAAATAAAGTAAATAGTTTATATTATGACACTACAAGAACAAAGGCTACTTGTTATGTTAAACGAGTTCCTTGAAAAAACAAATTTTCAGGCAATCCATAATGGTGATTGCATTGAAGTAAAAGAATTGGTACTAGTAGAAAATACTGTACCTCAAATAACTCTATTTAGAGAATATTGTACATGCCATAATTGTTTAGACAATAAACAGCATGACTGTATTTACAGATAGACAAAAGCCCACCGTAGACGAATATGTGTGGGCTTTACTATTTGCAAACAAAAAAACCTGCTTTCGCAAGTCTTTCTGTACAGCTAAAAATCAAATATTGTTATTTAAGCTTTCTACTCAG
>CAZGHY010000012.1:0-17401 GCA_964526015.1 uncultured Gammaproteobacteria bacterium
CAGATAGATACGAAATACTCCACAAATCTTTGTAGTAGTCTAAAATTTTTAAAATAGTGGGGTTTTTAAAAATGTTCATTCAACAATCGTATCAAAATGATGCGCAAAATCAAGTAAAATGATGCGAAAAACCAAATTTTTTAACTAATTAATCTGAATTAGGGTCATCAATACGAATGAATTTTATTTTTAACTTATCAAATATCTCAGCAAACTTTTCTGAACTACCTACTAAAGATTTTGGAATTCTGGATAATTTTTCTAAATCTTTTTCAATTTCTTGTCTAGCATTACCCTTTGGAATTTTTAGTTTAAGCCTATCATATGCAGACCTTAGTTTAGGTAGTCTGTCACTTGGCTTGATGTAGTTAAGAAATTCCATCGGAAGTTGATTATACAACCTTTATTTCAATAACGACACCATTTTCTCCTGACACTGGATCTTCATAAACAATTGTTCCAGATTCTAACACAGTACCCTTGTCACCAACCTCGAAGGGTAGATCATTCCTTACCACTCGACCTTCTATTATGTGATAATAACTATTTCTAAAAAATTTTGGTAACGATATAGGTTTCCGATCTCCATAATTTGCCTCTCGGAAATTAGTATCTCCGTTTAGCAATTTACCACGTCTTGCTTCAATGCCTGCCATATTTTGAAATATAACTCAGATAGAGATATAATCCAAGACATTATGAGGACATTTAACATACCATTTAGCTTTGTATCAAGTCCTGAAACGGAAAAAGAAAGGCTTTTGTATGCTTGCGAGAATGTAGCTTCTGGCTTCTATCAACGACATAGCTTTTTGTCATCCCCCGAAGTCATTAAAGACTACCCAGAATATACAATTGTAATTCCAGACGTTCTTCAGGCTGTAGATCAAAAATTCTGGCATGATTCATACAAATATGGAGTTAACATGAGCAAGATTATTACCAAACACATGTACAAACAAACTCAAAGTCTAGAACTAAAACCAAGCAATAATGGATTAATAGAAACTTTTAAAAAAGATTGGCAGAGATACAATGACAAATTTTGGAATGAGTTAATTAAAATATTTCCTAAAGAAATTAAATGGATTGGTGGTGTTGAAGTTAGAATAACAAAAATAGGTTCGCTATCAAGTCATTACCTACTTCAACGAACAAAGGGAGAAAAATTGATTCTAAACTTACGAGAAGATGCACCAACATACGAAATAGGAAACTTAATTATTCTAAGTTTAATATTTCCACTAACTGACGAGCTAGGTCTAACATTTACAAAAAGACAAGCACTTAGAAATTTTGTTATGTCTCGTCCGCCATTTAAAAAACTTTTCCCTGAGTTTAAACCTAAGCTATATGATGCACCAAAAATTCCAATGAAGTTAAGGCAAAAAAGTGATGAGTACATAAAACACTTGGGAATTCCAAACATAATCAATCCAGTTAAAAGTATAAATGAAAATTTGAGCATATTTGGGGCAAAAGAAGCGAAAGTTTTAAAAGAATTAATTAGCAAAAACGGTGAAATATTAACTTATGATGATTTAGCTGATTTAATCTGGGGTGAAGGTAAATTTAAAAGCTATTGGGCTATAAATAAATTGTTACAAAGAATTAACAAAAAAATTAAAAAATTAAATATTAACCTTCAGATAAAATGCATTAGAGGTCTAGGATATACAATTTAGGCTATCCGTTCCTTTAGCGCTGAGTAATATTTATTCAGATAATCTTCTGCTTTGGTCCAATCACCTTTGTTTCTGGCGATGTTGGCAAGAACTCGAAGGTGTGCAGCTTTTGCAGCTTGGAAAAGAGAGATTCTATAAACCTCTGCTAAGTGTTCTTTTGTTGTTTCTTCTACTTCTCCTTTTTCTTTTCTCATTTGAACCTCAAGAGATGCAACTATTTCAGGTTCAAATGCAAGTTTCAATTCATCTTTTAAAAGTTTGTAGAACTTTTTAAGTGAGTTTTTAGCCATATCAAATTTGTTTTTGTCTTGATATTTAATTGCTTCTAAAGAATACTTTGCAGCTTTTCCAGCAAGTTCTTTTGATAACCCAAATTGTTCTTTTAGATGTTTAACAGAATAATCCAAAAAGCTTACACCTTCTGGAATGTTTCCCAATCTCCACCATTTAAGTTCAAGGTTTGCAACTAAATGTGGATCAAAAGTAAAATGTTCCATTGCATCATTTCCTCCAAACCTTCTTCTACGTCTTGAGAAATCTAAGATTGCATTTTTAAGTTTCTCTGGAGAAAAATCTGGAAAATGATCATTTTCAAAATGATATTCTGTATATGGCGAATTCCACAACATAAAGCCTGAAGTTCTTTGTTCACCTGAGGTTCTAATCATCAAATCTACATAGGGATACGGTTGACCATGAGTGTCTGTGTACTTTTCCATTAACTCCTTGGTTATACCATCTGGATTTACACCCTCTTTAACTATATTTTGGACAGCTCTTAAAATTTCGTCATGACCGCCATAATCAAGGGCAATATTCATAATATATTTTGAGTATTTGCTTGTTTCTTCTTCTACAGCAATTAGTTTTTTAACCAGAGATTTTGGAAGTCTGTCTTTTCGTCCAAGATGATAGATTCTGACTTCATTTTCTCTAGCCTCATCTAAAAAATCGTCTATCAATTTTGCATATAACTTCATTAAATAGTTAATTTCCTTTTCTGTTCTATCCCAATTTTCAGTTGAAAAACCCCAAAGAGTGACGGTATGGACTCCCCAGTCCCTTGCTGCACGACACACCTTAACAGAAGCATCAAAACCAGCTTTATGGCCGTATAAAGTATTTAACCCTCTTGCCCTTGCCCACCTTCTATTGCCATCAGGAATAATTGCAATATGATTTGGTACTGTTGTGTCTTTTGGAAGTTTTATATTGACTTGCATGAGTAGTATTTATATTACACTATAATTCGATTCCATCAATTAAATGCTTATACTCTGGTTTAACAGTCACTAAGTATTCTGACAATGCCATAAATTTAGTTTTAAAAATATCGAATGCACAAGGCAAACCCAAGTCTCTAAATTTATTTATGACGGGAACAATTCTTTCGCCCCATATTTTAACATATTCATCCAATTTTTCTTTTGGAAGTTCATTCGTAGCCTTCTTCGATCTATCAATTGATAAATATTCAATTTTATCTGCAGCCCAAAGTACTGTTCCGGCCAATGTTTTTTGAGTATCACCAAAAGAGTGTTCATTTATAAGATCAACCATTTTTACTACAAACTCATCATCAAATCCAGCCTCTTTCATTTTTGAGACTGCCAAATCATGAACTGTTGAACCACGTTCCAAATCATGAAAAAACGCTGCTGCAATAAAAACAGGTAAATCTATTTTGTCTTGTATTTTTTCTCTATCTATAATTTCTAAACCATTTGTACCTACCGCTAAGTGATGATTCCAATCGTGGGCTGCATCAAAACGATTCTCCTCATGAACCAGTTGTGCAACTTCATAAATCTTTTCAATTTGCTGGATTTCGTTTTCTATTAAGTTAAACCTCTCGACATTCATATTGTTATTTATCATGATGTTATTTTACACCAAGTTAATTCATTAGTCTTTAAAACTTTGTAAAACCCACACATAAAAGTGCTACAATAATTCCTGCAGTGGAATACGACAAACTTTACAAACGATTTCTATCTCCTCTTACTCGTTTTGTTTTTAAAAGGCTTGGATCTGACCCTGTCGTAGCAGATCAAATTGTATCAGAAACTTTTGAATCAGCTTGGAAAGGTTACAAAAACTTTAAACATAAATCCTCTTTCTTCACTTGGCTTTGCAGAATAGCCTTAAACAAAATTGCAGACTACTACAGAGATCAAATAAACAGACGTTCTCACTTTTTTGTTCCAACACTTAAACAGTGGTCAAAAATCGAACAACTCACAGAGTCTAATCCAGCAACACTTCCGGAGGAAAAATTAATACTTAATGAAATGAGATCAAAAGTTAATGATGTTTTAAATCTATTACCAGAAAGTAAAAGAAAACTACTTCAATATAGATACTGGCAAGATTTATCATATAAAGAAATCTCAATAATACTAAAAATATCTCCTCGCGCAGTTGAAGGTAAAATATATAGAGCCAAAAAAATGTTTGCCAAACTATTTACGAGCTAACAATTTAGCCTTAAATTCTGCAACTTTTAATGGAAAAAGTATATTTGAGTTAATAATTTTCTTTGCTTTCTTAGTCAAATCAAATTTAGGTTCAAAGAGACCGCCAACAGCAACTGCACCTAAAACTTTTGTCATTCTAAAAAAGTTTCTATAAATCCACTTCTCCTGAAGAGGTGTTTCCATATTAACTAAGATTATCTCTGGTTCAAATATCTTAATTGTACCTATAATATTTTTATGTATTCTCCTATTCCCTTTGTTTAGTGGCTGTCCATTTTTATTATATTTAGGCATATAATGATGTGTTTTAAATATGATATTTTTATATTTTTCAGCTAATTTTATTTTCAATCTTTCTTGAAATTGATCTTCGCCTCCAAAAATAAATACCTTAAATTTATACTCATTTGCAATTTTAAGGATTGCATCAATAAAAATATTACTATTTATCAATTCTATGTTGTCGCCATGAATTTCTTTGTATGCCCAAACTATTTTCTGATCTTCGGCCAAAGAAAGATCTGACCTCCTAAAAGTCTTTGCTAAAAGCCAATCATCAATAGCTTTTAGTAAAACGTCACCCGAAAGCCTCAAGATATAGAACTTTTCTCGATTTTTGAGCCTATAAGCAATAAAATCTAGCACTCCAGACATTGGAGTGATAGTAATCTTAATTCCCATCAACTCTCCGTATAATCGATCTATTTTAGGATATTTACGGCTACGTTCTAACTTTTTATTCATTATAATTTAAAAATTATCTTTATATTTTTATCACTAATTAAGCAAAATTTCAAAAAAATTATTCTTTATCCTTTTCAAAATAATAACATAAAAAAGAAATTAATCTAAAATTTACTATATACAAAAAAATATATTAGTCATAAATTCCATATATACATAATTGTATAATTTTTAGGTTCATTATTTGAATTTATTTTTTAACACTTATCCTCAATTCGTACACAATATATTTGAATAAAAATATTTTAATTATAGGTTATCCTTTAGTAGTGACACTTCTTTTCCATAACTCTATGTTTTCAAGAACCAAACCTGTACCACGAACAACGCAAAGAAGTGGCTCATCTGCAACATGAGCTGGCACTCCGGTTTCCTCAGTAAGAAGTTTATTAAAATTTCTAAGACTACACGTTCCCCCGCTCATAACTATACCTTTATCAATAATATCCGAAGCTAATTCAGGTGGTGTATCTTCCAAAACAGCCTTAACGGCACCAATCATTTGTAACAATACAGGTTTAATTGCATTTGTAACCTCAGTTGACGTAACGGTTACCGTTCTTGGCAAACCAAAAACTAAATCTCTACCTGAGATCTCCAATTTTTCAACTTTTGGTAATTCTGTTGCAGATCCTATCTTAATCTTGATATCTTCTGCTGTAGTATCACCAATGATTAAATTGTGTTTTTTCTTAAGATGTCCAATTATAGCCTCATCTAATTTTGTTCCTGCTATTCTTGCAGATCTATGGATAACCACTCCACCAAGCGAAATAACTGCCGCTTCAGTTGAACCTCCACCACTATCAACTATCATATGTCCACTAGGTGCAGAGACAGGTATTCCAGCTCCAATCGCAGCAGCTAAAGGCTCATCGATTAAATATGCATGCGCCGCACCTGCAGACAATGTCGCATCCAACGCAGCCCTTCTTTCAACTTGTGTGCACCCCGCAGGAACACAAACCATTACGTCTGGACGAAAAAGAAAAGAGGAAAATTTCGATATTCCTTTTTGAAAACCCCCTTCGCTCGCGACCTGAAGGGCCTTAACTATGAAATATCTAAGCATCGCTTCTGTAGCTTGATAATCAGCAATCACACCTTCCCTCATTGGTCTATTAGCAGTTAATGTTTCAGGTGTTCGCCCCAACATCTTTTTAGCCTCTTCGCCCACAGCAACAATTTTATTATCTTCTACGGATGTTGCCACAACAGTCGGCTCATTAGCAACAATACCTTGCCCGGAAACCCAAACCAAAGTATTTGCAGTACCTAAATCAATTGCTATTTTTTTTCTAGAAAACATAGTCTACTAATTATATAGTATAATCATGATATGACGAAACTAAGAGTATTTGTTTTGTTTTCCACAATGATAATTGTTGGCATTGTTGGTTATTTTGTTGCTTTAGTTGCGAGAGGTTATCAGTTTGATGCAGTTAATTTTAAATTTCTAGAAAATGGAATACTTGTAGCAAAATCAGATCCTGATGGAGCAACAATTTTAATTGACGGGAATTTAAAAGGAGCAACCAACACAAACCTAAAACTGGCACCAAATACATATCACGTTGAAATCAAAAAAAATGGATACATCAGTTGGAGTAAGGAATTGACGATTAAAAAGGAAGAGGTAACTCAAATAACAGCACACTTATTTAAAGTTGCACCTTCTTTTTCCTCAGTTACGTTCGATGGAGCAGAAAGTCCCGTAGTATCTTCGGATTTTTCTAAAATTACATACACAAACAATGAAGGATTGTGGATCATGAGCGTATCTTCCCTACCAATCGGCTTCCCAAATGAACCTAAAAAAATTACTGACAATATAACTAAGGATGATAAATATTCATTTTCTCCAAACGGAAGAGAAATTATGTTAACTAACAAGAACGGAACATATTTGATTAATACAAACGAATTTATTGCAAAAAACAAACTAGTTGACATAACTTTACAAAAAGATCTTATTCTTAATAACTGGTCTTTGGAGAACAAAAAGAAAATCGATTCAGAACTAAAATTATTACCAATTGAAATCGCAAAAGTAATTGAAAAAAATACCTCAACTTTTACATTCTCACCTGATGAAACAATGGTTATGTACACTGCTAGTAGTGAAGCAAAGATAAAAGAAGGATTGGTAGAAAAACTTGCTGGAAGTAGCACACAAAAAGAAGAAAGAGATATCAAAGTAGGTAAAACCTATATTTACGATATCAAAGAAGACAAGAATTTCATGGTAAATGATAACGGAAGGTCACTATACTGGCTTCCAACATCAAGACATTTACTTCTACCTGATGAGGGGAAAATAATTGTTATGGATTACGATGGAACAAACAGACAACCAGTATTCTCAGGTGACTACATTGCCCCGCATGCATATCCATACGTCAATGCAAGCAAGATATTAATATTAACAACACTCGGATCTGATTCAAAACTTCCTAACTTATATTCTTTAAGTATCAAATAATTTTGTGTCCCCATCATGAGTCGAACATGAATTTAAGGTTTAGGAAACCTCCGTTCTATCCATTGAACTATGGGGACATGGTAGAATACTTGTATTATACATTGTATTTCAAGGTGTAGTGAATCGGTATCACGCTGCTTTCGGGAAGCAGAGACACTGGGTTCAATTCCCAGCACCTTGACTATATTTTAAAGCTATCTACAACGTCACATATACTTTTGTGTATTAAAAGGTAATTTGGACTTTTTTCAAACCCGTGGACACAAAAAAAACACCGAGCAAGTTTATTTTTTAATAAACCTCTCGGTGTGTTCGTTTTCAATTTTATTTTTTAATCCCCTATCTCTACTTCCCCCCAACAAAAGAGTCTACCCCCATCTTCAAAAGGTGTACAGCGATCGATAGTTACCGATTCTCCAATATTACCCGCAAATTTGGCATATTGATTACATGAAACCTTTTTTGACGCTAGAGTTGACCTTGGAACTTCAACTTGAATTACAAGTAGACAGCTAAAACCCCAAAATTCATCGCCGGCACGATCAATCGAGTAGATCTTGCCTTCCAAAGCAAATTCACTGGAAGTAGGCGTTGGCATTGGAGTGTTTGGCAACCATTCCCCATCAATTTGTGTGTAACTTTCAGCACGGATTTGGTAGATCATACCAACACACAAAAGGGTGAATAGAATTACCATAAAAATTGCAAATACTTTTGGAAATTTTTCATCTTCGTGTTTTTCTTTTTTCTTAGCCATTTCATCCTCCGATCATAATTATTATGAGATATAAGATCCCATAAGTGATAAGGCACGACGCGACGGACAGGAAAAGAATTGCTCCTGTCACAGCAAGGCAAGGTGATACCTTGATTTGCTGGGATTTCTTCTCAGAAAGCTCGAAAATCATGAGTTTCCCAAAAATCTGTATGATCAATTTTCCCATATTTAGACTCCATTCTTAAATATTATTTCTAACATTGATTTGATATCAACAAAGTTAGAAGCAACCTTCAACACGGCATGCCACACACAAAAAGCCATGAAAAAGTACACTACCAAGGATGCAGACAGCATCCAAAGCACCTGCCAAAGGGAAATTATCTTTATTCTGGGCATGGGATCTCCTTTATAATAAATAAATGTACAAATTAAATACGACAACTGAAGTATACCAGTTTTTTATTTTTCTGCCTCTTCTTTTGAATAAATTAAAAGATCCATAGCCGAATCGTATTCAAAGATCTCGTCACCATTAAAAATTAAGCCCATTTCCTTCTGTGCTGATTCTTCAGAATCTGAGGCGTGAATTATATTTTGCGAACCGCTCATACCAAAATCTCCCCTTATCGATCCGGCTTCCGCCTCTCTTGCTTTAGTTATACCCACGATTTTTCTAACTGCAGCTATTGCATCAAGTCCTTCCCAAACCATAGCAACGACCGGAGTCCATTCCATAAAGCTCTTTAAATCTTTAAAAAATGCCTTATCTTTGTGATGAACGTACCAGTTTTCTAGAATTTCATCTGTTAACCTAATCATCTTTATACCAATGATCTTTAGACCTTTTCTTTCAAAACGATGCATTATTTCCCCAACCAATCCTCTTTGAAGTCCATCTGGTTTTATTAAAACTACAGTTCTTTGCATATAACTATTCTACACTAAATAACTATCTTTTTAAACTCCTCCTCATTATCATACGGGCCAATTATTGCAAGATTTAGGCGTTCTGGAACAAATAACCTTTTAGCCTCATGATTAACCTCATCCATTGTTACTTTATCTATCTTTTTAAATACTTCTTCAGGAGTTAGTACTTTTTCGCTAAATAATTCTTGATCGCCAAAAAAACTTGAAACATCACTTGTGTCTTCTAGGGCTAATGCTAAATGTCCTTTAAGAAACTCTTTAGACTTATTTAACTCTGAAACAGTAACTGCAGATTTTGGATTATTTATAATTTGATAATGTTCGTCTAACATTACTTTTACCGCTTCTACTGCCCTTTTTGTATCAAGTCCAGCATATGTTCCCAAGTATCCAATATCTGTGTATCTGTCCATTGATGTTCTAATCGAATATGCCAAACCTCTTCTCTCTCTGACCTCTGTAAACATACGAGAAGACATTCCCCCGCCTAAAATAGTACTTAGTACTGTCTGGGCATATTTATTCTTGTAGTTTTTGCCATCTGCTATAAAACCTAAAATAACATGCGCCTGTTCTTTCTTTTTGTTATGCAATTTGATCTTTGGAGCGTTTTGAACAGTCTTAAAAGTATTCGCTGTTGCTGTTAATGGTTTGGAAACCAACTTGTCAAAATATTTATTACTTAACTCAAGTACTTTTTTCTCATCAACTCCACCAGCCACTGTAATAATCATATTTTCTGCATGATAAAAACTACTTCTATAATCCAAAAAGTCCTTTCTTTTCATTTCGCTTACAGTTTTTTCAGTTCCGGCAATATCCATTCCTAATGTGTTTCCAGAATAGATAAGCCCTTCAAAAACTTCTCCAATTGCCATCATTGGAGTATCTTCATACATCCTAATCTCCTCAATTATTGTTCCTTTTTCTCTTTCAATTTCTTTTGCGTCTAAAAGAGAATTTAAAGTCATATCAGAAAGCAAATCAAAAGCTACCTCAATTTTATCGGCCCTGCATTTTATGTAATATTCTGTATATTCCTTTGAAGTTCCTGCGTTTTGTACTCCACCTATTTGATCAATTTCTTCTGCAATTTGTTTTGCAGTTGGCCTGTTTGTAGTTCCTTTAAAAAACATGTGTTCCAAAAAATGACTAACACCATTATTTTTTATGGTTTCATTTCTACTTCCTGTTTTTACCCAGACAGTCACAGTAACAGATTCTAAAGAAGGCATTGGGATAGTAATAACACGAAGGCCGTTATCTAAAACACTCTTTGCATATTTCATCTCAATATTCTAACATATAATTATGAGTAAGATCATACAAAGTTTTGAGGCAAAGGAAATGAAAAAAAGGCCATTTATAATTAAAATGGCGGACAGACTAACGTCCTTTTTCGGGAGTGTTTGGTTTCTAACATTTAATTTAGGACTATTTC
This sequence comes from uncultured Gammaproteobacteria bacterium, assembly GCA_964526015.1. Lineage (GTDB taxonomy): Bacteria > Patescibacteriota > Microgenomatia > UBA8517 > UBA8517 > JAUYMM01. Next base: position 10,481 of record CAZGHY010000012.1, read on the forward strand.
TATTCTGGATTATTGCAAATTTAGGTTACATTAAAGGAATACAGATATTTGACCCATTCCCATTCTTCTTTTTAACAACTGGAGTATCACTCGAAGCTATCATGTTAACAATTATTGTTTTAGTCTCCCAACAAAGACAGTCACAAGTAGGCAAAATTAGAGAAGAATTAGATATGCAAGTTAACCAAATTGCAGAAAAAGAAATAACAAAGGCATTAATAATTTTAAAAAAGATTGCTGAAAAACAAGGAATTAAGCTTGATGATGACAAAGAATTAAATGAAATGATTAAAGGAATTGAAGTCGGTTATATTGAAAGAAAACTTGAAGAACAACTAACAAGCAAACAACAAAACATAATTAGAGATGTGGTTGATGAGGTTGAAAGTAAATTCAAACCAAAAAACTAATCACATTCGTTCAGGTGATTGTATCCCCAACAGTTTTAATCCATTTTTTAATACTTGAGCAGTTGATTTTGATAACAACAACCTAAATTCTTCTGTTTCACTCCCTACTATTTTATGTTTATTATATAGCGTATTAAATTTTGAAGCTAAATCATATAAATAATTACAAAGTATATTAGGTGAGTAAGTTTTTCCTGCAGTGACTATAATCTCTTGGAATTGGGCTAATTTACGAAGAACTGATATTTCCTCATCTGATAAATTCAAAACTTCAAAACTATTTATCTTTTTAGATGTTTGACCTTTTAAAAGAACTGAGTTTATCCTCGCAATTGTATATTGTATGTACGGACTTGAATTACCATCCATTGAAAACATAGTATCCCAGTCAAAATTGATATTTGTCATTGGTTGGTGGCTTAGATCAAAATATTTAATTGCGCCAATTCCAACCTGTTTTGCAGTTTCATCTTCAGTATTTCCTAATTTCCTAGCTCTTTCGATTGCTTCTGTTAAAACTTCATCCAGTTTAACAGTCTTCCCTGCCCTCGTGGACATTTTTTTGCCTTCCATCATATAAAGACCATGACCAACATGGACCCTTTGACCTTCTTTGTACCAACCTAGTATTTTTTCTATTTCATATAGCTGTTTAAAATATAAACTTTGTTCTGATCCTACTTCATTAATTACTATTTCAGGGTTATATTTTTCTAATCTATATTTATCAGTTGCCAAATCACGAGTTGAATAAAGTGTTGTTCCATCTTTTTTAAGAATCATGAGTGGTGGATACTTTTCATCAGCAAAAAACACAAGCTTTGCACCGTCATCACCCACTTTTAAGAGTTTCTTTTCATTTAATTCATTAATAACTCCCGCCATTCTAGATTCAAAAAATGATTCTCCAAGCCCACGCCCATTATTAAATGAATCATCAAATTTAATACCTAACATGTTATATATCTTTTCGAATTCTACCCATGACCAATCAACACATTTTTGCCACAATCGTTTTGTTTCTGTATCTCCGTCTTCTAATTTCTTAAACCATGCCCGTGCTTCATCATCAAGTTTAGGATCAATTTTTGATACATCGTGATATTTAACATATAGTCTTACTAACTCATCTACTGGACTATCTGATTTTTCTATCTCTTCTTCATTGCCCCACTTTTTAATAGCACAGATTACTTTTCCAAATTGTGTGCCCCAATCTCCTAAATGATTATCCCTCATTACTTTATAGCCCAAGCTCTCCATTAAGTTAGCCATTGCATCACCAATAACTGTAGATCTTAAATGTCCAACACCAAATGGTTTGGCGATATTTGGTGAAGAATACTCAACAATTGCAAGTTTTCCGTTTCCGAAGTTACTTTTTCCATAGTTCTCTTTTTCATCATCAATATGTATCAAATTATTAACTAGTAGATCGTTTTTTATCCTAAAATTGATAAATTTTCCAACAACTTCTGCAGTAAAATCTAACTTCATCTCATTAATTTTGTTTGCAATTTCCTCCGGAAGTAAACTTTTATCACGAAGTGAAATATTTGTTGAATAATCCCCAAAATGTTCATTCGAAGAAAACTCAACATCCACTTCTTCAATGCCAGTTACCTCAATTAGTATTTTTCTAATTTGTTCTTTATAGCTCATAGTTGAATTTAGTAATCCGTTGTTAATCAATTATATACCAAAGATGATAAAATCATATTAAGAGTTCATCAAACTTTTCCCCAGCTGAAGCAACAGCATCCTTAAGTTTATCTAAGGTTTTACACTTACACGTAATTGCATTTTCAACTGTAATCCTATAATTTGTAAATTGACCTTATTTTTGATACAATTTACCTACTTTAAACTCTAATTTGCTTGAGTTTAAAAAGTTTTTTAGTTCTTTGAAATAATAAGTGAGAAGGTTTGTGCTGAGACATCTGAAGATGACCGCGGGTCAACTTCGTATAAACTCAGCACAAGCTGAGGAAAGGGTAAAAATGAAAACAAACAAATTGCTTTTGGGTTTTATCGCACTAGTTTTTGTCGTCGCATTATGCAATTGCCTTTTGATCGGAATGAGATCACCTAGATATAAGTTCCAGCAAGGGCAAGAGTTATCACTTGCTGAAAAGTATAATCAGGACGAACTCCCGATTGGTGCGGACGCAGAAAATGTCGCCTATATGGGACAAACATTCATCACCAAAGGAGGCGATGAAATCAAGCTGGTCGCAGAACTAAGCGGTGGCGATATTGATATCAATATCAAATTCGCCAACGATCCAGAAATTTACAAATTTCAGATCAATACCGCAACTGAGAATAAGGCTGAATGGGAAGATTTCGAAATTATCCCATTTTTACGGGGAGCCGAAGATGGAAAGTATCACTTCTGGCTCTATATCAAAGAGAAATAAGCCAAAAGAAATTTTGGCCTAAGTTGTCACCACCAATGGTAACTCAATTTTCCACTGGTGGACTCAGAAATAAACAAAAAAAGGAGAAGATAATGAAATTCAATATCTGGCAATTTGCAATTTTGTGTGTTTTGGGGACAGTTGTTCTGGCACTTGTAGGTGTCTTGCTGGGATCAATTTTGACCGGCGATGCTGGAGATGCATACAATGCAGCCAACGCCGCGTACGAAGGTCAATTCCAAATGACGCCGATGGCGCCATTGGTCTATCCTGCTGACTTTACCGTCTGCAGAGGTGGAAAGACTGAAACCATCATAGTACCTGATGATCTGCGGTGGAACTACAACTTTCTGCTCGCAAAGGAAGAAGCAGAAAAAGGCGATTTATACTTCGGCGACTGTCAGTAATTTTAAATCCATCTCACTTTTATTCAAATAACCCTGACTAGTGTCAACAAGAACTTGTCAGGGTTATTTTATTGCCCAAAAACTTTCCCCATCTGTTTTTATGACTATGTCACCCATCTCATCAGTTCTTAAAATTTTAACCTCCATGTCTTTCAATATTTTTATCGTTTCCTTGTTTGGATGGCCATAACTATTTTTACCCACGCTTATAACTGCTATTTTAGGCATAAGCAACTCAAGTAGTTTTTTACTTGTTCCGTTACGAGAACCATGATGAGATATTTTGATATAGTCTAGAGGTCTCACTTGAAGATCTGCAAACAGATCTTCACTTACATTTAATTCTAAATCTCCCAAAAATAAACCCTTAAATTGATCGTATCTTAGTAGTATTACGATACTAGTATCGTTAGTCTTTAAGTTTTGGTTTTTGATATTTGAAATTTGATCTTCACCCTCTGGGTTAAGTATATCTAAATATATCATACCCACCCTAATAGTCGTTCCCTTTGATGGGTATATCACCTTTGTCCCACTACCCCCCACCACTTTTCTTAGCAATTCTATATTCTGATTGCTAAATTTAGGATTATCTAAACGATTTGTTAAAAAATTATTAATCTTATAAGAACCAAATACGTCTGGAAAACCTCCACTATGATCTTTATCTACGTGTGTCGAAATCACAAGCTCAATATCTTTATCAAAAAAAGGCATATACTTTCCCAGACAATCTAAAACCCTATTGTTTGAGCCTGAATCAATTAATATTTGAGTCTTATTTCTTTGAATCAAAATGGCATCTCCCTGTCCAACATCACAAGCTATTACATGTAAGTTATTATCAATTGAAAATACAGAAAGCCAGACACTAAACAGGATTAAGATTAAAAGATATATAATATTTTTTCGAAATACCATAATAATGGATATAAAATATATAATACTACTCTGCCGAATACAGGCACAAATATGCCAATAACTCCACCAACCGATCCTAATACCATTATGTATGGAATTGTCCACAGTACTAAGGCGTTAATAATTGGAGAAAGCAAATTAAACTGCCCAAAAGTTGCAAAAATTATTGGAGCAACTCCAATTTGGGCTGATAATGAAGTAGATAAACCTTCTCTGATAATATTTGGTACAATTTTAACCAGCTTATTTATTTTCGACTGAAACAATAAAATACTGCAAGTAGCCACAAATGAAAGTATAAATCCCAGATCAGAAATCCAATCAGGCTTGATTAAAAGCATAATAACCGCAGAATATATTAGAACTCTCCAAGTGTTTACTATCCTACCCCTTTCTTGACTTAAGAATACAATTGTCCCCATTATGCCAGCACGTACGATTGGTGCATCAAAACCCGAAATAAAAACATAACAAAATATTCCCGCAATAGTTATGAAAACCGCAATTCTGCGTTTAAAATAAACTAACAGGATCGAAATTAAAAAAGAAGACACCATTGTAACGTTTGTTCCTGAAGCAACTACAACATGAGCAGTCCCAGTAGACTTTAAATTATTCCAAAATGATTCAGGCATATTTTTTGATCCCAATACGATACCAGCTACTAAACTAGAATATGGTTCTGGCAGTGTTTTTTTATAAAATGAAATCAACTTTAAGCGAAGATTTGGTAAAAAACCTTTTTCACTGTTTTCTATTTTTTTTAATTTTGGACTTATCAAATCACTGCCAGAAATTTGCCCCTCAACTATTACCCTATCACCATAAGTAATTTGAGGATTTTTTGGTAAATAAAAACTCAGACCATGTAATTTTACAAATTGATGTCTGTCGTAGACTACTGGTTCGTTTAGAATTTTTGCAGAAATTCTAACAAAATCTCCATTTTTATAATTAGGACGTATAGAATAAAATCTTAAAAAAAATAATATAATTAACAAAACCAGACTAATTGACTGTAATCTCATTTTTGATTTTATCAAAAACTTTTTGGCTAATCACCCCTTTAGAAACCAGCTCTTCTACATTTGAGTAAATTCTTCCATCAATGATCTTTTGGGCGTAAACAGGGCCAATTCCGTTAAGTTTTTCGAGTTTTGTCTGACTAGCAGTATTAATATTGACCAAATTACTTAAATTTTCTCCATTTGTCCCTAAAACACCTTGATATAGTTTGATACCATCACTTTCTTTAGCAATCATGACCTCCGACTGCGAATAGATATATATCTTTTGTCCATCTACTAATTTACTTGCTCTATTTATATTTTTCTCCACCCAGTCCCTGTCGGCAGTTGCTGAAAGACCACCAGAAACAATTAAAACATCATCAATCCTATCGCCAACTTTCATTTTGAAAACTCCAGGATTTTCTACACTTCCTGAAATTTCTACAACTATTTCTGAAGAACTAACAGGACCTATGTCCTGACCGGCTGTAGTATTATTTAAGACTTCAACAGTATCACCAGAAAGGAATATGTCAGTTTTATATGCCAACACTCCAAAACCGATTAAGATAAGTCCAAGGAGAAGAAAAATAACTAATTTTTGACTAAATGACGAAGTTAACAAGCTTGTTAGGTACAAATACTTCTTTTTTAATTTGTCCATCCTTTAACCATTGTGCTACTTTTCCGTCATTTTTTGCAAGTTTGATGACTTCTTCCTTTGGTAGATCTACATCAACTTCAATCTGAGATCTTAATTTACCATTAATTTGAATTGCAATTGTTGTTTTTTCTTCTTTTAAATATTCTTCATTATATTTTGGCCAACTTGAAATATGAATCGAACCTTCTTGACCTAGGTTTTCTCTCCATAGCTCCTCTGTTAAATGTGGTGCAAATGGTGCTAGAAGCTGAACTAATGTTTTCAAAATTGTATTATCTGCACCAAACTCTGAAATTGTATTAACAAGTTCCATGATTGAAGCTATTGAAGTATTATATTTAAACTCTTTTATATCTTCAGTTACTTTTTTAATTACTTTGTGCGTTTTACTACAAACCTTTACCAAGTCTTCTTTTGAAGGTTTTTTGCTATCTTCATCAAAAAGTTTAATTATTCTTTTTAAAAATCTACTCATGCCTTCAATACCTGAGTCTCTAAAGTCTGGATAACCATCCATTTGACCTAAAAACATGACATATAGCCTCAAAACGTCTGCTCCATACTTTTCTACATAAGTATCTGGGTTTACAACATTACCTCTACTTTTGCTCATTTTTGCTCCATCTTTAATCATTAAGCCATGAGCAAAAAACTTAGGAAACGGTTCAGCATGATCCAAAAGACCCAAGTCGTACATCACCATATTTACAAATCTGGCATACATTAAGTGTAAGACTGAATGTTCTGCTCCTCCAAAATAAAGATCAACAGGTAACATTTCTTTAGAAATATGTGTATCAAAAGGCATCTTTGTACTACTTTCCGCATTAACACTTGGGTATCTTAAGAAGTACCAAGAAGAATCAACAAAAGTATCCATGACGTCAGTTTCGCGCCTTGCATCACCACCACATTTAGGACATTTAACTTCAAAAAACTCAGGATGATTTGCTAGTGGTCCCCTTCCATTACCTTCTGGTTTGAAATCAGTAATATCAGGAAGTTCTAATGGTAGTTCATTTTCAGGAACTGACACCCAACCACATTTAGGACAATCAATCATTGGAATTGGTGCACCCCAATATCTTT
>CAZGHY010000013.1:0-17179 GCA_964526015.1 uncultured Gammaproteobacteria bacterium
CAAGTTTTGTGATGTGTGGACAGAATGAAGCTAAAACTACGCTCTTAAAATTAATTTACAGATCATTCATTATCTTTTGTGTGTTCTCCATTTGCACTTTCTTCAAGTATACCAATAGCAACCGGACAACCGTGTTCAGCAGCATCTATAGTTAATTATCAATATCTTTTTTAAACCAATCTTCTAGTGGAGTTTTGTCATTTGGATAATAATTGTAGTTAATATTAATTTCCTCTTTTTTCCTTATATTTTTAATTGCTTTATAAATTAATTTTTTGTTTTTATAATCATATAAATATCTTGCGTTTGGAGTATATGAATGGTTATATAAACTGCCATATCCTAAAGCAATTGCAAAATGCGAATTGCTGTACTCAAAATAATAATAATATAACTTTGTTTTTTTAATTAGTTCAAATTCTTTTATTGGAACAAGAATTAATGGTGCAACTTCTAGTGTTTCACTTTTTTTGAAATTTCTATTTGCAAAAACCCCTATTCCTTTTCCTTCAGATTTTTTAATTTGTAGATCCTGCATCTTTAATTGTGTTAATAAAAATACGTTTTAACGTTTCAGTAAAATCTATTCCGTACATGTCAAGGATTATTGAATACGTTGCGTGCGTTTCTTTTGGTGGGCCGAAAAAAGGATTCGCATTCGGATCAATTACATATATTCTATTGCTTGCATCGATCCTTAAATCAATTCTGGCATAGTCAGACATTTTTAAAACATCAAATGTTTTTTTAACGATATCTCTAACTTTTTCGGATTCATATTTTTCATAGACTATGTTACCCCATTTTTTCCACTTTTTATCAAAAGTCATGATATCTTCTTTTGTTTCTCCTAATGTTTTTCTCTGCACAGAATATGCTTTTGTATTTATACTTTCTAAAACAGATGAAGTAACTTCAATTCCCGCAATAAATTCATCTACTAAAATAGGTTGTTTGAACTTTTCCATGAGTTCTTTAACTTTTGTCCTAAGTTGTCTTTCGTTTTCGCATATATTGTTATCGCTAATGCCAATGCTACTATGTTCAATGTTGAGCTTTGGAAATAACGGGTATCTTAAGTTGGGGTCTACCATATCGCTCGGGCTTATCATCAACTGGTGGTTGGGTACAGGAACTCCGTTTGATTTCAATAATTGATACATTAAAAATTTATTTGTACCGATTGACCAGCCTAAATTGCCTGCTCCTGTGTATGGGATGTGAAGTATTTCTAAAAGGCCAATAATTGAAGATCCTAGATTGCTTTGACCTCTTACAGAATCAACTAAATTTAATACCATACATGGACTGTAATTTATTAAATTCTTTGCGATATTTTTGTCACAAGGAAAACAAGCAACATCAATTCCCATTTTAAGAACGTATTGAGCAATATCATTTGCATAGATATCAGCACCTTCTTCTGCTATATATTCTTCTTCAGTTAAAAAATACTCTCTTTGAACATCTGAATATACAATTGCAACCTTTTTTGGTAATATCTTATCTTCAATTGTTTGCATTAATTTAATTTTCTAATCCATACATTATTGGGCTCATTGGCATAAATAATTGTAGATTTTAATTTTTCAAATCTGTTTGTGTTAAGTACATATTCTGATGCTATATTTTTAGAATCTGTGTATGCAGATATGTACAAATCTTTGTAATTATTATTGTCTAATTTTCTAACTATATCCATAGTTTGTTTCAATCCATTTACTGCTACGCCTTTTAGATTAGTACTAAATAACTTTGCATAAGAAACCTCTAGGACTAGTGCTTTAGCTTCGATTTTTATAATTTTTTTTAACTTGTTCAAGTTTTCATCAGGCATGTATTGTATCCAACCAATTACATCATTCCTATAATTGCAAATCGCAAATACATAAAAATTATCAAATTGATGATTCGTTGATGAGTTTAATACATCTCTGTAGTAGCTTAATTTTGAAGGTGTCTTTGGTAGCATTTTTTTAAATAATATCTCCTGCTTATCGATAGTAATTAATGCTAATATGTCTTTAAACCTCTTAGGATTGAACCACCGTATAGCATAATTGTGTTTATCTGCTTTTTTAATAACTTTTGTTTTAGGTGACTTAAGATTTTTTTTAGGGTTATATTCCTGATATATTTTAATTGCTGTGGCAGTAATCATTTTTTAATATCCCCATTCTCTCATAGTATTTTGTAACATTCTTTTTAATAGCGTTTTAAATGGGATACCGTAATCTTTTAAAGTTTTTGTCATCTCACATTCCCATGATGGGGGTCCAAAGTGGCAGTTTGCGTTAGCATCTATAAAATAATATTTTCCTTTGGAATCCATCCTTATATCAAATTTACCGTAATCGTCCATTTTAGTTATAACAAATGCTTTTTTAACTAATTCATCCAAAAGAGGATCGTGATATTTTTCGTATTTTAGATATTTTTTATATTCCTCTGGTGTATACATCCAGCAAAGGTCATAGTCTAAAAATTCATGTCCAGTTTTATTGTTTGGCAAATGTATTTTTCTTTCGATTGCATATACTTTTTTGTTTACTGATTGGAATGTAAACGCTGCGAACTCTCTACCATCAATAAATTCAGATACAAGTACATCTTGATCGTATTTGTTTAGTAAGTATTTTAGGCGTTTACGTAATTCGTTTTCATTCTCAACTACAGATTCTCTTTTAATTTCGACATTGCTATGTTCTTCGTTTAATTTTAATATTAATGGAAATCGCAAAGATGGATCCAAAGGAGTCTTGAGGCTAGTCATCAATTGAAATCTTGGGACTGGTATTCCGTGTTGTTCTAGTAAGGCATGAATTAAGTATTTATTGCATCCTAGTGAAAATCCTAATATATTTGCCCCTGTGTATGGAATTTCTAGTAGTTCTAATGCTGCAGGGACTGTAGCGCCTAGATAATCATAACCTTTTACCGTTGTTACAAGGTTTATAGCCATGTCTGGATTCTCTTTTTGAAGGTTTTTTGTCATATTTGCATCTCCTCTTATGTAACAAACCTCGACACCAAGTGATTTTAAGGCTGGTCCAAATGCCATAGCTTCCTCCTTTGAGCCATCAACAGTATAAAATTCTTCTTCTGTGTAATAATATTCTCGTCGTGCGTCTGTAAAGAGTATTGCAACTTTTTTTGGAAGCTTGCCTCCATTGTGATTATTTTTCGCAATTAAGCTTCTTGTGTTGGGTGAATTTACAATATCCTTCATGTTTTTAGTACTATCTGCATTAAATATAGTTATTGTGATAAAATATGCAAGTATTAAACGTTATTTTGTAGCGATATTAATATCAAGTGATTATCGCAATAGCAGACACAGTCTACTATTTTTAGATTTGCGACTATAGGTAAATGGATATACCGACTCCCTTCTAAGGAGCAATTCTAGGTTCGATTCCTAGTAGTCGCACATATAGTGGTACAATTATTCTTCAAATGAAAAAGATTATTTTTTTACTATTTAGTGTGATTAATTTTATGTTTTTTGTTCCTCTAACTATGGCTTATGAGCCTCGTTCTGTAAACAATAATCTATTTGGAATAGGTATTATCAATCATTCTGACCTTGAAGATGTCAGAAATCTAGTAAATGTGAACGGCGGTGACTGGGGGTATGTAAAAGTAGTTATTACTGAAAAGCAGAGAAATAAAGAGCTATGGCAGAAATTTATGGATGATTGTAGAAAATATAGATTAATTCCGATTGTGCGTATAGCCAGTGAGTTTAAAGAAAGTAATTGGGAAATACCCAATATTGATAATATTGATTCTTGGATTAATTTTTTTAATTCATTAAATTGGGTGGTAGAAAATAAATATATTATCATCGGTAATGAGCCCAATCATGCCAAAGAATGGGGAGGGACCATTGATCCTGCGGGATATGCAATATATTTAAAAACTTTTGCAGAAAGACTACATAATGTTAATAGCGGTTATTTTGTCATTAATGCAGGTTTTGACCAAGATGCACCTAATAGCAAAAATACTATGGACGAAAAAAAGTATATTGAACAAATGATAAAGAAAGTGCCAGATGTTTTCGATTCTATAGATGGCTTTGCTAGCCACTCATATCCAAATCCTGGTTTTTCTGGTTCAAAAAACGGAAGTGGCAGGAGAAGTATTCGCGGATATATATGGGAACTAGATTATCTACGTTTTTTGGGTGTAAATAAAGATTTTCCAATATTTATTACTGAAACTGGATGGTTAAGAAACAAGCACAACACACCAGAAAAAATTGCAGACAATTTCGTCTACGCTTATGAAAATGTTTGGAAAAAGGATCGTAGAGTTGTAGCAGTAACTCCATTTATTTTAAACTATCAAAATAAACCATTTTACGAATTTAGCTGGAAGAAACAAGATGGTACATATTTTACCGTGTATGACAAAATAAGAGAAATTAAAAAAGAAAAAGGTGAACCTCTACAAAAAATTTCAGGAGAAATTATATTTACATTCTTAAATCCTTTAATGGTCAAAAATTCTAGACAAAACGGATACGTAATTCTTAAAAACACTGGACAAGCCATTTGGGAGCAATCACAATCAACTATTAAAAATGATATTAAGTCAGAAATTATTGTTTCTGATTTAAGATTTGAAAACATAATGCCGTTTAATCGGGGCTTAGTTACTTTTTCTCTTAAGGCACCAAACGAATCAAATGTTTTTAATGTAAATATCGGAATTTATGTTAAAGGTGTGCGTATTGGTGATACATACAATGGAAAAATTATTACATTTTAAAATTATGAGCTTAATAGTGGTATAATATCGTAAAATAAAAGTGATAAATACTGTTTATAAATCAGTATCGTAAAAGTTTTTAAATTAGGGCCCGTAGCTCAGCGGTAGAGCAGATCCCTCTTAAGGATAAGGTCGATGGTTCGAATCCATCCGGGCTCACAGTAGTGGGTTTCTTTGCAAAATATGTGGCAGTCCCCACCCTGCCAAATATTTTTCTGACAATTCTTTTTTAGTGAACACTTACGAACAAATTCGAACTCAATTTCGCGACTCGAACTCGGACTTTCCGTTCACCGCTTCGCGGTTCGAATTTGTTCATAATAGATAACTGTATTAATCAGAAGTAAACACTTCGTCGTAAATTTTAATTTAATGTAAGTTTTATTTGTTTTGGCAATTCTTTCTCTTTGTTATTTTGATAAATGATAAAATTAAAATTGTTAATAACAAAATGCTAAATAATTTAATCTTATTAGATATTACTAAGTTTTTCTGATCGATTATAAATTTGAAACTATAATCTATGTTACCATCGCTTGATTTTAAATAAATTGTTTCTTTTCCAATGTAGTCATTATAGATAATGTCTACTGTATATTCGCCTGCTTCGATATTATCAAAAATAACAACACCTGAGCTGTTTGTAGTCGATTCAAGTGATCCTTCTTTTAATAAAATTTTTACACCTTCAACTGGTTTTGAATTAATGTCTATAATTGAGATTCTCAGATTAAATTGTGATGAAATGTACGATTCACAATTAATTTTTAATTTCCAACCTACTTTTAAATTGTTTAAATATGAAATATTAGGATATGTATCTTTGTTTAATTTGATAATATCTTGGTATTTATCCCCACTCCCGAGCACTTTATTTGAAATACTCCACAAAGTGTCATTTTGTTTTACTTCATAAAAAGTACATTCGTCTGAATTTGAAATTTCAAATTCTGAATTTATTAAATCAAGACTGTTATAGTTAATATTGTTTTTGGTGGTTGCTGATATTTCATTTGAAGCTTTCCCCGTCGCACATCCGTTTTGTCCTGTGATTCGAAAAAAATATTTAGTATTTGGAGACAGTGATTCTACTAAATATGTCATATTTGATCTGCTATTTATCATTAGGTTAACCACCCCAAACCTATATTCACCTGATTTTGTTCCATACTCGAGTGTGTAATTGGATATTGGTATATCAGCGGGGGTGAAATAAAGAAGTATGCTATTTGGACTTTTTGAATCTGCGCTATAAATTATAGATGCATTTACACCTGGAGCTTGATCGTTACAAATAGTAGGTGAACTAGGTGAGAAAGAATTAGAATTAGGCGTTGGATTGCATCCACTGTTATAGTATGACTCTCCATAATTACAATCACCATAATTACTAGCATTCACATTAAAAGGTGCTAGTAGGAAAATAATAGCTAAAATTAGATTAATTGATTTAATCATGACTAAATAGTAGCATTATGTAAACGATTTTTGAATATTCTAATATAATCTTGCTATACTTTATTTTTTGATTGTCTATATTATTAATTTATGAAACATAAAAATATAAAGAACAAAAATAAGGTTATCTTAAAATCTGAAAAAATTAAATTTGTAGAGCATTTTTTTGAACTTAAAAACAGATTTTTTATTTGGTTCTTCGCATTTATCTTGCTATCTTTTTTCGGGTACATTATATATCCAAAAATTCTTTATTTATTAACAAAACCACTTAATCAGCCTTTATATTATACTTCCCCTGCAGGTGCATTCGAAGTTGTATTTAGTATATCTTTCTTTTTTGGTTTTATTACATCACTACCAATTTTTTTGTATCAACTACTTAAATTTGTTAATCCGGAATATGATAATAAAGTATATTATTTGATTATTTTTTCATTATTTTTAACGTTATCTGGTATTTTTACTTGTTACTATTTTGTTTTGCCACAAAGTTTAATATTTTTAGCTAAATTTGGTGGTCAGGAATTAACTGCACTAATATCTACACATGATTATTTAGATTTTGTAATGAAGTATTTAATTAGTTTTGCAATTATTTTTCAAATACCATTAATAGCCATAGTAGCAAACAAAATACAGAAAATTAATCTGAAAATTATGTTGATTAACTTTAGATATATATTTTTAATAAGTTTTATAGTTTCAGCACTTATAACACCAACTCAAGATCTGATTAATCAGTCAATTATTGCTTTGCCTATTCTAATTTTATATTTGATATCAATTTTTTTGGTCTGGATTATTCAAAATAAAGGATTGCGCAGATGATGGCTAAAGATGTATATTTAATAAATGTATGAGAAAATCATTCAATGCTTTATTAAATAAGAAAATGACTAGATATGAGTTTTTTTTACACCTGGGGATATTAATTATCGGTACTTTTGGTTTTTCAAATATTATTAAAAATACTTTAGAATTATCATACAAATCTAAAAATAAAAGTTCCAAGTCACCAATTAAAGGTCGTAATTTTGGATCAGGAGCTTACGGGATATAATTAAATGGCACAATTACCACAAGTTGGAGGAGATAACGGAAATTGGGGTACGATCCTCAATAATTATTTGCAAGTTACCCACGCAAGCGATGGGTATAATATTAGTGATTTAGTTAGCACTGTCTCAGATGCTGGAGCTACTGAAGATCTGAATATCTCGTCATACGGAGTATTTGATATGACGCTATCTGCTAATTGCACCCTTTCGTTTTCAAATCCTGCCCCAACAGGAAAATTAACTTCATTTTTATTAATAATTCGCCAAAATGCTTCAGGCGGATACACACTAACATACCCAGCTTCTGTCATCTGGGATAATGGTGCCTCCCCTACACTTACTACGACTGCAAGTAAAATATCTGTTTTAAGTTTTTTTACTCCAGACGCCGGAACCACTTGGTTTGGTAGTTTGATAAGTGATAATTGTAGTTAATAGGTATGTATATATATCGCACAAGTGAGTGGAAAAAGGTACCTCCTCCATCAGGCTGGACATGGGATTTACCTTTTGATATTCAAAAAAGAGGTAGAAAATTTAGACCTGATCCCACATGGGATATTTCAGCTCAAGTAAGTCGTACAGGTGGCAATTATTATGTGTCAAAAACGGGAAATGACACAACTGGCAATGGTTTAAGTTGGGAAACTTCATGGAAAACTTTGGTTAAGGCTTCGACTGCATTAACAAATATTGATAATGCATGTTTGTATGTAGGTGCAGGTAGGTATGGCTGGAATGAAGCAGGTACATCGTTTAATTTAACAAGAAACAAGTCAATAATAGGAGTTGGTCAAGTTGTAATAGATAATGCATTACCTCTAACATGGACTTTGACTAGTGGTCGTCAATATACATACGAAGCAACGTATGCAGGACCTGCTGGCGCTGTAGTTGATTGGAACCATCTAAACGATGATGGTACTCCAATTAGATATGACCAAAAAACCACCATTAATGATGTTGAGGCAACTGCAGGTAGCTATATGACAACTTCAAATTCGCCATGGGTTACATACGTCCACACACTTGATAACAATACTCCAAATTCTGATGTGCGACCTGTTTTTGCTGGAACGTGGACAATGGGAACTAACGCTACAAATATTTATTTAGAGAATTTGATTTTTATTCAACAGCGTTTAGTAATTAATGCAAGTTTGGGAACGTCAACACTTTACATGAAAAATTGCCGTGTTTTGTATAGTTATATTTCATTTACTGGAAATACGGCTTATTTTAGAGATTGTTTGTATAGAGGCTATATTACCTCAGACAGCGCACAAATGGATCTTGTTGGAGGTAGCGGACATAAATTGGTTGAAATAGACTGCGAGGGTTCGTATGCGGGTGGTATTAACTACTTCGGTAGTAATGCTACCACTAATCATACTAATGGGCAAAATGTAATAATCAATGGTGAGTATCATCATACTTATGGTCCTCCAATCGGATTTATTCTAAATGGAAAATGTTGGCTTCTAGGAACATATTCCCACGATAATCTGGCAACATCACAGAATTATTATAGTTTTCAACTTGAAGAATCAGTTGTTTATTTAGATTGCTGTAGATCAAGCGGTTCAGTAAGGGATATTGGTAATTCAAATGCTAACCCTGTGTATGTTAGGAATTTTATCGGATCATCGACTAACAATGGCCCAGTATCAAATTATTAAAATATAAAAAGGTTTTAATTCTTTACACCTACAATTAACATAAAAAGTGGGAATTCTTTTCTAGCATTATTTTCCATTTTTGATGCTTTGCCTTCTGATAACTTATCTGACACCCATTCATCAATTGTGGAAATTAACAAATTATTTTCAGTAAGCATTCTTGTAATTTCTGAAATTGGGTAATGATAACTCCAAGTAAATTCACTATTTTTATCAGATGGACTCATTTGAATAGGTATTTCCATTTTACTCATATATTTATTAATTCTTCTGTATTCCATTTTGTTTTGTTTATCAATTTCCCATGAACTTTGTCTAGGAATTCTAAACGCAGGATGGTTTAAAACTAAAACTATCCTTCCTCCCTTTTTAAGGCTGGATACAGCATTTTTAATCGACAATTTAGGATGCTTCATGTTTTGCAATGATAAAATAAATACACAATCCGTAAATTCATTTTTGTTCAATAATACATTACTTGCATCTCCTATAATGTACTTATGATTAGAGTTCTTATCTTGACGAGTTGCTTCGTTAATTAATGATCTTGAAAGATCTACACCTAAATACGAAATGTCTTTACTAATATTTCTTCCTAGAATACCAGACCCGCAACCTAAATCTACAATCTTTGAATTCTTGTCAAATTTTAGAATGTTAAGAAGTTTTGGTAGGATTATTGCTTTGTGGTAATAATGACCGTTGTCAGATGTTATTTTGTTGTACCATTTACTAACCATTTGCCATGAATTATTTGGTCTTTTAAAAAATTTATTTTTCATAATTACTTAATTTGGCTATAAATTGATTATTAATTATTTGAATTTTAAATTCTATGTTTTCATTGTGGCAAATATCTTTAACTATGGTGATTCCTAATCCATAGCTTTCCTTTTTTTTGTTTGAGTCATCAATATGATTTGAAATCGCAAGTTCCCAATTGCGACCATTACTGTTTGCTTTTATTAGAATAGCTTTTTCATCCTTATTATACTTAACAGCATTACTAATTAAATTTCTAAGAATAATGTTCATTTCGTTAGTGGGAACAGGAATAATCATATTTCTAGGTATTGATATTTTAATCTTTGATTTTTCTATCGTACTTATTACTCTATTTATTTCTCTTTTGAGATTTGAGTATCTTTGTTCATTTTTATCATCTTTTTTTAATAATGACAAACTTAGGATACTATCTACATTATTACCCAAATCAATAAGTTCTGTAACTGAATATTTAATTTTCTTTTTGATATTATCAGGTGCTGAATCTAATACAACCTGTAATGTTGATGCGACTCTAGCAAGGGGTGTTTTTAATTCATGAGATATGTTTTTTGCTTTGAGTAAGGGGGATAAAACTATATTCGTTGCAAATATTGAAGCAATAGCAGATAACATCCAGACAATTGGTAACAAGATTGCTAAACATATGTAGAATGACTTTCTAAGTATATATAACACTGTATTTTTTGTTGCAATTTGAATGTTATCTTTGTTATATATGTCGAATTCTCCGTAATCTAATAAATTTTTATCTGAATACCTAGGTAAATTAATTAAACTTTTTAACGTTTTTTCGTCAATATTTCTATAAATTCCATACCTTGCAATTATTTCTTTGTTATCATTATAAATATAGAGGCTTAAGTCGTTTGATCTTAAATAGTTTGCTAAATCTGTACTTTTTTCTGGGTTTGCTAGTGGGATGATATCAGCATGGTGGTTTGATAAATCGTTTTGAATTTGACGTTCAGTTGAATAAAAAAGTAATTGACCAATGATTATAAATGTCAGTATGACTACTAATGTAGAGACAAAACCTAGAATTAACGTTAACTTGTTGTTTATTGTTAGCTTTCGCATATCATATATCCCTTTCCTCTAACAGTTTGAATTAGTTTCGCTGTGTGTCCTTTGTCGATTTTATTACGAAGATATGCAATATGAACATCAACTGTGTTGGAAAAAGAATCGGTGTTTTCGTCCCACGAGTGAGAAAGTAAAGTCATTCTATCTACTATTTGATTCTTATGTATTGATAAGTATTCAAGTATTGAATACTCGCGAGGAGATAAATGAATTTCCTTACCCGCTCTTTTTACTAAAGCAGTATTTGTATTTATCATTAAATCCTTGATATTAATAATTGGCTTCTGTGGTATCCTGTTTGATCTTCTATTTAATGCTTTAACCCTTGCAAGTAAAACATTTGCATCAAAAGGTTTTGATAAATAATCGTCAGCACCACTATTTAAACCATCAACAATATCTTTATCTTCGTTCATTGCTGTTAAAAACAGTATTGGGGTATTCGATTGATCATTTCTAAGCTTGGGCACTAGTTGTATGCCATCTCCATCGGGTAATCCCCTATCTATAACAAAAAGATCATATTCTTCATCAATCGCTTTTAAATATCCTTCTTCTACAGAATAAGCCAAATCGATCGAATAACCTTTTTTTGAAAGTAATGATTTGATGTTTGACGCTATTACATTATCATCTTCAATTAATAAAATTCTCATGAAGATATTATATCCTATATTTTTGCATTTTGTTAAAGATTGATTGTCCGTGTTTTGACCAAAAAGTAGAACTCATATCTGTTCCACAGCTAAATATATCTCCTCCCGAGTGAGTATTTTTTAATGTATTTACATTATATTGAGCTCCGTCTAATATGACTATACAGCCTGAGACGACTGGTTGTGGAGTCGGATTAACAACAGGTTGAATTGGGTTGACTTGTATCTGTGAATTAGAGTCAATGACGGGCAAATTCTTTGGAAGATCTTTCATAAGTGGTCGGTTCGATGCTTGGACCTTAACTTTATTAATTACCTTTTTAACCACAACTATTGGTGTAGGAGAAACGATAATAGAATCTTGAAAAGTATTTCTACTATCCTTAATTGGATAATTTGCTATTGCTGTAACAGCAAATAAATTAAGTAATGTTAAGCCGGAAATAAAGTATAATATTTTCATTTAAATTTAAAATCTTCAAATATGATTCTCTTTCTTTTTACTCCATTGTTAGGAAGGTTTCTTGACAAAGATTCCATCATTTGAGATGGTCCACATATATATATGTACGTATCGCCATCTAAAGATGTATATCTTTTTATATTTCTGTCGTCTATCCTTCCTTCGACATCTGATAAGTGTAAATGAAATTTAAAATTTGGTTTTGATAATTGTAAATCTTTATACATGTCTGAAAAAATTCTAGGCTCTGATGAATGAGCTGTATGTATCATTACGACCTCTTGATCATCTTTAAGTGCTTTAACCATCTCAAAAAAAGGAGTTATGCCTATTCCACCCGAGATCCAAACCATTTTGTTGTGCTTACTAATATTATTGGCAAATGATCCGTAAGGTCCTCTAACGGTAATCTCTGAACCTTCTTTAAGTGATGAAAGTAATAACGTAAAGTTACCAATAACTTTTGTTCCTATTTTGATCTGATTATTTTGTTGATCTAAAATTGAAAAAGGATGTTCGTCTCTTGAATCGTTTTTGACTGAAAAAAAAGCGAATTGGCCAGGATTAAACTTAATAATCTTATTATTATCTTTTGGAAAAAGACTGATTAGTAAGTAATTTCTTTGATGTAATATTTCCTTAATAATATAATTACTGTTTGGTTGTATTAAATAGTACAGATACCGCTTATAAAAATATGCAATGATCGCAATAATGTTAAATCCAATAATCCAAATTTTTAGTGGTGGGTAAACTGAAATATCTGAGTTTATTAGTAGTCCATGTATTGCCCCAAGAATAATAACTAGTCCAATAGCTTCGTGAGTTTTTTTCCAAATTTTATATGGTAGGTCTATGAAAATCGTAAGAGAAACAAATATTATAAGCGAGTATAGACTAAGAATACCTAAGGCGTAAGGTAAATTCGATAAGTTTGGGATAAGATAAAGTTTTGTGGAGTTGAATGGCAAATTCGAAATTATTAAAAATATCGGATGGTTTATCAGTATTATAAATGACAAATTGCCTATTAAATTGTGAATTTTATATACTCTATCCAACCCATCAAATGTTTTTTCAAATATAGTAAATCTTGTTGCAAGAAGATAATTCCATGAAATCAAAATTGAACCTAATAATCCTGTCAATTGAGCCAAAAAAGTCCATAATGCAATTGGAGTCGTAGTGTTTAATTTTGCAAAAAGAAACAAGATGACCGTTATAATAATCGACGCAATTAGTGTTAAGTTTCCTATCATTGGGTGTATATACCGATTATTTGGTATTTCTCTTTTATTATAGCTCCGCCAACCATATTTAGTTCAATAGTTGAATCCTTACCTGCTAAATAGTGGTAATCCTTGCCATCATTATAAAAATCTTCTCTACCTGAACTAACATCGTAAACATAGCCTTCATAAGCTATATAAACTGGTTTGCTTAAATCATCTCCATTGAATTGACTTAAAATATCAGCATTAAATTTTGGCAACCTGCTTAAATTCTGAATAGAATATAAATCTCTATTTATAGATCTATATATTAAAAATGTTAAGATAATAAAAAATATTAAAAAATAATATTTATAATTATCTACGAACTTCAATATCTTCCATGTCTTCATCATCCTCATCTATGGAATCATCGCTATCTTCTTCATCTTCGTCATCTTCAAATTCAACCTCGTCATCTTCGTCGTCCACAAATTTACTTTTTGAAGACGGGATAGGTGAAGGGTTAGGTTTGTTTTGATTAGCATTTTGACTAATCGGTTGAAAATTAGGTAATGTTGTTGCAGAATTTGTATCATTAGAATTTGCAACTATTTCAATTTCGTCAATTATTTCAGTTTGTTCAATAACCTCTGGCTCTATTGATGGAATAACGTTTGAATTTATTTTTTGTTTCGATTGATTTATTACTTTATAACTCGCAACTGCTGTTGAAGTTAGTGTTAACAAACCAAAAACAACTGCCATAGATATTTTTAATACATTGCTTTTCATATATTTATATTAACAGTTAAATATTAAGATTAGATTAAGAAAGAATAGAGTATATACCAGTTGAAAGATCTCTACCCATTGATTTTTCCTTGATTGTAAGTTCGCCGTGCATAACTGATTTGTTAAATCTTGAAAATTTCTCTCTCATTAAATTTGCAATTGTTGTGGAGGAAGAAGAAACTGCGTACGCGTTCACTATTACAAATACAGGATCAACTGTAAGTAATTTGTTTACATTATCCAATAATTCTGAAAAATTTTTTCCAAAACTCCATCTTTCGCCATTTGGACCATGTCCATACACAGGAGGATCCATAATAATTCCATCATATTTTACACCTCGTTTTACTTCTCTGGCTGTAAATTTTAAGGCATCATCTACAATAACTCTAGCTGACTTATCTGCTAGTCCTGATATGGTTTGATTTTCTTTAAACCACGTAATAGCAGGTCTTGAGGCATCTACGTGTGTAACTTTTGCACCCGCTTCAATTACGTGCAAACTTGCTAGGCCTGTATATCCAAAAAGATTTAAAATGTTGATTGTATTTGAATCTTGTCTTGCTTTGATTGTTTTACTAATCAAATCCCATTCAAATTTTTGTTCTGGAAAGATTCCAACGTGCTTAAATGGCGTTAGCTTTAAATTAACCTTGATATTATTAATTTCTAATTCCCATTTTTCTGGAAAGTTGGGTTTTGTAACCCATTTGTCATTTGTAAATTCTGCATCAGCTTTTGCCCATTCTTCAGGAGGTAGCGATTTTTGCCACATAACCTCAGGGTCAGGACGATTTAGAATGTATTCTCCAAATCTTTCTAGCCTCCTACCGTTTCCGCTATCAATTAGTTCATAATCCATATTTTATATTTAGTTAAGTAAATAAGTTTATCTTTCAAATAAATCTAACTTGCATACCATTAACAACTTTTGTAGATAACGGCATTTCCTGACCTTGGAACTTTGCCCCATTACCCCAAATCTTTGCAAGTACAGTACTTTCCAAAAAATCACTACCAATTCCACGAGCCACATCTTCAAGTGTATCACCTTCCTTCATAATTACGGGGTTTTCTGTATTAGGTTTATCAGTTTTTTCAACAAGATAAACTGTAACTAGCTTTAGTTCTTTCCAGATAACTTCTTTAAGCTCGTCGATACCTTTGTTTGTATCAGCTGATATGTAAATTAAATCCTCATATCTATGCTTTTCTTTAATTGTGTCTGCTTTGTTAACCACAAATATAGCATTCTTATATACTATTCTTTCAGAGAGACTGTCAATAATTTCATCCATTGTTATTTTTTCTTTTAAAATCAATCTTCCATTTTTAATACCAAACTCCTTTGCTATTTCTTTAATATCATCAAGAGCAAAATCCTGCTTAATGTTTGAAACTATACTTAAACCACCAGATAATTCTTTTTCCACTCTTACATTTGGTCTTCTTTTGTTTATTCTTATACCAGCAGCTTCTAACTCTTTTAATAAATGGTCAAAAAAGTTAAGACGCTCTGGGTCTGTCATAATAACCAAAAGGTCTGCACCACGAGCAACTGACAGTACTTCTTTTCCTCTTCCTTTTCCAATTGAAGCTCCTTCAATTAAACCAGGAACATCAAGTATTTGAATGTATCCATCTCTGTACTTAAGCATTCCGGGAATTACTGAAACAGTGGTAAAGGCATAGGCAGCAATTTTGCTTTTTGCATTTGTAAGTAGGTTAATAAGTGTTGATTTTCCAGCTGATGGAGGACCAATCAAAACAATAGTTGCATCACCTTGTTTTTTAACTGCATAACCTCCACCGCCACTTCCCCCACCTTTAGTAGCCGATTCTACCTCTTTATCTTTAAGACGTGCTATTTTGGCTCTCATAGCCCCAATAAAGCCATTTGTTGCCTTATGATGTGGTGTTTTTCTAAGTATCGCTTCTATTTCTTCAATCTGTTGTTGTACATCTGCCATATTGAGTATTATAACATCGAAGGTGTTGGATCTCATACAGGCTCCAGTGATATAATAGAAGAATAAACACTCGTAGCTCAACTGGATAACAACCTTGCTTCGCAAGAACGTTGTCCGTTCTACTACATGTGCAATATGCACCCGTAGCTCAACTGGATAGAGCGCCTGTCTTCGGAACAGGAGGTTGAAGGCTCATATCCTTCCGGGTGCACAAATACCAGCTGAGATGTTAAGCACTGATGGTAGAAATAATTTAGTAAACGCATTAAGGGTTGCAACAATGGATTTGGCAGGAGTTTATGTAGTTTTTGGTAGCAAGGTGTTATTGGGATGTCGATCTAAAAAGATTAGTGAAAGTAGTCTAGATGCGTTTTCTTCGTTTAAAGCAACTGACGCGGGTGAAATTGGAGGTGGAATAAAACTTGACGAAAATAAAATTCAAAAAAGAAACGACAAGTTAGATTTAATTGTTAAAAATGGGTTTAACGATAACATAATGGTTTTAACTTGCGTACCGGGTATGAATTATAAGCACATAAATAAATTGATTGAAAACGGAGTAGAAGGACTTGTAATACGTGGTTATGGTCCAGGAGATTTACCACATAAAATTTTTGACTCGCTAAAATTGGCTCAAGAAAAACACATTCCTGTTTTAGTAACTACCCAAGCTTCTGTAGGTTCAACTGCAGTTGGGGTTAATTCTGTTGGTAAGGAAGCACTCCAATATGGAATAATTCAAGTTTTTGACATGAGTATGGAAGCAATGACAACGAAATTGATGTGGTTATTAAATCAAGGGATTGAATATAAAGACATTAAAACAGATATCCAAAAAAACATGCGAGGTGAAGTTGATAATGTTATGGCTAAAATAATTCTTAAGGATGTAGATGTAAACTTATAATCCAGTGACATTTGTGTTAAATTCTTGTATTAGTTGTTTCGCAACCGTATCAGTTTAAAGATTATTAAATAAGCACTAATTATTGAAATAATATCGTTTATTTTTTTTTAGATCTAATTTGATATAATATGCATTGCACTGCAGGAGTGGTGGTATAGTCAGCAAATTGACCATTATTATCAGCTTACAGAAGCATGCCGGGGTGGTGGAATGGTAGACACACGGGCCTTAAGAGCCCGCGATGCTAATACATCGTGGAGGTTCGAGTCCTCTCCCCGGCACCATACAGAACTTTTTAAATAGTTTTTCAAATCTTCCCGATTTGACAAGC
>CAZGHY010000014.1:0-16949 GCA_964526015.1 uncultured Gammaproteobacteria bacterium
AGGCCTCCACTCGCTTCGCTCGTTTCGGCCTTCCGCTTACCCACTGTGTTTTGTTGTTATGCCTAGCCCACTCTTACTGATAACATAAAATACTCGTTTAATAAGTTGAATAACTATTTTATACAATTAAGGCTAGCTGTTCTTCCAAATTCCTAGTTTTTGTTTCTTTGCTTGTTCTTGGGCTTCTAATAATTGAAACTGATAAATAAATGTCTTCCTCTTTTGATACACTACAATTTCAGCCATACCTTTTCGAACAAGTTCAATACAGATGTTTTTATCATTAATAATTGGGTATGCTAATACCCTACCAAACTTATCGGATTTATAATTATCATATTCAAGTCTAATTTCTTTTCCTTCAACTAGCTCTTGATTAAGTTTAGTAGATTCTTCTGCAAAGTCTTCTCCTTCTTCTGGTGCTGAATTCCCACATATCGTAATACAGTACCGTTAAATAGCTCCACAGTGTCTCCATCGATTACTTTTTTAACAACTGCAGTTTTTGGAAGTTTTGTAATGTCATGATTTTCAATTGCTTCACGAGAATCTAATACTTTTTGTAGTTCATCAGAATATTCTGTACCTTTGGCTAAATCTTTTAAGCTTTTAAGTAGATCAACAGGAACTAATACAAATTTATTAGACATCAAACTAATAATACACCTAACTATTTTATCTCACAATTTCTTCCAAACTCCAAAACGGCCTTCCACCATTTTCAATAAGCTTATTAATTAATGTATATGTTTTATCTTTCAATTCTGAATCTGAACTGTTATATAAATTTCTAAATGCGTTGTACCATTCTTTATCCATATAAATTGGCCCCATTCTTTTGCCTTCTTTGATTGTATTCGAAAAGTATAATTCAAGAATTTTTATTGCATCGCTTGGATTCTCAATAGATATTTTTTCAATATTTTTCATTAGTTCATATGACCATTCAATCTTTCCATTAGTTATCTCAAAAGATTTTCTTATATATGAAATATGTTCTTTAGAATCAAAAATATTTTTTTGCAAACTCATCCATGCCCCCATTTTTTCAAGTACTTTTTTATATTTTATTGTCAACATTAACTCCCACAGTTTAAATAATCTTTGTGATAACCATTTATTTTCCTTTGTAAAAGTATCTGCCTTTGCATCATCTCCACTTATAAACATCTTTCCAATAAAACTAACAAATTCAGATATCTGATCAATGCTTGCATTACCCCAAAACTTTTTAAACAGCTTGTGATCAAAATCAAACTCCTTATAAAATGCAAACGCCAAAGCCATATGTATTGCCAAACTTTCCTTCGGATTCTTAAAAAACTTTTGGTTTGGATATTTAACATTTTTAGGTAATATATTTTCGCTATACAATTTTTGTATTTTAGGTTCAAAAAATATTTCCTTATAAACATCGCTCGATAAATACCCCTCAAGAGCCGCCAACTTTAAATATTTATTTTTTGATTTTGAATTAAAAATTAAGCTTGTCATTTTCATAATCCATTTTCTGTCACGATAATAAAAAGTCGGTAGATAATGACCAAACATAAACATTATTGCTCTCGTATTCTCTTTATTTAATACCTTTTTATATATCTTTTTAACTTCCTTCGATATTTTTGCATTAGTAAAATTCTTATTATCTTGATATATATAATGCAATAAGACTTGAAACGCTCTTCCCCTTACAGAATTTATGGCAATACTAAATGGATCGCTAATTTGATATTTTTTATCCGATGGATCTTTTGTTGTTTCCCTCGCTGTTTTTGTTTTTTCATCTTCGGTTACGGGGTCAGGAAAACTAAGCAGATAATTTATAATATTAAGTATCTTTTTTCTGTAACCCCTAAAATTAACAATTGTAATTGTATCTTTCTGCTTAATTAAAGTTTCAACCAAATCACTGACAGTTGATGGTATATAGCTCCAATTGGCCAACCATCTATCAACTTGACTATCATTTTTCTTGACAAACGGATCATTCAGATCAGACTTTATTATCTTCTCCAACAGAACGAATAATTTTTCAAAGTTATAATTTGATTTGTTTTGTCTATTTTCTTCAAGAGCTTCTAGAATTCCTCTCAAATATGAATTTGTATAATGTGGAATTAATACCTTTCTATCAAAAAAGACATCAGCATTCTCTAGATAGTCAGAAATTCTTTTTTTGATATCATCTTTAAGCAGTATTGATACTCCGTCTGCATCTCTTGGATTTAAGAAGTCTTGGTTTTTAATTTTCTTAAGTTCTTCCGGTGTCCAGTCGTATTTTAATTTGTTAACAATTTCTAGAATCGATAACTTACTAAATTCTTCAGGAGTTATGGGTGGTTGTGGATTTACCTCACCACTCCGTATCTTTCCAATGGTTGGTTCTGGTTCATATTCTTTCTTTACATGAAATCCTATTTCTAAAGCACGTTTTTGGTCTTTTTCAGTTAAATAATCAAACAGAACTGATAGAATGCTTGATCCATAATGTTTGTTCCACCTTTCATCTTCATCTTTTGAAACTTTTTTACTAAATAGATTAAACACATTATTTATATATTCTCGTTGTTCTTTTGAATTTAAAACAAAAAATGACTTTTTAAGTGCTTGCTCATACTCAGCACCTTGAATTTCTTCATAATAATTTTTAGATGTAAATAACTTATTAAATTTAATAGTTAAATCTTTCTTAAACATATCCGGTCTTAGACTTTGAATATACAATCTCAATCGACTCATGGATTTAGTTTTTGGAAGTGTATCGATATATTCATCGTACAAACCTGTTATTTTTTTAGTATTTCCCGACAAACTATCAAACATTTTAGGTACTAGCTCACAAATTACAGCGACAAGACATTTTATGTCCTCTTTGTAAGAATCATTCTCTGCTTCTCCAATATTCAATTTAAAGAAGTCTACATCATAGAGGGCGTATTCTTCGCTATTACCTATTACTTGTTTTAAAACAGATGAGACAAGAGACAATGTCTGTTCATAATATTTGGAATCGATATCTAGTAAACATGAGAAAACTTTTGTTTCTACAATGTCATGTATGTAGAAAATGTCATCTTCTGTGTATATTTTGTTCTTCTCAGATACCGCATCTTTCTTTCGAACTGTTAAAATTGCATCTGATAGAATTAATAGACTTTCATAATCTCTTGATTCGTTAAGTTTTTTAAGCATGTCTGCATATTCAAAACCATATAATGTATAACTTCCCATTAGAGTGACCCACTTTTCATCACGAATCTTTTTCACTAACTTTTTAAGATAAACAGATGAAAGTTTGCTACAAATACTTGTAAATTGATCTACAACTTCTGGATTATATGAATCTTTTGAAATTTTGATATCTAATATAATTTCTGTAATTACATCAGGAATACTTTCAGCAATTCGTACTAAATAATTTAACTCAGGCATTCTAAAAGAATATTGAGTCAAGTCTTCAGCCTTTTTATAAATATCTTTTAGAAAGTTATTTTCCCAAAGCCACTTCAACCACTTTTCATCTACCTTTGAATAAAAATATTGCTTGGCATCATCGTTTGCAGAAATTAAATTATTTACTATAGATAAATTACTTGGGCTCGTAATTTTATTATGCAAAATATCGTCAATCATTGAATGTATTTGTAGCTGGTACAAAAGAAGCTGTTTCATCATATTATTAAATTCCCGCTTTAATTTAACAAAATTTACAGTCCTACCATGATGAGCAACATCGTTTAATTTGCCATAAAACTTTCCCAATTCGGACTCAAGTGAAGTATCTAAATTAATATTTGTAAAATTTGAAAAGGCTTTTATCTTTTTAAACTCTGTTTTATCCTTCGATTTTGGGCTATAAAAAGGATATAGAATTTCTCTAAGTGAATGGGCTGCTTGGGCGAGCCAGTCAGGGTTTGATCTGTGGTCCTCATTTGAACAATATATCGCACCTCTGTAATATTCAGAAGGTATATTCTTTAGATCGTAATGTTTGTAGAAATCATCAAGTCGATTACATATCAAATTCTCTTCAGCAGTAAGCGATACAGGTTTTGAGATAATCTCAGATTCAAATTTGACCAACACCTTATTATTTTTATTGGTTGTCATAATTCAATTAACAGATGTTTAGATCTTCTTTCTCAAAATAACATGTTTAAACCACTTTTCTTGAAATTCTGTTAATTTTTCAATTTCTGGATCTGAAAAGTCTTTGTTGTTTGGAGAAACTATTAATTTATCATCGTCATCGTCTGTTCTTCTAATTACTGCAATACAAACACCTTTTGTTTCTGTAATTGGTTTGTCTACTCCTAAAACATATGCATCTAATTCCTCACCATCTGCTGACTTTGTATTTGGAATATAACCATAATTAACTAAATATTCAAAACCATGCTTTGGATGTTTTGATCCTAGAGGTCTATCAATTACAACATTTAGTTTTTGACCAATGAAAGTTAGTGAATTTACCATTTTATTGCCTTTCGCTTAACCACTTAGCAAGCTGTCTGTAGTGAATTGTTTCTTCGTTAGCCTTTACATCTCTTTTTGCTCTCCAAATTTTGTCAAACATACAAAGTGGTTTATTTTCACCTTGTGGAATTAAAATTTTGTCAAAGTCGCCAGTTTCTCCAAATTCTGGCTCCCAAACTTTGTCTGCAATTGTAAAATTTCCATCTACATAACTAAATACAATGGGTTCTGTCATATTTGGCTCAATATATGCAAGCGATTGTCTGAACTCCGCATTTCTGTTTTTAACTCCTTCCATAATTTTAACAATGTTTTTAACTCCTATTGTTTCCTCTGTAAAATGTACAAATGTTTTTGGAAAACCATTTAGATAGTCAATAAATATTCCAGAATCCTCAACTACTAGGGGTTTGTTTACTAGTTTAATTGCCTGTAATGCTTTTTCTACAACAACATCTTTTGGATCTTCTGCTCTTGGTTCAATAATGTCTAGTTTTTGTGCAACTAATTCAAAATCAGTTCCAACAAGGGCTTCGTTTGCATGTCTAACCTTCATTTCATTACCTGTTACAAAAATGATTTGTTTTGTCATATCGTTATTTTACTTCTTCCTTATTTAATAATTCCATTGCTCTTTCCATTATTCCATCTCCAATTTTACCCCAGTTAAAATATTTTTTGTAATCTTTTGGATCAATTAATTTAATTTCTGTAACACTACAAGCAGGATCAGAAACAAATTCTCCTATTGGCTCTACTAAACAAAATGAACGAAGTTGAAAATCTGAAGTACCGTCAGGTTTTACAACCTCCTGATATCCGATCGGGATTTGTTTAATAACTTTCATATTACTTTCCTCAACAACTTCTCTTTCTAGTGCAATCTCTGGAGTTTCACCTTTTTCTATATGACCCCCAGTCAACCCCCACTTGCCATTGTTGTTTACAATTAATAATTTTCGATTGTAAAAACATACTCCATAGGATTGTTGCAAATCTTTATCTTTTATTTCATCAAAATTGTCAGTATCGTGCCAAACTAATTTGTATTCTTTTCCTTCCCAGACCATCGAGTCATTTATTATCATGATTTGTATTATAGCAGTATAAAAAGATTGATATGAGGCTGAAACCAAGAGGGGTACTTTTAATTGTCTTTGTTACTTTTTAATTCTTCTAAAATTGAGGAATCTCTATTTTTAATATAGATATCATCATATCTATCAGATTTACCACTTTTAACTAATTTAATTGCCTCATCAAGATCATTTGCCCAGTATAATGAAAAGCCTGTCTCTTTTTCTTCCTTAGTTAAATTTTGTTCACCCTTTGATTTAAGCTTTGTTTTAAAGCAATGTGAAACTTGAAATAACTTCCATTGATCTCGTTTTTCAATGACCATACCTATTAAACTATCTACTTCAATATCACAACCTGTTTCTTCCTTAATCTCACGATTCAAGGCTTCGTCTAACGACTCATTTTCATCAATTCCTCCACCCGGCAATTTATAAATATCATATTCAGCAACATACATCAAAGCAATTTTGCCTTCAGAATCCAAAATTACTGCACGGGCTGCAATTCTAGTATTCCAACTTGTATCAGTGGTTGCTTCAGATTCTGATAACTTTAAATTATTATCTGTTAAAAATTTAATTAGCTTCATGGGAATTATTATACACCATTATAAGACTGAATTTTTTGTTTTGCTGAATTCAAAATTGCAGTATCTCTTATTTTAATATAAAGATCATCTTTTAAATTTGAAGTTGCGCCGTTTACTAGACTAATTGCTTCGTCAATATTTTCAACCCAAACTAGCTCAAACCCTTCGGAGACTTCCGCTGGATCAAAATGTGGTTTTTCCTTAAATACACCCTGTGCCATATAGCAATGTGATATCTGAATCATTCCATTTGACCCTCGATCCTCTGTAGTAATTCCTAATTTGACGACATTAACAAGTAAATGACCTGTTTCTTCACTAATCTCACGTTCTCTTGCTTGTGATAATTCTTCCTCACCCTGAACTCCACCACCTGGTAATTTATAGACGTCTCTGCTTTTTATGTGTAATAATGCAACTTTTGAATTCAAATCAAACATTACAACACGTACAGCTTCCCTGGCAAAAGGTCTCACTTCTGGTTTTTTAATTCCCAAAATTACATCATTATCAAGTCCTGCAATATGTCCTATATTTTCTCTAGCCATAAATTTTAATTACATTAATAAAATCTTCGAATAATTTTCATATGTTGTCCACAAATCTCCACCGTACATAACACAACTATCTAAATTAGCATTGCCTTTACTTACATCTTTTATAAGTTTATGAAGTTTTTGATTGGCCTTTTCTCTGCCAAAATTATTTAGAAAATTATTACGAGGATCTAACTTTTCCTCTTTAGCTTTTAGAACACTAAGTCCTTTAACTATTCCTTCCACACTTCTTTCAATTATAACACCCGTCTCATCATTTACCAAATCATCTAGCCCTCCTTTAGAACTTGAAACCAAAATAGGAACATTGCAACACAATGACTCCGTACAGGCACGATTAACAGCTTCTGTCTCTTCGGACAAGAAAATAACAGACTTTGCATGTGCATAAAAACCTCCCCTCATTTCTTCTTTTGTGTATCTTCCAACGACTATTGAACCATCGGGATTATAATGATGCACTTGCCCATCAGGTGCATTGTCAAAAATTGTCACATTTGGTAGATCTTTTGATAACCTAATTATCATATCTCTATATTCATTACTTGTTTTTGCCTTTCTTTCAGATATAACGGGCCAACCGACTAGTGCAATATTAATACTCGGATTAAGTCTTGCTACTTCCAAAAGCATTTCAGTTTTTTTAGTAGGATAATATTTTGCAGGATATAATATGTCCCATTTTTTAGAAGCATTACTTTCAGGAAAAAATACATTTGGATCAACATAATGACCGTCACCAAGTTCAGTAGAAAAAGGTACGTCTTTGGCATCACTTTCTAAATACAACTCAACATCAGACTTATTTGTAAACATATTTAGGTTCACACTTTTACATTGAGTTGGTACAGCATCACTTTGTGTTGTAGAGGCGATAAACCATCTATTCCTTAGTCCTTTTTTAACCAAAAAGTTATGAAGATCCTCAGCCACATAATCACCCACCATTAGAATTCCCTTTTTATCTTCCTTTGGTGCTGATATTTGAAAGATAGGTAATGAAGCCTTATTCCTCAAATTAATTTCAAATCTTGAAAAACTCTCTACCACTATTTTTTCTTCTGTAGTTTCAATTGCCATATTAAATTGATAGAGGTTCTAGTATCCTAGTTAATATTTGTTCAGGAAAACCATGTTTTTTATCAAGCTGTTTAACGTAATCAGATATTTCTCTCTCAAATTTTGGCAAGTCCATTTTAATTCGTGTACATTCGGTCCTACTTTCAGCGCAAACTACTCCGTTTTTGGTAGATAATTCATAAACTTGAAGTATTGACTCTTCGACAGTATTGCCTGTGGTATCTACCACAATTGCATCTAGATAACGACAGGCTCTATCTTTAATTATGTCTGCCATCTCCATGACCAATTCAGGTTTTTTAAATATTAAGGCGTCATTTTTTGACACTTCTCTAACTCCTTGCTCTTGGCCCCTTTGCTTAAGTCTTTCCTGTCTTGCTTCAATCGAAGCATCAAGAATAATTGTTGTTCCAAACTTAGGGATATACTCTAATAAATTTTCAAAAAGAGGAGCATCCTTTATTTTTAATGCAGTTTGATAAGCTGTTGATCGATAGGCAACAAACGAAATCTGCATCAATTGCTTTGTCGGATCATGATGTAAAATATCCCAAATTGCTGCTTTATACAGAAAAGCTATAAACAATGGATGATTAGTAGGAACCTCACCTGTAGATTCAGCGTTCCACGGATTATCTTTGCACATAAATAATTCACCAACATTGTCTACTCCAGCTTTTTGCGCCACTGCCTTACCAATTGTTGTTTTACCTGAGCAATCTACTCCTTCTATGTATGTTCTAAATCTTTCCATATTATTCTAAATTTTGTTTTATTAAACTGATTGCATATTTATTTGCACGATTGATAATTTCTTTATCACTAGGTGTTATTTCTTCAATATCAGACTTTAATAGGTCATCAATCTGCAACTGTTTATCATTCTTTAGATTTTTGTCGATAAAGTTAAGAATTTTAACTGCGTTTTGTTTTAAGTTTGAATTTGTTGAATCTAATTCTAAAACACTATTTGCAGGCAGATTTTCGAAAAAATTGTCATATAAACCATTTACATATTGGCAATTTTCCCAACTAGTAAAAACTGAGTTCTTTGTTCCTCTTGAAAGTCTTGAATCAAATACTTTCTTGTTCTTATGTTTAACTAAAATAAAAGCCTTTGGAAAAGATATAAGCATTTTATTTATATTTTTACTAAATACACTTTTAGCATGACTTAGGATTTTTTGACCTAGTTTATTTGAATGAATGTTGTTTTTAGCCAATAAGTTATAAAAAACAAGGGAGGACAGAAAAGTAAAGCGGTCAATTAGAATTGGCTTGCCGTTTAGTTGGTATTGTTTTAATATGTCCTTAAATCTATACCTTTCTATTGACTCAAAAAAGTGAGTGCTATACCTTGCTTCATTAAAGTTTTTAAATGGTATGTTTGGGAAATATTTATCACCTCCAACATATTCACCTACTTCTGGAATAACATTTACCTTATCACCATAATTATCCTTAATATAGTTTAATAAAGTTGTTTTTCCAGCAAAAGCACTGCCTTCTAAAGCAAAGATTGGTATTTTACTTAATTCATCCATAATCCTCCGTTAACGTCTATTGTTTGACCTGTAATATAAGATGAGTCATCAGAAATTAAGAATTTGATTGTATTAGCAACATCAATAGGCTTACCTAATCGCTTAAGTGGTATTTTTGCTGAAAGATTTTTGCGTAATTCCATACTCCACATTTTGCTTGTTTTTGTAGGATATGTAGGACCTGGTGCAACAGCATTTACCCTAATATTTTTATCTGCCAATTCTAAGGCCATAGATTTAGTTAAACCCAATAATCCTGCCTTTGCAGCAGAATAAATTGAAGAGTATGAGTCAGTGCCAGTACGAGCACGGATTGAACTTATATTAACTATTGCTCCACCCTTATTTAATGATTTATATCCAAAAATCATACAGGTTAAATATGATGATTTTAAATTTGAATCAATTAAGGTATCAAACTTTTGAAGGTCTATAAGGCCCTTATCTTGCGTTAGTGACTTTCCTGCTATATTAACAAGGTAATCGAATCGTTTTACCTTAGATTGAATTTTTTCTATGTCTTCCAACTTTGACAAATCACAATCATAGCGTTCTGCTTTTATCTTGTATTTTTTTGATATTTTGCTAGCAAGTAAAACTAAGGCTTTTTTATTTCTATCTAAAAGTATTAAGTCATATGCATTTGATGCAAGCAGTTCAGAAGTTGCTTTTCCAATTCCACCTGTTGCACCTGTAATCAATACTGTTTTATTTATTTTTTTGTTATTCATGATTATTTGTTTATATTTAAAACTGTTAGCTCGTTGTTTTTTCGAATTTCATTTAATGTATTCATTAAAGTTTTAATCGATGTTCTGTTGTAATCTAATGTGACAGTTTTACAAATCGTTAAATTTCTGAAATCGTAAGCAACTTTTTGTCCACCTGTAGAAACTGCACCCCCATTGTTTATTACAATTAAACAAAATTTATTATTTTTACTTTTGGCTTCGAAAAGTGAATGCACGTTCCCAAATGAAAAGGCAGTATCACCTGATATACAAAATGGGTACTCTGTTCCATTTTCAGCCATTCCCATAGCGATTCCAACAGCGCTACCCATACACAAACAAACGTTGTTAGTATTTGTCGATTCGTCCGTATATACACCTTCATCAGCAACAACATAGCTAGGTTTAATTCTTTGCAATGCTTTGAATAACTTTTCATCACCGTCCCATTTCTTCCATTGCTTAGTATTTGGGTTTATTTTATTTGATAATTTATTTACTAATTTATTATTAATATTTATGAGTAATTTTGAATAAACATAGGGATCACCGTTTTCAAATACACTAATATTTTTCTTTAAGTTTAATATTGAAGTTGGGAGCGGATATGTATATATCCTTACATTATTCTTTGTTTTATTAATTTCTGGTGTTGAACTTCCTACAATAGTAGTCTCAAACTTTTTATTAATTTTGTATAAGTTGTTGCAAAATAATTGAATCTTTTTATTTTTCTTCTGCAAATTTTCATACCTAGGTTTCCAATATGAAATATACTTTGACCTTCTAGCATCTGATTTAAAATTCTTTTTAGCTTTTACTAATTTGTTTCTTTGATAGTCGTCAACATTTCTAAAATAGTTGTTAGTAAGCCTTATAACAACGGGTACATCCAACTCCTCTGAAATTTCAAAGGCAGATCTGCATACATCATATGCATTTTGATTAGAATATGGCTCAAACCATAATCCGCCATACATATCAATTATTGGCCTACTATCTTGTATTTCGGGAGATGATTCTCCTTCAAGATCATCTGTCAATATAACTACCAATCCTGCATTAATGCCATTCAAAACACTATGCAAGTATTCATCTAGGGCGACATTCAAACCTGTCCCTTTAAATAAAACAGCACTTCTCTTTCCAGCCATACTTCCACCAAACGCTTTTTGGTAAGCAATTTTTTCATTTAGTGAAATATCAAAATAGCCAAGGCTATTAAAAATAGCATGGCTATTGAATCCTGGAAAATTTGTCGCATATTCACAACCACCATCAGCCAAACCATCAGATATTGCCTTAATTGATTTTAGTATTTTAGTGTTCTTCATCTTTAATATTAAACTTTACTAATGGATTTTGACGATTTATATATTTCACATTTGATTGATATACTGCACTCATTATTTGTACTGGAGTATCGTACGTATCAATAAAAGATTTAATATTTGAGGCATTTATCTTTCCTTCTATAGAATTCAAAAACTCACTCACAATTTGCTCTTTGGCTGTTTCATGATACAAACGCTTATCGTCAAGCATATGTTTTGTATCTAGATCTTTTAATGTAACTTTTGTAAAACTTTTTGTTCGACCACCAAACATTTTGGCGTTTCTGAATATATTAATATCAAAATGATTATTTCCCCCAACTTCATAATCAGCTAGGCCGTTATTATCTTGTTTACCTTTTGATTGGTAATTATGAATTTGAATAGTTTGGAATGGACCTTGCTGTATATAATAATATTGATGTTTAACCCTACCATTTCCTTTATATAAATCATTTGATGGTGTAACCCAACTTCTATCAGACAAGCTGTTGTGTAATAAATTGATAGATATGTTACATATATTTTCGTTATCTTTTAGCAATCTTATATTTGTAAAGGCATCGTTTTCACCATATCCGTTATAGATATCATTTAATTCAGAATCACTTTTTCTATCTCTTAAATTATATTTATCACCAAAAATCTTTTTATAATCATTTTGAGTAAATTGCTTAATCAATCCTTTAGGTTGTAAAAATGATGAATATACTTCAGCTTGATCTGCAAATTTATCTTTAACATACCCCGCTTTATAAAATTGCCAAACTATATCAAATAAATGAAATCCACTATGAGAACATTTACCATATCCGTCATAATACTGATGGCAGTTCTGTTCAATAATTTCATCGGGAAAGATCCATACACCATCACCATGCATTGCTTGAATTGATGTCACTGGAATATTAAATTTTTTAGTTGCCTCTTCGATCAGACTACAAACATATTTGTACCCAATTTCGTATCTCCTTTGAGTATTCACCATAAAAACAAGTTTTCTGTTCTTATTTTGTCTTTCAAATTCAGAGACTATATTTCTATAATCGCTTACTAGTTTTTTAGCCTGAATCAAATCTGTCGATGAGTTTTTTCTAGCGCTTATTGGCTTATCCATCAATATATGAAGCTTATGTTTCAAAGCCCATTCGGCATATACCATATGGTATTCAGGTGGTGTTGCAATAACCACAGCGTTTATTTTTTTATTAACTAATATCTCGTCCAAACATTTTTTGTCTGCAGAAGAAAGATTAATACCCCCTTGAACATAAAACCTCTCAAAATCATATCCCTTTTCGTTCAATTTTGATTCAATTTGAGATTTTGATAAAGCGAGGTCAAGGCCATAAAATTTTAAATTAGTTGACTTTGAGACCTTGTTTAAAAATGGGATATAAATTCTCTGCGAATGGTTACCCATTCCAATTATTAATATATTTATGTTTTTATACATTTTATTTGAAATTAAAAGAGTATTTAATTTTTTGATGACTCTTACTAATTTTCTGAACAAGACTCTTTACATTTTTACCCCTCAGTGCTTGGTCAAATAATTTTGCAATCTGCTCCATATCTTTAGGAATAAAACCTCGCTTTGTAATCTCCTGCGTTCCTATTCTTGCAAATAACCTGCCTCCTAAGACATACATAAAATTAGTGGAAATATAGTTTTTAAGAAGATTTTTAAACATTTCTTTTTTACTTCCACTTTTGTCAATAAATACATGAACCTGTTCATTATCAGAGTAAGAATTATTTTTTGACTTTCTCACTTCATATCCAAACTTTACAAAGTTACTTGCTAATTCTCTAGAATTTTTAAGTACGGTAGTTGCGTATTTTTTACCATAAGCCACGTATTCAAGAATTGCTATTGATAACGAGATGAGTCGTCCCGTATTTACAGATGATACGAATGTAGTATCAATAATAAAGCTAGATTTTTCACCAAATTTATTATCTTTAAACAAAATAAGCCCACCCTGAGGCCCTGCAAAAGTTTTATGCGTGTTTGAACATACGATATCAGCACCTTGTTTAAGCGGAGACTCCATTAATCCACCGAGTATTAACCCAAGGGAATGGCTTGCATCATATACAATTGTTACATTCTTTGGAAGTAACTTTCTCAGTTTTTTTATATCAAGCGAATTGATATGAACTGATATGTCGATGTATATAGTCTTGACTTTAAACTTTTTAACAACGTCCAATGTTTGTTTTAAATTGAAATCAAGTTTATTTAAATCGAAGACTGCAAATACATGCTTACGACCCAAGTTTTCAACAATACCTTTAGTGGCAGAATGACCCCCATCCTCAAATTTGAGCGACATTACAGTATCGTTTGGAGCTGTTGACACCAATATTGCACACATCATTGCATGTAACCCTGAAAAACAGTTCAAATTACAAAACTTTGCGCCTGACATTTCATTTAATTCTTCTTTTGCCTTTTTAACTAGTTGTTCAACTTCTTTGATGCCTCTAAATGTATATGATCCGAAATCAATAACAGAGTCCTTATCTCCGGATCCAAAATAATATCTTTCGGATAATTTTGAAGACAAAAACCTATTTGCATCAGACGAAAGTTGATTCTCATTTACTGTCAAATGAAGAAATTTGGAGTTGGTTTGTTCAGCAAGGTTCAAACCTTTTATAAGTTTTTTATATTGTCCTAATGTAGTCATATTAATAAAATATACTCATTGATGAGTATGTTGCGTATTATATATGCTATAATATAGCTATGTCAAATAAAAACAGTCTCAAATATTATTTCACAGCCTCTACAAAAGAGTTAAATGATGACAAAGAACGCTATGATTTAATAACAAGTTATCTGAATAGCCTAAAATGCGTACCACTAAACTATGTACATCTGGACAAAAAAGATCCAATACGAATCGAATTCGAAGCTAAATTATCTTCAAATGAAATAAGTGTGTATGATTTGCAAACTTCTCTGATTAATAGATCTGACTTCTTAATTGCAGACATCACAAAAGAATCAATAACTGTTGGGTACCAAATTGATTATGCTGTTCGTAAAAAGATTCCCGTATTAGTCTTAACTGAAGATAAAGTAAACTATCGTCCACCTGTTATGCTCACAAATAACCATTATGGTTTAATGACATTAAAGAAATACAAGAACAGTGAGGATATTAAGAAGCATATATTTGAATTTATAAATGCTGTAACCACAGAGAAGATTAAATTCAACTTTTTTATTTCAATCCCTGTCAACAACTACGTCACAAAAAGAGCTAAATTAGAAGGTAAAAACAAATCACAAATAATTAGAGATATCATTAGTCAAGAAGCACAGCGTAATCCAATTGAATAAACTTTACAAGTCAGCCAACTTCCAAAGACCTAATTTTCGATTATACTGAACATGTCCAACAGGATACCTTCCCCGATCATCAAGATATTCCAACGCCTTCGGAAAATTAAATGGTTTTTGTTCTAAATTGACGAGACTAAATCCCCCTGTAATTATGCTTCTATTCTTGGTTACATCAGTATGCGTAGTTGTAAGTAGATAACTAGCTCCACTACTTTTAAAATTTGTAAGTGTTTTAAAAATATCTTTATTAGAAAAATGGAACAGACAGTCTCTGCATATTATCAAATCTGATCTCGGAATTGTGTCCGAAGTAATATCAAGTATCTGAAATTTTGTATTCCCGTCTTCGTAAAGATCTTTATTCTTGTCTATTAATTGGGAAACCACATCAACGCCAATATAAAAATCGAGGGCACTTCTTTCTACTTCTTTCATCCAATTAAAATCACCACAAGGTGCATCAACGACCGATTTAATATCATATTTTTCAAATATTCTAGGTAATTCAGTCCTTAGTTGAGTTGTAAACTCTAGTGTTGAACCTGGACCGGAAACAGATTCATTACTTCTCCATGCATTTTTATTATAGATATCTGTAAATATACTCTTCGGACTTTTGATAGAGTTGCCCAAATTAAGATGATTTAAATATATCTTTTTAATTGCCCATGGAATATTAATTTCCATAACACTTATTTTATCACTCTATTTATATTGAAGGCATAGCTGTAGGCGAATTCGTTACTTCCGGTGTCGGTTCGAGTGTTGGAACTACTGTAGGACTTGGTGATTCTGTAGGTTTTGGTGTTGGAGTTGTTGTTGGTATTGGTACTGGGGTGGTTGATAGTACTTCTAAATCTTGAATATCCTCTACTTCTAACACTTTGTTTTTTGAATCATATGTACCAACTGCAAGTATTCTTTTTCCAACTAAACTTGCTAAATTAAAACCAACTGGTATTTCTAAGGTAACTGCTTCTGTTGAAGTTGTAATTAAATAAAACTTTGGGGGATTTGTATTTGTTTTTGTTAGTGTTCCTTTAAGTGCAGTGTCTTTTAGTAATTCAGGAGTTGGTGTGTTTGTGGGAGCTGTGATTACAGAATTATTAAATTTCATCCAAGGAAAGAAAACAGGCAGAACAACTCCACCGATACCAAATAGAAGTGTAAACCCAATTAAAGCAACACCAAACACAGTTAATGGCTTTGCTCGAAATCTCATATCAATACCTTCATTGGCCATTATTCTTTTCCACCAATACTTAATATATACAAGTGGATTGGTTACTTTTAAGTTAACTAAGTCTGGTGGATTTGTTGTGTTCACAGACGTAGGGTTATTTACAGTTACAGATATTGGAGGTAATTTTGTAGGATCTTCTTTTGCAACAAACTTTCCGCCACTGCCTCTAACCTGCTTTTTTGCATTCTCACTTTTAACCTGACTTAAAATATCTTCTTCCATATTGATACCTCTAATTAAATATATTCTTAAACTTACTAGTCTGCAACGTGTTGTTTTCCTGCCCAGTACATTGGCCAAAGTCCAACCACCCCCGTAGCTTCGGGGTGATTTGTGTTGGGCAGGATTCCCGTAAGGGAAGATTTCAGGAGCAATGGTTTTGTGGTTTTGGCGTTCTAACCAAGTGCTGTGCCGAAGGCACTTGTCTTTCCTGTATCACTTGGGTAGTTGCCCGACAGGGCAAATTGCGACTGAAATGATACCTTAGAAATCTTTTAAAAATAGGTTTGGATTAGTTTTTGTGTTCATATGTGGACTTGCGGTAACCGCATCCGCAACCGCAGTACCGCAACTCGGCAATATGCCCTATAATACGACACGATTGCGGATTTTGCAAAGGTCGTTACGGTATACCGCAAGGGCACCGTCAGGAGTCCGCAGACGACTGACTTTACAAATAACCCCTTTTCCTTAAAGTGGGTAAGCGGAAGGCCGAAACGAGCGAAGCGAGTGGAGGCCTGGAGCGCACACACGACTGGGTTAGCGAAGCTCCGCGAAGCGGAGCTGAGCGAGCAACACGAGCATTCTCCAATTCATTTCCCCTTTAACCCCTCTTCTTGGAGAATGCAAACGAACATGCTAAACTATGTTTTGGAAGTAGTTTCGAGCCCTGTCGTATATGGGCTCAAATTGAAATTATTCCGTACTTTCGGATAATTCTAACGATTTAATTTCAGG
>CAZGHY010000015.1:0-16934 GCA_964526015.1 uncultured Gammaproteobacteria bacterium
ACATCAACAACTAAAGCTACTGCAACAGCTACAGCAACAGCAACTGTTACAGCCTCGCCTAACCCACAATGCAATAATTCATGTACATCAAACAGTAATTGTCCATCAGGTTTAATGTGTTACATTGCAAATGGCGCTACTACAGGTTCCTGTAGAAATACTCAATGCTTATCAGAAACTGATTGTGTATGTCCAGTAGCCACAACAACAGCAACCGCTACAACGCTACCAGTATTGCCTGAGGTGGGTACTAAATGGCCGACAATTTTAGGTGCAGGTTTCGGAGTTATGGTAATTATCGGAAGTTTACTTCTAGCTTTGTAAAATAACTACTAGCCTTCTTATAGATACTTAAAGAACACATATAATATATATTCACTATCTCCAAGTATTTAGCCAGTAATAGCTTTCATCTAACATAGTCGGTATCCTCATTCCTACCCAATGTGGATAAAAATATACAAACAAAAGGATAGATAGAAATAAAAATCCATTTCTAACTTTAGGATAGCGACGCAAAATAAAACCGACAGCTATTGCAAGGTATGGAATTGAGGGCAGGTAATGATACAAGAACATAATTCGGGGGCTAGCTATCCAAGGTAAAAACAAAACAAAATAGGAAAAAACAATAAAACCAAGTCTTTTATTTTTTTCTTGAAAAGATATTATCACAGACGAAACCACAGAAAAAAACCCACACCAAAAAACTAGGGGATTACCAAAAGCATATATGCGTGCAACAGTATTGTTGATTGTCTGGCCATCATAAAAATAAATTGGCCTAATAAGTAAAGGCCAAGACCAAGCGGGTGAAGTATATGGATGTTCAGCCACCAAACCTGTATGGTACCACCACATTTGTTTTTGAGTGTCAACAAAATTAGCCCAAGAATGTCCAGTTGAAAACATAACAAAATAACTTAAAACATAAATAAAAATTGGTAACACTAAATACGAAAGATATGACAAATTAATCTTTTTTTTGAAAACAAAATGAGAGACAAACAATATCGGAATTACATAAACAGCCGACCATTTTGAAGCGATTGCCATCCCCAACGATATTGCCGAAAAATATTCTTTATTTTTAATAAATAGATATATTGATAATAGAGAGAAAAATAAAACATAACTATCATTCATACCCATCCTACTTAAAACTAAAGGCAATCCATCTAAACTAAAAACAAAAGCTGACAATAAACCAAGCAATCTATCATTAAATATAGATTTTGCCAATAGATATACCAAATAGACAGAAATCGTACCCAAAATAGCCTGTGGGAATCTCCAACCAAAGGAGTTTTCACCAAAAATCAACATACCAGCAACCATTCCTAATTTTGAAACTGGTGGATGAGTCCATTCATAAGCAAAACCATCAGGATTAGGATTCCAAAATTCCCAAGCTTTCGGGTCACCATTTAAGACAAGTTTTGCTGTAAACGTGTGATATATTTCATCAAAGTACATTTCTTTTATCGAACCTAGTGAATATAAACGCGCAATTAGACTAAAAAGCAAAATGCCGAATAATAATATTGTAGCGATTTTTGGTGAAATATCTTTGGTTTTAAAAACTATTAACGATGCTTTTTGAGCATATACATATTTGAACCTGATTGTTATCTTTTTAAAAATGTTTACGATCATTAATACTAGTGATGAGATGTTCACCGTAATAAATAGCTTAATAAGTGTTGGGTTAAATATTTCTTTAAAATTACTAGTTATCCATTGGTATGCATAGGCAAGATTTGCAACATAAGTTAAAGATAAACCGACATAAACAATTAATAAAATAGGATTTGTAGCAACAGATACTAGAAGAGGTGCAAAAACAGGAAGAAGATGTCTTTCATGAATTCTAGTCATAAACAAAAAGGTAATTAGCAATGAAAGACTGGAAATTAGATATTGTCCATTACGAATTTTCTTTTTTAATATAGCTATAGTAATTAATAATGTTAGAGCAATCGAAACGCCTAACCCAATCCAAAAAGTTATGCTATCTGGTTTCCAAAAACCAAAAATTCCCCAGAAAGAGAATGCATTTACTGAGCCATAAGGATACTGTCCAGAAGATACAGCTAATCGTTCCATGACAAAATTAATTAGATTTGGTTGATTACTAAAGGGAAGAAAACCTACAATAAAAACTAATAGACCGACAAAGCAATAATACATTAAATCAACGAATTTACGCTTATATAAAATGAATAGATAAAGAATCGCTGGCATTATAAAAGCAGCCTGAGGTTTCATCAACGTTCCAAGAGCAAGCGATACTGCAGACAGTAGATAAGAGTAAGGAAAAATATAAATTGTAAAAAGAGAGAATAAGGAGGTCAGAGCATCGACTTGTCCCCAAAGGGTAGAATTCGCGATGATAGCAGGATTAAATAAATATAAAATTGAAAAGGTTAAACCTTTTTTACCGCCAATTATTTTAAATATTAAGTAACCCGTAGCGATATCTGCAAAAATTGCTGGCAGCTTAAATAAAATTGTTTGCAAATTTGGTAGAAATAAATTAATTTTTCCTAGAATCCATAATATATATAGATATCCAGGTAGATAATCAGACCAACCTTTGTAGAAATTTTTAAGCCCCCCTTCAGCCAGTGAATTACCCCAAGCAACAAATGTCCCATGATCAAGCTGTAAAGTCCCAAAATTTGAGAGAAACAATCTTAAAACTAGTGCAGTAAAAAGAATACCAATAATGTTAAAATTGAATTTATGTTTAGTAAAAACAAAAATATGTTTCAGAAAAATGAAAAATTTTTGCATATATTAATTCCAGTTTTTATTTTAATTGGCAGTTATCTAATTTATAAAAATATTTATCCTAATCCAAGAAATTGGTACGACCACTATCTCTACTTATCAAAATCTATTATGCAAGGACGGATAGATCTACCTGACTTACCTTCATTTTACCATGATAAAATAGAATTTGAAGGCAAAAATTTTATTCCATTTCCCCCAGGAGCATCATTTCTCTTATTGCCGTTTCTAATGGTTAGCAAAACAATAACACAGCAACAGGTATCTATAATTATTGGATCTTTTTCTGTTGTCTTAATGTATTTACTACTTCAAAAGTTTACAAAAAAATTAAATGCTATTCTCTTAACACTATTTTTTGGATTTGGAACTTCTTTTTTTTGGTCTGCCGTTGTCGGTACCACATGGTTTTTTGCTCACGTCTCAGCAGTTTTTTTCCTATTATTATCATTACTACTACATTTTTCGAAGAAAGATTTTCTGTCAGGTATCTTTTTTGCACTATCAGCACTTACTAGATTACCTTTATTAGTTGCAGGGTTGTTCTATTTATTTCAGCTGTTTAAAGAGCAAAAAAGATTTATTTATTTCTTAATTGGGTCTTTTGTTTTCATACCGATAATGCTTAGTTATAATTTTCTAAGATTTGGTAACTTTTTCGAAATGGGGTATAAAATTGTATATAACC
Source organism: uncultured Gammaproteobacteria bacterium (assembly GCA_964526015.1). Classification (GTDB taxonomy): domain Bacteria; phylum Patescibacteriota; class Microgenomatia; order UBA8517; family UBA8517; genus JAUYMM01. Next base: position 3,482 of record CAZGHY010000015.1, read on the forward strand.
AATACAACAACTCAGGCATAAAAGTTTCCATCTCGGATAATTTTGGTTATTTTAGTTATAAAAACATTCCACTACATATATATTCGTTTTTTGCAATGCCACCTAATATTGAAATTGCAGATGGTATAGTTAAAAGCATTAAGCCATCGCCTTTTGGTATGGGAATAATTTTCACTTCCCCACTTTTATTATTAATTTTTTGGCCGAATTTTAAAAAGGGTATAGAATTAAATGCAGCAGTGACAGCTTTGTTTTGCGCCTTACCTAGTTTTTTTCATTATGCACAAGGTTGGGTACAATTTGGATATAGGTTTATCCTAGACTTTATCGTTTTTCTAATGATAATTTTATCGATAAGATTTAAAGCATCAATATTAAATATATTTTTAATATCTATTTCAGTAATAATTAATTTTTGGGGAGTATTATGGGCAATAGAACTTGGCTGGTAATTTTATTTCTAATTTCTATTTTAGTTTTTAAGGCAACCACTGCAGGTGGTACGGCCTTTAATCATTTTGTTTTACTTTCAGATGCGATCATTCAAGGAAAAATATACATTGAAGGTGAAATGCCATGGTTAGAAAAAATACCAATCGACAATAATCGTTTCTTTGTAGCAAACCCTCCGATGCCTGCAATCGTTTCAACCCTACCTGTATTAGTATTTGGCAAAGATTTACCTCAAGAATATATATCCTTCTTAATTGGAGCGCTTCTAGTTACAACTACTTTTCTAGTTTCCTTAAGAATTAAAAACAGCCTACAATTAGCGTTATGGTCATCAATTTTAGTAGGTTTCGGGACTATTAATTGGTATTTAATTACTGTTGGATCTACGTGGTATCTTGCTCAAATATTTTCAGAGCTTTTTCTGATGTTAGCAATACTTTCAGTTACTAAAAATAAAAACCCAATTTTGACAGGTTTATTTATTGGTTTTGCATACTTTTCAAGAATACCCACGATTCTTACACTACCGTTCTTTTTAGCCAGCCTTCCCAAACCATTTATTAAAAATGCTTTTATTTTGGGTTTAGGGGTCGCTCCATCAATACTTATGAATTTTGCCTATAACTACCTAAGATTTGGTGTTATTTGGGACATTGGCTACACTTTAATTCCAGGTATTTCATCAGAACCATGGTATGCAAAAGGCGTTATTAATCCTTCATACATAATTGATCATTTAAAAATAATTTTTTTAACCATTCCAAGTTACGAAAACACCTTTCCTTATTTCAAACCATCCCTATTTGGTTATGCTATTTGGTTTACCACTCCTGCATTCATTTTTAGTTTTTTCAATTCTCTAAAGGACAAAACAGTCCGATTCTCATGGATATCAATAATATTTGTTTCATTACTGATTTTTTCGCACGGATCAACAGGCTTTACTCAGTTTGGATATAGATTTGCTGCGGACTTTTACCCCATCCTAATTTATTTGACAATTCTAGGAGTTAAAAACAAAAACGGACCAAGGTGGTATCACTGGATAGTGCTATTTCTTGGAGTATTAGTAAATTTATGGGGAGTTCTATTTTTAAATGTATTAAAATGGGTTTAATTTTAATTTTATATTTTGTTATTTCAGTAATTTTTACCTACCCTTTAATTTTAAAACTGGGCGAATTTTTACCAGGTACTCCAAATGACGCTTACGTATACCTGTGGAATATTGGAAATTTTTGGCATCAAATATTTGAAAGTGGAAGCATATTTTTTACAACTGAAGTAATGTATCCAATTGGAGCTAATTTGTTTTTCCATACTTATGCACCCCTAGTGTCTGTTTTTGCACTACCTTTTTTAAACAATTTGAGTTTGTATATGGGACTATTAATTCTAATTTCAATAACATTATCTGCTTTTACAGCTTACTTCTTTATTCTAAAAATTACACAAAATAAAATAGCAGCATTTACTGCGGGGCTTATTTATGCTTTTTCCCCAATAGTTGGTTCATTTATTGAATCTCAACATTACTATTTTCTTTTTTCATCATTTGCATACCCTCTAGGACTATATTTTGTTTATCAATACTTTAAATTAATAAAGATTAAATACTTATATTTTGTAACAATTCTTTTCTGGATAGTTTTAGGGATTGATTATTATTCTGCAGTTTTATTTTCATTGTTAGTTTTAGTTTATTTTGTTTTAAATATAAAAATAAAAACTTTTGAAATTAATAAGTACTTACTAGTTTTTATATTAACCATCCTTACTCCTTTTCTAATTCTTTTCACCTCCGAAAAAAATTTCAATGAGTTTGTCAGACATAAGCAAGTAGTTAACAGTTCGAGTACCTGCAACACGAATATTGATGGTTTTATAACTCCCAACATTAATAATCCATTCTTTAGTATGGCTGACCAAAAAGTAAATCTTGATACTCCTTCTTATTTTCTTGGATGGGGTATTTTAGTCATTGCCATTATCTCTATATTTAAAAACTGGAAAATAAAACTAATTAAAGATGTGTCCTTTATAGGATTACTATTTTTGTTATTATCTTTTGGGACAAATATAAAATATTTCGACTCAATTCTTGCAGAAGGAAAACACACCCTCTTTTATCATTTTCTTAAGATTCCAATTTTAGGATCCATTGACTGTCCGATAAGATTTCCTATTGTTATTCAGCTGTGTGTAGCAATATTAGTTGCTTTTTTTGTTGCATCTCATAGAAAAATTATCAAAGTATTTATTGCTTTAATTGCCTTACTAATTATTGAATATGGAACAACAAATATTAATTTCTCATCAACTAGCATTCCTACAGTCTATGAACATTTAGCAAAACAAAATAGTTCTAAAACATTACTAGAAATTCCTTCTGGGCTAACTGAAAGTAAAGGTGCGTTTGGATATGATTGGTCAATGCAGGCTCTAAATTCTCAACAGATGTATTGGCAAACATCGCACAAGAAACCTAAAGTTGGTGTCTACATGTCTAGAATAACTAGTGATAAGTATGATTATTTCCAAAAAGAAGATGTTATAAGTGATATTTTTAGTCATTCCAGTTTGGGAGGTATCCCGCCCACAACTAACATAAACGATGACAAAATTGAAAACTTTATAAAAACTTTTAATTTGGGATATATAATTTTTTCCCCAAATCCTAGACAAGGTGAATTTACTAGCTTTATTGATTCAGAGTTTGGGAATCACATAATTAACAGGCTAAATTTTGAGGGTTTTGTTTACTACGAAATTAAATGATTTTTGCAATCCAATCCTGAAGTTCTTTCCATGTTCCAGATTTTGAGACAAACACATATTGTCTATCATACTTTTTTTCATTCTGAGATATCTTTAAGAATTCTTCTGGAATAGTTAAAAAATTTATATTATTTCTTGAAGAAATTATTTCTTTAAATAAAGATTGTAAAAATACAATATCCATATTTGTTTCTACATGGGTAGTAACAACATTATATAAAGATTTCATTGATTTAAAATCAAAAAGAAAATCTACTGAAAGTATTTTGTTTTTGATGGCAGAGATCAACACTTGTTGCCTTTTCTCACGAGCCAAGTCAGTTCCCTCATCTCCTACAGAATTTCGACTTCTTACAAATTTCAAAGCGGTTTCACCATCCATGTGTTGCAATCCACTTGTAAATTGCAAAGTTTCATATCTGCATTTATACAATTTGTCGCCATTGCACAAATCATTCTCTTTTCCAGTTATTGGATACTTTTCATCTACAAAAGAGTTCTCGACATTAACATCTACTCCACCAATTGTATCTATAAAATCTTTAAATAAAGAGAAATCTATAACAACAGTATATTTAGGCATAATTCCAGTAATTTCATTCACGGAAGTTGTTGCTAAATCAAAACCATTCCCGCCTTTCTGTTTACCCCAGTAATAACTACTATTCAATTTCGCCCTTGTACTATTAACCCAAATATCACGGGGGAGTGAAAATATATTTATTTTGTGATTGTTACTGTTTAATGTAACGACCATAATAGTATCTGTTAAATCTGGTGCAGTATGGCCTTCTCCACCTTTACCAAGAACTAGAATAGAAACAGGGGTTTCAATCTTTGCGATTAAAGAATAACGAATAGAAAACAGAGATACACATAAAACTAAGGCTACCACAAAAAACAACAGGACAAATTTGATAAAACGCATGGTACTATTGTAATTAATATGAACGATCTTAACAAGGAACAGCTAGAAGCAGTGACCTACACTGACGGGCCACTCTTGGTCTTAGCTGGCGCCGGATCAGGAAAAACAAAAGTGCTTACCCATAGAGTCGCTCATTTAATTGAAAAGGGGATAGTTAATCCAGAAAACTGTTTGCTCCTCACATTTACTAACAAGGCCGCGAAAGAGATGAAGCATAGAATGGGAGAGGTTAATCTTGGGTTTGCAGGTACATTTCATGGTTTTTGCGCAAAAGTTTTAAAGACGGATGGAATGACAATAGGAATCAACAGAAACTTTTTAATATATGATGATAATGACCAAAAGGACCTGATCAAAGAAATAATTAACAACCTAGGCATTAAAGATTCAATTAAACCAGCTTCTATTCTCTATTCAATTTCAGAAGCAAAAAATCAAATGCTTTCTCCGTCTCAATTTGCAGAAATAGCAACGGGTGACTTTGGAGATATAACAGCAAAAGTATATGTTCTTTATGAAAGAAAGCTAGCAGAAATTAATGCATTAGATTTTGACGACCTACTTTTAAAAACAGTAAAACTATTTGAAGTACCTGAGGTCCTCAATAAATGGCATAGACTAATAACTCAAATCTTTGTAGACGAATGGCAAGATACAAATAAAATTCAATATAGGCTAATAAGACTTTTGGATGGAGAGAGGGGTGTAATTACTGCAGTAGGCGATGCAAGCCAGAGCGTCTATTCTTGGCGTGGCGCAGACTATAGAAATATTAACTATTTAATCAAAGATTATCCCAATATTAAAGTAGTTAATTTAGAGCAAAATTATAGAAGCACCCAAAATATATTAGACGCCGCAAATTCTGTAATTTCTAAAAACACAGGACATCCAATATTAAAGCTTTGGACTGAAAAATCTGAAGGCGAGAAGATTTCTGTTCATATATCAAATAGTGGTTTTGACGAAGCAGACTTTGTAGTAAGTAACATTAAACGTCTAGGTAATTACAAAGATATTGCAATACTTTATAGAACAAACGCCCAATCGCGTGTTCTTGAAGAATGTCTAATGCACGCATCGATTCCATACACTTTAGTCGGCGGAGTAAGATTTTACGATAGAAAAGAAATAAAAGACATAATATCGTATTTAAGACTTTTATTTAATAAAAAGGATTCAGTTTCTGAAAAAAGAGTTGTTGCACTTGGAAAACGAAGGTTTGATAAATTTATGATGATAAATGTAGATTTAGAAAAGTACACGACTATTGAAATTTTAGATTTAATAATTAAAGAAACTGAATACTTAAACAAGTTTAAAGAAGATGATGCTGAAGATTACCAACGTTTAGAAAACATAAAAGAATTAAGATCAGTAGCTTTAGAATTTCCAGCTCTGTCTGACTTTTTAGAAAATGTTTCACTTGTTGAAGCAAGCAGTACTAAAGGGGACAGCAAAAATGGAGTTACAATGATGACACTCCATGCAGCAAAAGGGCTAGAATTTCCAATAGTGTTTATTGTTGGAATGGAAGAAGGGTTATTCCCGCATTCAAGAGCCTTATGGGAAAAGGAACAAATGGAAGAGGAAAGAAGACTCTGCTATGTAGGTATAACCAGAGCCAAAGAAGTATTGTATTTAACCTACGCAAGCAAAAGGATGATTTATGGAGAAACATCAAGTAATGCACCAAGCAGGTTCTTATCAGACATACCAGAGGAATTATTAAATGGTAGGATTGAAATGGTTACTCAAGATAGCTACAACGATTCACAAATTAGTGATAATGATTTGAATTTTGATGACATTCTTTCCAAATATCTTAAATAGAGAATATTCGTTACTTTAATATATTAGATAAATATTTGAAATAGCTAGTATAATTACCTAAATGACACATCCACTACAGACAAAGGAATGGGGAGAGTTTAGAAAAGAGTGGGGAAATATTGTTGAGTATTCAAAAGCGGGTTTAATTATATTTAGTAAAATTCCATATACAAAATTTACAATTGGAACATTAATTAGAGGATCAGAACCTGCAAAAAAAGACGTTTTAGAAATTTCAAAGCTGGGTAAAGAGAAAAATAGTATCTTTATCAAACTTGAACCCAATGTAATTAAGAATGATAAACTGGTTAAAAGTTTACGAAATTGGGGTTTAGTTGAGGGTAAAACACTATTTACCCCAACCTCATTCTGGATAGATTTAACTAAATCTGAAGAAGAACTTCTTAAATCATTCTCAAGTAAGACAAGGTACAATATTCGTTTAGCCCAAAAACACGGTGTTAAAGTGAAAATAGATAATTCTGATCAAGCTTTTGAGAAATATCTTGAACTAACAGACGAAACAAACAAAAGACAAGGTTTTTACTCTCACACCCACAGATACCATAGATTGATGTGGAAACAATTAAAAGGCAAAGTTGCAAACATTTTAACAGCCAAATACAACAATGAAATTATTTCTACTTGGGTGTTATTTAATAACAACAAATTCTTATATTATCCATATGGCGCTTCAACTGATAAATATAAAGAGGTCATGGCAAACAACTTAATGATGTGGGAAGCAATCAGATTTGGTAAAAGTAAGAAACTAAAAACCTTTGATCTTTGGGGCAAGGAAGAGGGTAAAGGATTTACAAGATTTAAAGAAGGATACAACCCAGAAGTTGTTGAATTTGTAGGAAGCTGGGACTTAATAATCAACAAACCATTATATTATCTATATCGATTTGCAGAAAAAATTAGATGGTTTATACTTCGACTCAGAAAATGATTCATAGATCAGAAAATCTTCCAGACATCAGACAATCAGTTAATTATGCGAGATATCTGGAGACACAAGGTTGGGTTGTAGAAAGAATTAACAATACCAACTATTTCCTTAAAAAAATTCCTTTTTTGGGTTCAGTTCTAAAAATACAGAGGCCTCATGTGGTTGATTTTAAAGCAATACAAAAACTAGATAATAAATATCGAGTATTTCAGACTATTATCGAGCCTGATTTAGCCTTCACTGATAAAACCGTTGCTCATAATTTATTACAGAATAAATACAAGTTGTCAAAAAGCCCCTTTTTACCTACAAAAACAATACATTTAAACCTAGTGCAGTCAGTTAAGGGTATTTACCGAAACTTTTCAAAGGACTGCAGGTACAGCATTAGAAAAGGGGAGGGGTATAAAATAAAAGAATACTCAACTCCCACTCAAATTAAAATATTTCATGAAGCATGGAAAAAGTCTGTAAACTTTAAAAGATATGTACCAAGTATACAAAGCCTTCTAGAGTTAAAGAAAAGTTTTCCACAATCTAAGTCCCTATTCCTTGCGTCGCACAATAAAGCTGGCAGTATTATAGGTGGAGCGATTTTCACGATCTCTTCACACGGTGCATCAAACTATATCACCTATTACTGGCAAGGTTTTACAAATTATGAGGGTCGTACTTCCCTCTCCCAGTACTCTCTTCTCTACCAAGGTATACTATGGGGTAAAAAGATGGGTTGTAAAGTTTTTGATTTTGAAGGTATCTATGATGATCGATTCCCAAATAAATCATGGCTTGGATTCACCCACTTCAAGAAACAATTTGGAGGTACTGAAATTCTCTATCCTGGGTGTTATATTAAATTTAGGTTACCAATATGAGATTCAAGCTTAGACTATGAAATATCACCAACAAATACTATCGGGCGACGAACTTAACGGAAACGACTTTGACAATCAGATATTTGAGTCCTGTAAATTTATTGGCAATATAAAATTTGTAAATTTTAATAATTGTAAGTTTATTGATTGTGACCTATCAGAAACTTTATTTAACATAGCTAGTTTTACTAATTGTATTTTTTCTGGTAGCAAACTGAGTAACATTGATTTCTCAGATATTAGAATCAAGGACTGTAACTTTTCAGATGCAGTAATGGAAAACTGCATATTTCAAAAAATATTAATTAAGAATGAAATTAAAAAGTTAGACTTAAAGTGCTGCACATTTAATAATACAGGTCTAAAGAACTCAGCTTTTATATTTAATAATTTAGAAAAAGTAAACTTTGAAGGATCGGACTTAACTTCAGTTGTCTTTGAAAGATGTAACTTAAAAGAAACAAACTTAAATGGGTGTAAGATTGATGGGACAGGTTTTGAAAACTGTAACATAGACAAAACTGTTTTAGACATTTCTGGTTTTATCTCTTATGGAAACTCAAAAGGGTTTACATTGACAAAGTAAACTACAATATGTAAACTAGCTTCAAATGGAGATCTGGACTGATCGCATCAAAGAGGAACAGGTTGGAAGATTTCGTGTAGTCACTGAAACTACAGTATTCGGACGATTGCAGGTTGCATTAGGGCTAGGGAAAAAAACTCCTGAAACACCTAAGGGGGTTGTTCAAGGTGAAGGTGGAAGTTATGTTTTATTAGGGATAGGCGAGCATATCACTACATACAGCGGGGGCAAATTGTTAATGCAGACAAAACATTGAAAATTCGCAGCCTTGTTGGCAGAAGTATGAGTTGCTACATTTGAAATCACTATTTTCTATCTCACTTTTGTAATCAAATAATTTTTGTTTTACTTCCTCTAAATCCTCCACTGTTCTAGTCGTTGTTATCTTCTGTTGATTGTCTAAATAATAAAGTGAGAGTTTTACATTTTCTGGTTTTACTTTATACATCTGAGTTACAGCTAAGCAGTAAACAGAAAGTTGTAAGTCTTTATCTACTTCTTTTTGTGTAGGTATCTTTTCACCAGTCTTGTAGTCAATAATTTCTAGCTGATTGTCTGAAACTTTATCTATCCTGTCTATTGTTCCACCTATTTTTAAATCTTCAGCAAGCTTAGTGGTAAACTTTTCTTCTAACTTATCAGGAAGTATTTTTGTATTAAATTTATTGCCAAAATATTCCAAAACATACTTCTCCCCTTTTTTAAAAAACTGCTCTTTGTGCTTTTTGTTTTCAAAACCCTCGTTTACAAAATTTGATTTATAAATTTCTGTTATTCTTTTTTCGTTTACCTTATCCCCGTTTTTTAGAGATGTATAAACTTGTTTTAGTGTTTCGTGAATTGCTATACCAAAAGAGATAGATGCAGACTTTGAAGTTGGTAACTTATATATGTACTTTAATTGATAATGTAGTGGGCATATTTCAAATGTTTCAATTTGTGAGACAGAAAGATAGTCAACTTTTAGATTGTGTTTTTCTTCTCTGGTTTCTATTTTGTTTTTAATAACTGGATTTAACTCTAAGTTTCTAGTAACTGGTAATGATTGCATTTCCTTTTCTCCCAACGCTTCCAAAACAAAAGGACTTATCTTCTTCTCCCTTTTGCCATCGTTATAGTATTTTGATGCGGTCAAGTATAAATGATCTTTGGCTCTAGTCATTCCTACATAAAAAAGCCTTCTTTCTTCTTGCAGATGAAAATCTGAGTTTGATACTTCTTGATTAATCAAATCTTCTGGAATTGACAAATCCTCTCCCCTATTTCTGCTCGGAAACCTGTCTGCTACTAAATTAACCATAAATACAACTGGAAACTCCAGCCCTTTACTTGAATGTACAGTTAACAAGTTAACTGCGTTATTCTCTTGCCAACCTTCGTTTGCTACTTGTGGCGTTTCTCCAACTTCAGATAATAGGTTAATATAATCAACTACTTCGCGAAGTTTTGCTTGTGGATTTTCATTCTCAAAAGTTTTTACCTTTTGAAAAAATAATGAAATGTTCTTAGCTTTTAGATCGTCTTCATTTTTGACTATTAAATCGTATATACCCATCTCAGTTAGTAATTCATACAATATTTCGCCTGTAAGTTTTGAACTAAGTTCTGATAGATGTCTTTCAAAAAGTGAGATTAAATCAGGGTGTAAATTGCTATCAATAAAAACCTCTCTAAGGGATCTGCTTTCTTTCTTGGCAGTACTAAGCAAGCTGATTATTTTGTTGTGATCAATTTTTAAATATTTTGAGGATAGTAGTCTATAAAATGACTCAGAATCTTCCGGATCGTATAGCGATTTCATGTATGAGATCAAATCGACTATTTCTTCTTTTACAAACAAACTACTAGGACCTAAAAATTGATGTGGTATACCTTGTCTTTCAAACTCTTTAATAAAAACGTCTGCATGGTTATTTGCCCTGACCAAAATAGCAATATCTTTATACTCGTAACTGTTATTCTCTACTAACCCGGATATTATCTTGCTAACTTCTTCCGCCTCAAGTTCACCGTTCTCAGTCAATTTAAAGTTAATATAACTTCCAGTTTTTCGTTGAGATATAAGTTTTTTACTAATTCCCATTTTTACTTCTAAAGTATCAGGGTCATTATTCTTTATTAATTTGTATGATCCATCTAGTATCTTCTGTGTACTCCTGTAGTTTTGGTTTAAAGTTATTATTTTAGTTTGAGGATATACTTCTTTGAATGAAAGTACATTGTTAACTGCAGCACCCCTAAACGCATAGATAGACTGATTATCATCTGCAACGACTGTAATGTTTTTGTGTTTAGTTGCAAGTAAATTAACCAATTCGTTTTGTCCATAATTTGTATCCTGAAATTCATCCACTAATATATATTTAAACTTTTTTTGATAGTTACTTAAAATATTTGGGCGGAGATTAAACAACTCAACAGTTTTAATTACTAAATCTCCAAAATCAAACTTTGCCTCCTTAAGTTTTAAGTCATCATATTCTTTATATACTGTTGCCAATTCCTCCCATTTTTGCTTATCTAACTTTTCTTCATCAGTTAGTTTGGAGTTATTAAGTTTATATTTTGACTTTACCCAATTTAGATATTTATCAGGGGTAATTAGTTCATCTTGAAGTCTTGAAAAATGTGTTAGTAGTGAATATATAAATTTGTTTGGATTACCAAGTGGTCTAAAGTAATCAAGTGAAAAATTAAACAAGTTCCGTTTAAATAAATCAACACTTTTTTCTTTTGTCATCAACTTAAAGTTTGAAGGTAATCCAATATGTAAACCTGACTCTCTTAATATTTGGTCACAGAAAGAATGAAATGTCATAACCCATACATTTCCATAGGACAGTGGCATTACTTCATCTACCCTACTTTCCATTTCTGTTGCAGCTTTTTCTGTAAATGTAAGTGCTAAGATTTCTTCCGGTTTTGCATAACCTTTAGTAATTATGTTTTTAATTCTTTCTGTAATTACGGTTGTTTTTCCAGTTCCTGCACCTGCGATGATTAAAAGTGGTCCATTATTTTGCTTTACTGCTTGAAGCTGGCTTTTGTTTATTTTTTTAGAGGTATTTTTCACCTTTGAATTGTAACACGAGAGTAAATAGCGGGTAATTACTTTTTCTTCGCCTTGGATCCGGTCTTTTTATCAACTCCTATGAATAAGTATAAAATTGGACCTAAAACCGGTAGAAATAAAATGACCAAAAGCCAAAGTAGTTTTTCAGTTGAGTTTTTAACTGCTGATGAAAGCAGATTAATTAAAGACCAAATCCAAAGTACAAACATTCCAACACAAAGTATGAATATGAACACAACTAACAAGAATGATAGAACAGCAAGCCCACCGACTCCACCTTTACCAATTTCTTGAAGTGCAGGGCTAAGTGTTGCAACTGGAGTTGCTGTTAATTCAACCGGTATACTTAGAAAGATATTCATAATTTATTCTAATACTTTCTCCGCTTTTGTTCCAGAATCTAAATTTTGAGTATTATCTATTTTGTTTCCCAAGTTAGTAAAGCTTGAATAAACATTGCTCATCATATTGGTAGCATTTACTAAATGCTTTTGGAGTATCCCTAAATTTTCTTCTACTTTTCCATAGTCTTTTTTAATCGCTCGAAGAGATGATAATATTTCTTTTGCCTGTTTCTCAATTTTTTGACCTTCAAAACTCATGAGTATTGCCTTTAAATATGCATAGAATGTTGTTGGAGAAACTGGCAAGACTCTCTTTGTTTGTGCATAATCAAAAAGGTCTTGGTTGTTTGCAATTTCATAATATATAACCTCTGAAGGTATATACATCAGAGCATAATCAATTGTGCCTTCATCTGTTAATATGTATTTTTTGGAAATATCATCAATATGTTTTTTGACATCACTTTCAAAAGTTTTTTTATAAGCAGGGTCTTTCTGCATTTTTCTAAAATTCTCAAGTGGAAACTTTGAATCAATGGGTATTATTCCACCAGAGGTCATGATTGCTGCGTCTACTTTTTCTCCACTTTTAAACGTGTGTTGAAGAACAAAAGATTCATTTGGCAAAAATTGTTTTAACAGTTCTTTTAAAACCTGCTCACCTATGTTTCCACGAAGCTTGGGGGAGGACAAAAACTCTTGAAGGTCTTTCATTCCACGACCTATTTCACTAAACTCACCAATATTTTTGTTTACATCTCCTATCACTCTCGTTGCATGATCAAGCCTTTCGTTAAATGACTTGTTCTGGAACTCCAGCCTTTGTCCTGTTTGCTTTAGCCACTCAATCATATCCCCAGAAGGCTTTTGTTTTAAAATCAAAGTGATGAGGACTACTAAGGAAATTAATATTATAATTAGAAGTACTGTTTCCATAATACCTTAAGTATATAGTATGCACAAAGAAATTAGAAAACAAATGGTCCTCAGACGGAAAAACTTCCTTCCTGCCATAGTTACTATACTATTACTACTAGCTTCTCTTGTGTCTATTATCTACTTCACAGATCCAAACTCATCAATTTTTGTCTTTCTGTTTTTTTTGAATTTGTTTGTATTTTTATTTATTTTGGTTTCATTACTTTTAACAAATTCTAAGACTGGACTTATTGTTTCAATTTGTATAACCATATTTACAATCCTTCGTTACTTTGGAATTGGAAACATATTAAACGCCATTCTTCTTGCGGGTCTTGGTATAATAGCCGTGATCTATACTAGACATAAATGAATAATTTACAAAAACAAATTAGAAAAACATTCTTTCAGACTTTGGAGGACTTAAAAACTAAAGACAATTTTGAAATATTTTTAAAAGACTTTCTTTCAGAAAAAGAGCTTGAGGTTTTTACAAATAGATTGGCGACTGCCTATTGGCTAAAAAAAGGCAGGAGTACTGAAAATATCAAAACAAACTTAGAAGTAAGCTCAACTGAAATTAAAACAGTAAAAGAAAAATTAAATTCAAAAGGTTACAAACTTGCAATTAAACTGATGGAGGCTGAAGAGTGGTCCAATGTCTGGAGTGAGAAAATCAAAAAGCTGGGCACTAGCTCAAGAAACTAGTA
>CAZGHY010000016.1:0-9150 GCA_964526015.1 uncultured Gammaproteobacteria bacterium
AATCAGAAGGAAGATCGTCTGGCCCACACTTCCCAACTTCAAGATATTTCCAAACAGGAAATGTAGATCGTTAATTAATTTTTTCATTCAATTTTTATCGATTCAATGTTACAATTTCGTATATGAAAAAAGGAACAATTTTATTCGATATTGATAGGACAATACTCGATACTGAGAAAATGATAAAAATGTTCGATAATTTTTTATTAGAAATCCTCGATAATCCAAATTATGATGAATTTAAAAAAGTAGAGTTAGATTATTTTAAAACCCTTGCGAATGAACGATACTTTAATGTCCCAGACTATGCACAGTTTTTATCTGATAGATTTGAAAAGGATGCTACTGATTCAATCGTTAGAATATTTTACGATAGTGAGTATAAACATATATATAGTGACTGTATTTTTGATGAATCTATGAAGATATTAGAAATCCTCGAAGAATGGAATTTGGGAATATATTCAGAAGGAACACTTGATTTTCAAAAAAATAAATTTGAGTCAATGGGCATAGATAGATACTTTAATAAGGACATTGTGTTTATTGTGCCTGCAAAAGACATGAAAGAAGTAATTGATATGGTTCCAAAAGAATCGATTATTGTTGACGACAAGGAAAAGATATGCCAGTTTCTAAATGATAATGGATTTAGAGCTATTTGGATAAATAGAAAAGATGATAGGAAATCTGACAATTTCGAAACGATATACTCACTTCTTGAACTTCCTGCTATACTTTAATTATGTCAGATACTGCCTTTAATGAAATTAATATACTAGGTGATAAGATTGCAAAATCCACAATTCCTGAAGATTTAAAAAAGTCTGTGCAGATTAGGTTAGATCAACTTAAAAAGCTTACAAATTCTCCAACATTTTTACCTGAATATGACAGAATGGATAGTTATATTGGTTGGATAACTAGTTTACCTTGGACCCAAAAATCACAAGATAACTTAGATTTGGTTAATGCTAAAAAAATTCTTGATGAAAAACATTTTGGTTTGGAAGATATTAAAGATCGTGTTTTAGAATATCTTTCTGTCATGAAACTTAAAAAAGAAAAAGGTGAAGCTAATGATATCTATCGTGCCCCAATTCTTTGTTTCGTTGGTCTTGTGGGTACTGGAAAAACCACAATTGCCTATTCAATTGCAGAAGCTTTGGGTAGAAAGATTGCACGTATACCATTTGGAGGTATGGGAGACCCTCTTGATCTACGTGGTCAATCCAAAATGCATGCAGAAGCAGAACCAGGGAAAATTATTAAAGCCATGAGAGATACACAATTTAAAAACTCTGTAATACTCCTTGATGAAATTGATAGGGTAACAGAACAAGGAAGAGCTTCAATCATGGGTGTTTTAGTTGAACTTTTAGACCCAGGTCAAAATCATGCTTTTTCTGATCATTATATTGACTACCCTTTTGATCTTTCAGAATGTATTTTTATAGCAACTGCAAATAATACAACAAATATTTCAACTGCTGTTATGGACAGAATCGAACCTATAATGATGCCTTCTTATTCTGATGTTGAAAAAATTACCATTGGAAAAAGATATGTATTTCCAAAAGCTTTAAAAGATGCAGGGTTAACAACTGATACATTAACAATTGATGATGAAGTCTGGGCAAACCTTGTCAGACCTTTTGGATATGATGCAGGTATTCGTACGATGGAAAGAACAATTGGTGGAGTTGTTAGAAAAGTTGCAAGAGCAATAGTTGAAGGTAGGGGAACTTCATTCCATGTTACAACACAAAATGTAAAAGAGTTTCTACCATTGTGATGAATACTAAATTTAAAATTGCACAAGCCAAAGTCTATGCAGATTTCTTTACCGGTATATCAATAGCTTGGTTTTCTGGTGGAATAATTGCTCCATTTTTGAGTCAGTCATATTCTAAAAACAATTTGATTTTAGGGCTATATTCGTTAATCGTGACATATGTATTTATTTCATATGCTATAATTTTTTCAGAAAGATCAAAAAATGGAAATTAATCAATTAACATTAATATACGCACTAGCTACAGTTGGCTCATTTGCAATTGCAATAATAGCTTATTTTCAAGTATTTGGTACAAAAAGATGACACTAGAAAACTCTGTTTATATATTAGCAGCTGCTTTACTTTTTTATTCTTTGTATCTTTATTTTATTCGTGGAACAGGTAAAAAATAAATTATGATATGTGTTAAGTGTGGCAAGGAAATGAAAATTATTAAAGAAGATGTTAGTTTTAATTCTTATTCCAAAACTGAGGTTAAATATTCAAGGAAAATCTATCATTGTGTAGAAGATGATGTTTGGATAAATGTTGAAATACCAGTTAAAAGATAGATACTTCTTGTGTTAAAATTGCACCATGTCTTATAAAACTGGATTAAACACAGATTTTTTTGAAGCTTCTGTTTTAGTTGGTTTGAATCTTGGAAATACTGGTGAAACCTTGAGTATCGGAGATGTTGAATCTGCAATCAAAAAAGTTTCAGAGGAAATCAATTATGTATTTTCTGGAACTATAACTCTGACTAAAATATTGGTGGCAGGTAAGAATAAAAATTATGAAGAAGACGCAGTTTTAGTTTGGACCTCTATATATCCTAGATTTCCTATTGAAAAAGAAAATTTTAAAAATGGGTTTGTCAAGTTTGTGGGATTTTTATTGGTTGAATTAGAACAAGATAGGACTGCTATAAACTTTACCGATGAAAGTGTGATGATTGAGACAGAAAATTGTAAAAATCCTGATTTGAAATGAAACTTTTAATTATTGGTGATTCTCATGGCAACATTGCAAATTTGAAACATGTCATGGGCTTTGCAAAATCAATTAATGTAGGAGCAGTTATTCATACAGGTGATTGGTATAACTTTGACAGCATAAAAATAGTTAAAGATCATGGTATTCCACTATACAGCTGTATTGGTAATGCAGATATAGATCCAAGATTCAAATTGGAGAAGTATGTAAAACTTGAAATTGATGGAATTACAATTGGGATTGTTCATAGGTTAATAAAAGATTACCTCCAAATAGCTAAAGATTGTTCTGTAGTTTTTACTGGCCATTATCATTCACAAAAAGAATGGGAAGATGACGGAATAAAAATAATTCGACCTGGAGCATTGGAAAATGGAATTAATTTTGCAATATTTGATACAAAAAACAAATCAGTGGAATTCGTGAGACAAGATTTATGAGGACACTTGACAAACATACATAGTGTGTATATTATATGTATATGTTATCACAAACATTTAATATATCACTCCCAAAAGATTTAGTTGCAATGGCTGACAACGTAGCTAAAAAAGAATATAGGAATAGAAGTGAGCTTATTAAAGAAGCTCTTAGAACATACCTAGTTTCCAAACAAAATTGGGAAGAGCTATATTCATATGGCAAACAAATTGGAGACAAATTAAATATCAAAAGTGAAGAAGAAGTTTTTGGTATGTTAAATAGCTATAAAAATGCCAAAAGAGATCACTAAGGTTACAATCGATACAAACGTCATAATTTCTGCTTTAATTTTCGGAGGAAACTCAAAGATAATAGTTGAGAAATTGTTAAAAAGAGAATTTATTGCATTTACTTCAATCCAGTTAGTTTCAGAATTAGTTGAAACGCTGTTAATAAAATTCAATTTTTCTAGGGAAATGATTCTAAAATTAGACGCGCTTATAGCTTCTAATTTTGTTGTGGTCTATCCAACAAAAAGAATAAATGTTGCAAGAGACATTGATGATAATAGAGTTTTAGAAGTTGCAGTAACCAGCAATAGTAAGTATATAATTACAGGTGATAAGGATTTATTAGTGATCAAAAGATATAAAAACATAGACATAATCAGTCCAAAAGAATTCATAAATAATGACCAAATTTGAAGAACTTCACAAACTTAAAGACTTGATGGAAGATGATGATTCACTTCCATTGAAAAAGGGTGCAGGCAAATTAGTTTTTGGGTCAGGTAACACTGAAACAAAAATATTACTAATTGGTGAAGGCCCTGGAAGAAACGAAGACTTGCAGGGATTACCATTTGTTGGTCAAGCTGGAAAATTATTAGATAAGTTATTAGTTTTGGCAGGACTAGAAAGAAAAAAAGTTTTCATTACAAATATTGTTCATCATAGACCGCCAGAAAATAGAGACCCATTACCTGATGAAATTGAAGCCTATGGTAAATATCTTGACCAAATTATAAATATTATTAAACCTAAAGTAGTAATTACACTTGGTAGGTTTTCAATGGCAAAGTTTTTACCAGATACAAAAATTAGTGAGGTACATGGAAAGAAATTTGATGTGGCTGTAGACGGTAGACCTACAGCAGTCATTCCAATGTATCATCCTGCAGCATCTCTACGTAATGGAAAAATACTAGAAGCTGAGAAAGCTGACTTTGTTAATTTGAAAGATATGTTACAATCAATCTAAATATGCTTCGATTTATTGCCCTTTCAGGGACTACTGGAGTTACAGAAAACTTAAATGTTTACGAATATAAGGATGAAATGATTATCCTTGATTGTGGTGTTGGTTTTCCGGATCTTGAGATGCCTGGTGTTGATCTTGTTATACCTGACTTTTCATATGTAGTCAAAAATAAACACAAATTAAAAGCAATTATTCTTTCTCAAGGGCATGAAGACCATATCGGTGCGCTCCCCTTTTTGTTTAGAGAAGTTAAAGCTCCAATTTATTGCGCTCCCTTGGTTAAAGAATTTGTAGAAGAAAAGTTTAAAGATAATAGAATCACAGATTATAAAATTAATGTTTTTAATTCTGAAAGAGATACTTTTGAAATTGGGTCATTTAAAATTTCTCCTTTTAAAGTTACACATTCAGTTCCTGACACTGTTGGTTTTGCAATCGAAACACCAGAAGGTAAAATCATGCATATTCCTGAGCATAAAATTGATCAGGAATCTGTTGATGGGCATTCTTTTGATTTGGCTCGCGCTAGAAAACTTGCAGAAGGTGAAGTTGTTTGTTTGATTTCTGACTGTTTGGGTTCAAACGAACCCGGTTTTGCACCAAGTGCAGTTCCAGTTGAAGAAAGAATGTTAAATATTGCAAGAAATGCAAAAAGAGGTTTATTTATGAGTGCAATGTCATCTTCGATTGGAAGATTTCAACAAATGATTAACATTGCAACAAAGTTAAATAGACGCGTTGTTTTTATGGGTCGTTCAATTCAGCAAAAAGCAGAATCCGCACATAAGTTAGGATATTTAAAATATCTAGATAATCAAATTGTAGATTTTAAACAAGCAAAAAGAATACACCCAAGTGGATTAATGTATATTGTCGCAGGTTGTTATGGTCAAGTTGGCAGTTCTGTTTATAGATTAGCGACAGACGATGATGACAGAGTTTCCGTAACTGAAGGGGATATGTTTATTTTTTCAGCAAATCCTGCGCCAGACTATAGTAAAGAAAGTCAAAACTTTGTAATAGATGAACTAATTGATCGTGGGGTTGATGTTCATTATTATGACTTAAAAGAAGGCCTTCATGTCTCAGGGCATGGTGGTCAGGAAGATATCAAAATGCTTTTTGATATTTGTAAACCAAAGTATTTTATTCCAACAGGCGGAACAATTAGACATATGCATTCATATGAAAAATTAGTTGTTTCAACTGGTAGAAAGAAAGAACAGGTCTTTAAACTAAAACCTGGAGATTCGATTGAATTCAATAATGGTGTGGCTGAAAGAGGACAAAAAGTGAAAGTTAAAGAAGTCATGGTCCATGGTCTAGGAATTGGAGATATAGGTAAAACAGTTTTGGAACATAGGACTCTACTTGGTAAACAAGGTATGGCAGTTGTTGTATTTAAAGCAACAAAACAAGGAAAAGTTCTAGGAGTTCCAGAAATTGTTAGTAAAGGTTTTGTCTTTGAAGGTGTAAGTGGAGGTTTATTAAATGATTCTATGCAAAGACTAATGAAACATTTAAAATCACATACAAATTTACGCTCGAAGAGTATTAAAGATGAAGCAATTAAGTTTTTAGAAGGTTATTTCTTCAAAACCACAGGCAGGAGTCCAATGATTGTCCCAATTGTGGTAGAGATATAGTTTTTTACTAGCTTCATACTTCCAATTTTGGTATGATGATATTTGCATTATATATCTATGGCAAAAAAGAAATCTAGAAAAGTTGATAAGAGATCATATAAGTTAAAACTTAAACCTCAAACATATAGCTCTATTGCCCAGATCTTTTTTGCGATTCTTGCAATTTTGATAATACTTTCTTTTTCAAGAAGAGGTCTGATCTTGGTTAGGTTTAATGATTTAATGATGGATATTTTTGGTTTTTCAACTGTTTTTTTACCATTTATTTTTATCTCGTTTTCTTTTTTGCTAAGTAAAATAAAAATTCCACTTGCTCAACCCAATGTAATTATTGGTTCAATTTTGGTTTTCCTGTCTGTTTCAGGACTAGGTAGGTCTGGAAACTTAGGCATAACCTTTTGGGATGGAGTTTCTACTCTAATTACCCCAGCGGGTGCAATAATTGTTTTTTGTGGAGTAATAATCACTGGATTGATTATATTGTTTAACACTTCGTTTGATGTCGTTTTAAAATTGCTAAGATCGCTATTATCTTCAGCTAACGTGTATATTTTCGGTCATAAGGCAGTTGGGGGTGCAAGGATCCTTCCAAGAAAAGATTTTAAAATATCTGGATCAAGTACAACAACTGTTCCAATAATTAATTCACCAAAACCAATACCTGTGACTGATAAACCAAAAGAAGAATTAGAAGAAAAAATTATTAGTAATGTGAAGGGAGATGATGTGGTTTGGAAATATCCACCTCTTGATTTATTGTCTGGTGAACAAATTGGTAAAGTAGATAGAGGTGATATTAATGGCAACGCTGATATTATTGAAAAAACACTTGAATCTTTTGGAATAACAGCAAACATAGTCGAAGTTAATTTAGGACCTGCTGTTACACAGTATGCAATTCAGGTTGCGCTAGGAACAAAACTTTCTAAAATTACAGCTCTTGAACGAGATTTAGCCCTTGCGTTATCTGCCCCAACAGGAGCTATAAGAATAGAGGCTCCAATTCCAGGTAGGAATTTGGTTGGAATCGAGTTGCCTAATAGATCACCTGAGTTTGTCCCACTTAAGAAAATTTTAGAGTCTGACGAAATGTCTATGAAGAAATCTAAGTTGGCTGTGACACTTGGCTTAGATGTTAGTGGTAAGCCGATTATCGCGGATATTGGTAAAATGCCACATGTTTTAATTGCAGGTCAAACTGGTTCTGGTAAATCGGTAGCAGTTAATACATTTTTGGCGTCGATTCTCTTCCGTGCAAGTCCTTCTGAAGTTAAATTCATCATGGTTGATCCAAAAAGAGTAGAACTTACAGGATATAACGATATTCCTCATTTGTTATCCCCAGTAATAGTTGATGCTGACAAAGTACTCTCAGCCCTCAGATGGTTAACTCGCGAAATGGATAGAAGGTATGAGCTTTTTGCCCAAGCAGGTGCTAGGAATATTGATACATATAATGAAATGAGTGGATTTCAAGCTTTACCTTACATAGTCCTTTTGATTGACGAGTTAGCTGACGTAATGTTACTGTCTCCTGCTGAGGTTGAGGATGCAATTACCCGTATAGCTCAAATGTCTCGTGCTGTAGGAATTCATATGGTTCTTGCAACACAAAGACCATCTGTAAATGTTATTACAGGTTTAATTAAAGCCAATATTCCAACTAGAATTGCATTTGCTGTTTCATCTCAAATTGATTCAAGGGTTATATTGGATACTCAAGGCGCTGAAAAACTACTTGGTAAAGGGGATATGCTATATCTTCCACCAGATCAAGCAAAACCTGCGAGAATTCAAGGTGCATTTGTTAATGATGAAGAAATAAGAAAACTTGTTAGCTTTATTAAAAATCAAGGTGTACCGGTGCAATATACTGGGGAAATAATTACACAAACTAAGTCAGGAAATGCTGCTGTTCCTGGAGTAAGTGGCGAAACAGACAATTTGTTTGCAGAAGCAGTTAAAGCTGTGTGTCAATATGATAGGGCTTCTGCCTCGTTACTTCAAAGACGGCTTTCTATTGGCTATGCACGAGCAGCAAGGGTGATCGATCAATTAGAGAGTGCGGGGGTTATTGCTCAATCAGATGGATCTTCAAAACCTCGCGAGGTTCTCATAAAAAATGCCGAAGAGTTTTTGGCAGGAATTGG
The DNA here is from genome assembly GCA_964526015.1 of uncultured Gammaproteobacteria bacterium. Taxonomy (GTDB): domain Bacteria; phylum Patescibacteriota; class Microgenomatia; order UBA8517; family UBA8517; genus JAUYMM01. Next base: position 8,253 of record CAZGHY010000016.1, read on the forward strand.
TAAATAATTTTTAAGTAGTATGAATACTGTTGGCAAAATTTTACATGAAGCTAGGGAATCTAAAAAAATGTCCTTATTTGATTTGGAAAAGATTACTAAAATTAAGTCAGATTTTATCGACAAAATAGAAAAAAATGATTGGGACAATTTACCAGAATTTCCGGTTGTTTCCGGTTTTGTAAAAAATTTAGCCAGCACCCTTGATTTACCTGTTGATAATTTAAACGCCATATTTAGAAGAGATTATTTACCCAAAAAAATAGCTATTAATCCTAAACCAGATATACAAAACAAGTTTTCTTGGTCGCCTAAGTTTAGTTTTTTTGTAGGAGTTATAGCCTTCACTTTTTTTATATTAATATATCTATTATTTGAATATAAAAGTTTTGTAACTCCTCCAGAACTTGAAGTTTTTTCACCAAAAGCTGGATCTTTTGTGGTTACGACAAGCGTTGATATCTCAGGCAAAACCACTACTGATTCTATATTGACTGTTAACAATCAGTCAATAATTCTTGATCAAGATGGAACGTTTAGGACTGTAGTTGGTATAACAAAAGATACAAAAAAATTAGTTTTTAGGGCAGTCTCGAGATCGGGTAAAGTAACTGAAAAAACAGTTGAGATTAATGTAGAATGAACGATAATATAATATAAATATATGGATTCAGTACAAAGATTATTAATAATTGTAGTTGTATCTCTTACAGTTTTACTTGTTATTGTGGGTATGCAAGTTATTTTTATTATTTTAGATCTCAGAAAATCAGTCAAAAGATTAAACTCAATTCTAGAAGATGCAGTTTTAGGGGGAGGTTTAATTAGACCAAATAAATTAACAGGGATTGCAGAAATGTTTAAAAGAGATAAAAGTATGACCACACACGGACAAGAATAA
>CAZGHY010000016.1:9250-16064 GCA_964526015.1 uncultured Gammaproteobacteria bacterium
AGGGAAAAGTATTTAAAGTTTTTTGAAAAGAGGGGGCATGTAATAATTCCTCCAGCTCCACTTGTTTTGGAAAAAGATCCAACAACATTGTTTACGTCAAGTGGAATGCAACCACTTGTTCCATATTTGATGGGTCAAAAACATGAATTAGGAACAAGACTTGTAGATAGCCAACCTTCAATAAGGCTTCAGGATATCGATGAAGTTGGGGATAACAGACATACAACTTATTTTGAAATGTTAGGTAATTGGAGTTTGGGAGATTATTTTAAAGAAGAGCAACTTCCTTGGATTTGGGAGTTTTTAACCGAAGAGTTAGGATTACCTAAAGAAAAATTATATGTATCGATATTTGAAGGAACATCTGATGTGCCAGAAGATACAACAGCATTTAATATTTGGAAAAATTTGGGAGTTCCTGAGGGTCATATCTTTGAGTATGGTGTAAAGAAAAACTGGTGGAGTAGAAGTGGAACTCCAGATCAAATGCCAGCTGGTGAAATTGGAGGTCCTGACTCTGAAATATTTTTTGATTTTGGTGAAGATTTGAAACTGCATGAAAATTCCGAGTTTAAAGTTGAAAAGTGTCACCCAAATTGTGATTGTGGCAGGTTTTTAGAAATTGGTAATTCAGTTTTTATTCAATATATTAAAAATGCAGACGGTACACTTTCAGAACTTCCACAGAAAAATGTTGACTTTGGTGGAGGATTGGAAAGAATAACTGCAGCACTAAACAATGATCCTGATGTTTTTAGAACTGATATTTTTTGGCCAACAATTGAAAATTTAGAAAATATAACAGGTAAAAAGTATGATGATGAAAAGAAAAACTTTAGAATAATTGCTGATCACTTAAGAGCTTCCACAGCTTTAATAGATGCAGGTGTTGTTCCATCAAACAAAATGCACGGTTATATTCTGAGAAGGTTAATTAGAAGAATTGCAACTAAATTTAATCAGATTGAAAAAATAACTGACAATAAAATTATTCTTGAAGAAGTCTCGAAGTTTAAAGTAAGTTTAGACAAAGGTCTAAAAGAGATTAGTAAAATTGAAAAGATAACAGGTAAAATTGCATTTGATTTGTACCAATCATACGGTTTTCCGTTAGAACTTACAGTTGAACTTTTTGAGGAGAAAGGTCAAAAAGTAGATTTGGAAGAATTTAAAAAAGAATTTGAAAAGCATAAAGATGCTTCTCGTTCTACATCAAAAGGAATGTTTAGAGGAGGGCTTGAAGATCATTCAGAAGAAACAACAAAGCTCCATACTGCAACACATATGTTACATAGTGCACTTCGCAAAGTGTTGGGTGACTCTGTAAGTCAAAAAGGAAGTCATATTACAGCAGAAAGGCTTAGGTTTGATTTTTCATATCCTGAAAAATTAAATGATGAACAAATAAATCAAGTTTTTTCTTTAATCAATGAAAAAATTGAAGAGGATCTACCTGTTAGTTTTGTAGAAACAACACCAGATGAAGCAATTAAAATGGGTGCACTTCACTTTTTTGCAGAGAAATATGGTGAAAAAGTAAAAATGTATACAATAGGTTCAGATAATGACTTTTTTTCACGTGAGATTTGTGGTGGACCACATGTTACTAGCACAGGACTTTTAGGTCATGCTAGAATGATTAAGCAGGAGAAAATTGGCTCCGGCGTAATTAGAATATATGTTGGACTTTCTTCAAAAACCGAAAACTGAAATTGAGAATTATTGGGCTCTATTAATAGAGCCAGAATCGATTACTTCTGCGATTTGGTGCGTGGTAGAAGGTCAACTGAAAATCGTTAATTCAACTCAACCCACAAGGTGGGATTCAAAGAGCATAGATGAAAAAGATTTAATCGAGGGTGTTGATGCTTCGCTGTCTCTTTGTATGCAGAATATGCCTGAGGATTTTGTAGATCCAACAAAAACTGTTTTTGGAGTTCCTAATGATTGGATAGCTGATGGCAATATTAAAAACGAATATTTAATTAAATTAAAAAAAATATGTGATGAATTGTCATTGACCCCATCAGGTTTTGTGGTTCTGTCGGAAGCGATATCTCATTTTATAAAGCAAGAAGAAGGTGTTTCCTTTGGAGGTATAACAGTTGGTGTTAATACTGAAACAATAGATATTTCCATTTTTAATTTGGGTAAATTACAAGGTAGTACGACTGTGTTTCGTAGTGTTTCAATAGAAGAAGACGTGACTGAAGGACTAAGCAGGTTGGCAGTTGAAGGCGTGGATTTTCCAACCAGAATTATTTTGTACAACCAAAACGAAAAAGAAATGGAGGATGCAAAAAATTATTTGAATGATGTAAATTGGGGTGCTATTGGGAATTCTAAATTTATACATCCTCCAAAAATTGAACTTTTAGATATTGATAAAAAGATATTGGCAATTGCTTTAGCTGGTGGTGCAGAGTTTGGAAATGTGGTTTCAATTAAGGAGGTTTCTGAGGAAGAAATCAACAATATTGAAGAACCAAACGATGTAACAGCCGAAGATTTTGGCTTTACAGTGAACAGCCATGTAGAAAATATCGTTTTAGATCAACCGGTGCAAGAAAAAATTATTCAAAACCCACCAATTCAAAAAATAAGAAAAATGTTTATTAGTTTGCCTAGAATAAGAATTCCAAAATTCGATTTCAGTTTCTTTAAAAATAGTAAATTTTCAGTAATGTTATTGTCGCTTGTTGTTACGATGTTTGTTGTGGGGGTGTCAGTCTGGTGGTTTTTACCCAAGGCAACAGTTACTATTTATGTTTCACCAAAAACAATTGAAGAAAAAATCTCTATCAATATAGGAGATCAATTAAAAAGCGAAGAGGTTGAGGTTTTGTTAAGTAAAGAGAAAACAAAGAGTACCACAGGAACAAAAGTGGTTGGTGAGAAAGCTAAGGGAAGTGTCAAAATTCAAAACGGTACTGCGTTTCCAATTAATTTACCTGTAGGGACTTTGGTTTTATCTTCATCTGATCTTCGATTTGTTACAACAAAACTTGCGTCAGTTTCAGGGGCTGTGTCGCCTAGCTCACCTGGAACAGCAGTCATAGAGGTTGAGGCTCTTAGTATTGGATCAGAATATAACTTAAATAAAGATGAGACATTTAAAGTAAGTAATTATCCTAAGGCAGAAGTAGATGCCACAAGTACCGATGCTTTTATAGGTGGTTCAAGTAGGCAAATATCTTCTGTTTCTGAAGATGATAAGAACAAATTGTTAAAAGAGCTGAAGGGGGAATTGCTGTCAGAAGGTAGTCAAAAGCTTCAAGAACAGATAGACAATGGACAATATTTAATTGGTTCTTCAATAAAGATTGAAGTTGAGGAAGAAAAATATAGTAATAAAGTGGGTGATGAGGCAACTAATTTAAAGTTGTTATTAGATGTAAAAATTAAAGCATTGACTGTTTCGGAATCAGATTTAGCTAAAATCGCTAGAGAGGCTGTAAACAGTAAGATCCCTAACGGCTTTGTGTTGAGAGATGATCAAATAAAATACAATTTTGAACTAAGCAATAGTGAAGAAGAATTTAGTACAGCAATTACGGCAAATTTACTACCTAGTATTGACCCTAAAAATATATCAGAACAAATATCTGGTAAATATATCAACATAGCTGAGGATTATTTGAGAAGCATACCAGGTTATACCAACGCAGAAGTTAGAATTTGGCCAAATGTTAAAGGAATTACCGGAACCTTGCCACATGTATCCAAAAATATTGTAGTTGAAATTACTGCAGAATAAATTATCCTTTTATTAGAATATGGAATTCAAGTTTTTAACGAATAGAAAGAGGCTTGTGAAATTGCTAGCAACAATTTGTGGTCTTTCGGGATTGACTATATTAGTTTCTTCAGTGTGGCCAATCGTCGAATATCAATTAACTGATGCCAGATCTTATACCACAATGTTATCTCCTCTTAAAGATGAAGGGCAAGATTACACAAAGGCTTCAAATTGGTTTCCTAAAGCAGAACAAAACACAGCGCCAGTGGCAGAATCAAAAGTGTTATTTTATACAGTAACAATACCTAAATTAAAAATTGAAAATGCTACTGTTGCAATCGGTGGTGATGATTTGTCAAAAAGTTTAGTCCAATATCCTGGTACCGCATTACCGGGAAAAAATGGTAATGCTGTAATATTTGGCCATTCAATATTGCCAATATTTTATAACCCCAAAAATTATATGGCTATTTTTTCTACACTTCCCACATTGAAAGAGGGGGATGATATTTTCATAAATTATGATGGAATTGACTATAATTATAGGGTTGAAGAACTTTTTGAAATTTATCCTTCTGATATACAAATTTTAGAACAAAATCCAACTGATTCATTTATAACTTTGGTCACTTGTACACCTCCGGGAGATCCAAGAAATCCAAAAAGATTAATTGTAAGGGCACGTGTGGTATCATAAAGTCATGGTTAAAAAAAAGAAGAAAGCAAACAGGTTATTATTTTTACTAACTTTTTTATTAGTTACACTTTTCTTGTTTCTTGCTAAATATAATTCAATCGCTATAGCTTCATCAATTTTTATTAAAAATTTTGGAAAAGATATCCATTTATCCTTTGATAGTAATGGAGATCTGTATTGGCCTATTGAAAACGAGTCATTAGTGACTGTTAAAAACAACTCTCAGGTGAATTTTTCGTTTCGCTGCAACAAATTAAATGTAAGCGATGTTGCTAATTTTAACAGCAAAATGGATAAAGTAATTTTTGATTTGAATAACTATTTAAGTGTTATTGGAATGAAAGAGGTTAAGAATAGTAATTTTGAACACAATGAAAGTTTTGGGACGATTTTAGGGTATAAAAATGGTAAATTGTGTCAATTAATATACTCAAATTTTTGTTTTGGTGATTTAACTGGATTCAAGATATCGGGATCATTCACCTGCAGTTCAGTTGGGGATTTTGAGAAATCCAAAATTGATCAGTTAGACATCTTAACTAATTTGGCAGGTCCAAGAAATGCGATATCAAACATAGATAAATACGGGGATTTTTATGGAATAAGCCTTGGAAGTCCTATTGGTCCTGGGTATTATATAATTGCTAAAAAGGAAGGACCTAAGTGGGTTAAAATCACTTCAGGACAAGATATTCCGGCATGTTCTACTTTAATAAAATACAATGTTCCAAGTCAGATTGGTTATGCTTCAGAGTGCTACGATGAAAACGATAAAATAATAAAATACACAAATTGAAATGAAGTACTTAGGTATTGATTATGGAAGGAAAAAGATTGGACTTTCTATTTCTGGTGGAAAACTTGCAGAACCGTATCAGGTTATTCGTTATGCAGATTATGAAAAGATGATAGCCCATATTAAAAGAATTATTGAAAAACAAAAAGTTGAAAAAGTAGTAGTAGGAATATCGGAGGGTGAAATGGCCGAGGAATCAAAGAGGTTTGCAAAGGAGTTTGATGCTGAAACATTTGATGAAACACTTTCTAGCCATGATGCAATTGAAATGTCAGTTGCAAGTGGAATGGGTAGAAAGAAGAGAAAAGAAATGGAAGATGCCTTCGCCGCATCTATCATGCTTCAAAATTACATTGATTATGCCAATATTAGTTAAAATTTATTATAGCCATTTGGGCATAAATAAATAATTTTGTCAGTTGATTTAGTTTGTTTCATGGTATAATTTGTATAGAATGTTTAAGAATGTAATTGCTCCAATCCAAGCATGGTTAATGTCACAGGGTAAATGCGTTGGTTGTGGAATGCCCCTGTCCAATGCTATGTCCAAGAAACACAAATACGGAGAAATGGTAACATGCAAATGTGGCAGGATTTACATCAAAAATGAAAAAACTAAAAAATATAGACGTGCCCTTCTCAATGAGATTTAAATACCTATTAATCCCTCTATTTTTAGTTATTATTACAGTTTTTGTTTCCGTACTGTTCGTAAGGCAAGTTTTTATGCCCGTTTCGACTAATAGTACTCAAAAAGACTTTATGGTTAATAAAGGGGCTTCAGTATCTCAAATTGGTAATAATTTAGAAAAAGCAGGATTAATTAAAAGTGGAATTGCCTTTAAGTTTTACGTTCAAATAACAAATTCGCAAAATAAAATCCAAGCTGGAGAATTTCAACTTTCTCCCAATTTAACAATGGAAGAATTATTGGAAAAACTTAAAAAAGGACCAAGTGAATTGTGGGTAACAATTCCAGAAGGAACTAGACGTGAAGAAATAGCAATTAAGTTTGCAACAACTTTAAGTAAAGATCAAAAGTTTATTGATGACTTTATGGACTTAACAGAGGGTAAAGAGGGCTATCTGTTTCCCGATACATATTTATTTCCCAAATCAGCAACGGTAACTCAAATTGTTAATAAATTAGAATCGACCTTTTATTCTAAGGTTAAAAATGCTTCAAAGGAGCAAATTATAATGGCATCTCTATTAGAAAGAGAAACTTTTGCAGATAGTGAGAAGCCGATTGTTGCCGGAATATTGTTTAAGAGATTAGATAATGATTGGCCTCTGCAAGTTGATGCAACTCTTCAATATGCTAAAGATGTTGCAAAATACAAAACAGTAATTAGTACAAACAAATATTGGGAACCTGTTTACTCAAGCGACAAAGAAATTGATTCCCTGTTTAATACATACAAGAATTTAGGATTGCCTCCAGCTCCTATTTCAAATCCGGGACTTTCCACAATAGAAGCATCAATTAATCCTGAGGAATCTGAATATTGGTACTATATTCATGACAGTTCCGGAAAAATTCATTTTGCTAAAGAGCTTTCAGAACATAACGCAAACATTG
>CAZGHY010000017.1:0-15559 GCA_964526015.1 uncultured Gammaproteobacteria bacterium
TATAAAAATGTTTTTGTCTATAAATGTCTTTAGTTTAAATTTTCTAAATATTACTTTAGAGTTTTTACTTACACTGGGACCTCTTGTATATCTTATTACTTTAATTAAAAAAATGAGACCAAGTTATTGGTTATTTTCATTATTCACACTGTTAATTGGAACATTAAATGGTACTTTTACGTCAATGCCAAGATATGTTATTCCTAGCATGATCTTTATCTTTCCTTTTATAGTTATGCAACGTAAAATAAAGCTAAATATAATTTTTGTTATATCTGGTCTTTTAATGGTTGTTTTAACAATGATGTTTATTAGAGGTTATTGGGTAGCATAACAATATGAATATACAAATAGTAATGCCTGAACATAATGAAGGAAGTAGAATACTTTCTGTTTTGGAGGAGATTAGTAAATCTAAATTTAAAGTTATCGTTGTTGATGATGGCTCAACAGATAACTCAAACGTTTTGGTTCAAAAAAAGAAGTTTAAGAATGTAACATTATTAACCCACAAGATTAATTTGGGAAAAGGCTCAGCACTTAAAACAGGTTGTGAATATGCTTTTGCTCATGGTGCTGACGCTGTAATTATGATGGATTCAGATGGTCAACATGCCGTAGCTGATCTTTCAAAATTCGTAGAAAAACTTGAGACTGGTAAATATGATGTTATCTTTGGATCAAGAAATTTAGGAATGGGCATGCCATTTATTAGGTTTGCTGGTAATAAAGTAGCATCAGTTATCGTTAACTTAATGTTTGGTATTTACGTTTCTGATCTAATATCAGGATATAGGGCACTTACAAAAAAAGGATATGAAAAAACAAAATGGGAATCTACTGGATATGGTGTAGAAACTGAAATGGTAATTAAGGTAAAGAGAAATAATCTAAAATATTGTGAAATTCCAGTTGAGACTATATACTTTGATAATTATAAAGGTGTATCAATTCTAGATGCATTCGGTGTGTTTATTAATTTAATATACTGGAAGTTTAAAATAAAATAATATGATTTTAGGATTACAAATAACAGGGATACTATTTGCACTAGCAATGATCTATTTTGCAGTTTTGCATCACAAAAAAGGACATCTAAGTGGAATGGAGATTGCAAGCTGGATTGCTATATGGGTTGCAGTAATACTAATTGTGATATTTCCTGAGATTATTAGAATTTATGCTTCAAGCTTTGCTATTTCAAGAGTATTAGATTTACTTATTGGTGGAGCTTTTATAGTTTTATTTATTATTGTTTCTTCTGCATACATTCGTACAAACAAGCTTGAAAAAAGAATTGAAGATCTTGTCAGAAAACTTGCTTTAAAAGAAAAAGAGACAAGGAATAAATAAAAATGTTATCTCCAAAGATTTCGATTGTCATACCTTCCTACAACAAGGTTAAATATATAGAAAAGACATTACAATCAATAGTCGCTCAGAAGAATGCGAAATTTGAAGTAATAATCCAAGATGGAGGATCAACTGACGGAACTTTAGGTGTAATTAAAAAATATGCAAAAAAATACCCATCACTTATTAGTTTTGAGTCTAAAAAAGATGGCGGGCAATTAGATGCAATAAATAAAGGGATTAAAAAAGCAAAAGGTGAGATTGTTACTTTTATTAATGCAGATGATGAATATGAATCGGGTGCTTTAGAAACAGTTACTGGATATTTTATAGAAAACCCAAATGCATTATGGTTTGCAGGTAAATGCAGGATTGTAAATGATAAGGGTCAAGAGATAGCTAAATTTTGGACACTTTGTAAAAATATTTTGTTAAAAATTAATTCGTATTCATTACTGTTATTTACTTCAAACTATGTATCACAACCCTCAACTTTTGTAACAAAAAAGGCTTATCAAAAATATGGTCCGTTCACTGGTAACAAAAAGTTTGTCTATGAATATGATATGTGGTTAACACTTGGAAAAATTGCAATGCCAGTAGTTATTAATAAATATTTATCAAAGTTTAGAATCAGTGAGGATAATATTAGTTCAGTTATATATAACGATTTATTTGATATGGATATAAAAGTTGTTAAAAAACACTCAAGGAATAAAATATTTGTTTACTCACATAGTATTAATAATTATGTAAGAGTCATAGTAAGAAAACTTGTGTGAATGTAAACTCGACTGATATGTTATTATCACAAAGAAACATGAAAAGTAGGTTAAATAAAAATAGACTGTCCATAAAATTTGCTCCTAAAATTGTTGCTGCAAACGGATTTATGTTGCCGTTTGTTACAACATTAACACTTTTATTCTTAGCTTTGGAAACTGTCACTTATTCAGGTTTCATTGCACGGTATGTATTTGTAGAAATCAAGATAATTATGGTCATAAACATATTAATGCTTATCGTTTATGTTTTTAAAAATGGTGCAAATAGAAACGTCGATAAATTTGAATCGACACTAATGTCTTTGGTCGTAAAAGGGGCATATTTAGCATTACCATTATTAGCCATCTTGTATTACATAATGATAGCGATTGAATCTGCTAATTACCCAAATTATGTTTTCTCGACTACACATATTAATCCAGATACTTTCTTTAATATCTTGGTATTCGTAGCAATAATTGCTCTATCAGGTATATTGTCGCATTCACACATGGAGAATCTAGAAGTTTATTCGAAAGGACTTGATATAAAGGGATTGAAAACTGAAAAGATGAATAGCCAACTTAATTTTAATCTTTTCGGTGCTAAAGCCCAAAGAATTATAGCAATGCTACTTGTGGTCACGTTTTCATATTTTGTTTTACAAAATGTCATTCTAACCACAAAACGAATAGTTAAAAGTAATATCTATATATTTGTTAATTCGACAGACACATACGACGACAAAATGTATAAAAGTTGGCATTTTTTTTACAAATATATGAAATTTATTAAAGATAATACGCCTGAAGACTCATCTGTTGCAATCCCCCCACCTGAAAGGCCTTGGCTTTCGGAAGGGAATAGTGTATTAGTAAGATACTTTTTGTTTCCTAGAAGGATAGTAACAGTAGAAGATGAAAGTGGAGTGAAAATCGATCCTGACTACTATATTATTTCAAAGGGTATCTGGAAAGCATATAACGAATCTGAATATGGTTGGCCAAAAGAAAAAATCAATGCAAGCGAGATAATATATTTGGATCCAAACAGCTTTGAGATTGAGAAAGTTGAAGACGTTGTTTATGAGCCAGAGTTATTTGAAAACAAAATGGGATGGGGAATTATTAAGGTAAAAAAATAATATGATATATTTAGGAATATTTTTAATTTTGGTTCTAGGTTTTTTAATAGTAAACTTCATTAATCCAAAAATAACTCTGGTTGAAAAGGTGTTTTCTGGATTCTTAATTTCTTCAGGATTGATTTCATTTTTGTGGTTTATTGTGTATCTGACAGGTGTCACATTTAATTTAAGTAATACATTATCTGTTTTATCTATAGCATTGGTTGTCTTTGTCATTTTGAATGTTCTTTTTAAAAGAAAAATATACCTAGACATAAGTACATTATTCAAATTCAAAAAGTATGAATTAATAATAGGAACATTGATACTTCTAGCATTTGCGTCAAGTTTTCTGGCAGATATATATTGGCCTATTAGAGATTGGGACGCATTAACTTTATATGATTTTAGAGGACGATTTTTTGCTTCACAAAATGATATATCGAGCGTATTTGATATTCATCGCTATTATCTGGGTTACCCACTTTATACCTCAATTTTTCATGGTTTTATATACCTAATCGATGACACAGGTAATCCGTTGTTTATATATGCGCTTATATACATTTCACTTATTGCTGTTGTACATTCGGTCTTGAGTAGAATTACAAACAAGACTGTTGCGATGGTATTTACGTTTGTTATTGCTTTTACGTACGAAATATTTGATCATTCGCTTTTGGCCTATACGAACCTTCCATATTCATCCTTTTTAATAATTGGATATTTATACTTACTTCAGTACTTTACTGAAAACAGCAAAGCTCATCTTTTTATGTCAGCATTGTTTATCGGTTTGAGTGGATGGATCAGAAGTTCCGATCCTTTTTGGATTCCACCAATATTACTTTTGATTTACGAAGCAGTTAAATCCAGAAAATATAATTCTTTTGTTGTCTTTGTTTTAATGATTCTTTTCTTTAGGGTACCGTGGAGCATTTACGTGAGTGAAATAAGTAAGAACTATGCTATTACATCCTCTAATAATATTGGGATGTTATTTTCTACAAGCTTAACAAAATATATAGATCAACTATTTTTAGTCATTCCTTACGTCTGGGTAAACGTAATTAAACCACAGTTGTCAGTTTATATTTTATTTGCATTATCGCTTTTAGTTTATTTACCAAAGCAGAGTAAAACTGTGAATGCAATCAAAAGCTTAGTGCTAATTAATTTGGCTGTAATTTTTGGAGGGGTATATTTTTATAGTATAGTTTATGACAAGTGGCAGGTTATAGGTAATTCAGTAACTAGGATGTCAATTTTTATGACCCCTTTAATATTAATTCAACTCGCAATTATTTTGTATAACTGGCAAAAAAGTAAGCATTTACATGGAAAATAAAATACTATTTATAGGATTTGAGTTGGGTTCGAGCAGAAAGGAGGCTGTTAGTATTAACTTTAAAAATCATGTGAATAGAGTAATGTCTAAAGGGCTACAATACAGGGTCTATTCATTAAGATCGGATAAAAGTTTTATCACCCACTTTTTAAACACATTTAAATATTTAGGTGATATCTACAAGATAATAAAGAAAGAAAAAATAACTCAAGTTCATGATTTTTTTGTTTTACCGGCTGTGTCTTTATTATTTGCTGTACCAATAAAGCTTCGATTTCCAAAAGTGACTTTAATTAAAGAAATTCACAATAACTTCGGATTTTCTAAAGTTGTCTCAATGGAGTCGTTTTTAAGGCTTTTTTTATCATCAAGACTATCGATGCATCTTCTTGCCTTTGTTTTTAATTCCGTTTATAGCAGAAGCAAATATGTTTCCGATTTCTGGAAAGTAAAATATATTCCACAGTATATACCAATCTATAAACTATCTCGTCAAAAGACTAATCTTGAGAAAAAAATTAGAGTTTGTTATCTTGGTCACCCTCTAACAAAAAAAGGTGTTGATTTATTTCCAGAAATAATTAGACGTCTAGATGATAATTTGAAAAATAAGATTGTGTTTAATTTTGCATTTTCAAATATTGGAAATAAAGTTCAGATAATTTCTGAGATAAAAAATGAAGCTCGTACCAATAATATTAAAGTACGCTTTCAAAATAATATAGAAGCGTTTAAGTTTTTTCGACAAAACGATATCTTTATTTTGCCGCTTGTAGATGAACATTCTGCAACATCAGTTCCAAATACGGTTTTGGAGGCAATGGAAGCTGGATGTGTTGTTCTTGCAAATGATAATTCAATAATAAGAAGTGTCATTAAAAATGGTAACAATGGAATACTAAACACAAAACTTAAAGCCGTTGACGTCATTAATCATCTGAATAGTTTTACGTCTTCTAAAACTTTGATCACTAAATTGAGCTCAAACTCAAGAAAGTATATTGAACTTAATCATAATCTACGCTATATTAGAGAATGTTTCAAAGAAATATATGAAAACAAATAAAAAGACAACTACAGAAATAAAATGTTTTTATCAAAACAAGGAGGTTGTAAAAATATATGATAACAAACGTTTTTCAGGATACGGTGGAAAGTATGTAGATAATATAGAGACTGATAGTATTTTAAGATATGTCAAAAACTTTAATTCAATGTTGGAATTGGGTTCAGGTACGGGTAGACTGACTCGTTTTTTAATCAATCAAGTTAACGATCTTGTATGTCTTGATGCAAGCTTAGAGATGCTAAAGTTGTTGAAGAAAAAGGTTAAAGTTAAAAAGACTGTAAACCAGTCGATATTTGATAAGATCAAAGTTTCAGGGAAATTTGATGCAATAACTGCCCTTAGGTTTTTTGATCATTTTTCTATGTCAGATCAGAACAAAATTATCAAAAATGCACTTTCTGTTATGAAAAATAACGGGAATTTTATCTATTCCGCGTTGAATAGTAAAAGTTCGGAAAGTGTGTTGTCGACATTTTTCTATTTTTCTAAAACAAACTATTTTTATAATTTTGAAGAGTATAAGAAAATGTTTCTCAAAAACAAATTGCACATTGTTTCATTTCATTCAGACTTTTTCTTTCCAAGAGGTATTTATTTACGCTTTAGGACAAAAAGTGTATTGTTTAAATTAATTAGTTATGTTGATAGGTGGTTAGTTAACATGTTTCCAAAATATGGTTCGCTGTATACATTTATTTTAGAAAAGACAAAATGATTGCTGTTGTTTTGGGCACGAGACCTGAAATCATAAAGTTATCTCCAGTTATACGTGAATTGGTTAATAAGAAGATTAAATTTGAATTGATTCATACAAATCAACATTATTCAAAAAATATGGACAGTGTTTTTATGTCAGAATTAAATTTGCCAAAACCGAAATTTAATTTAAATACTGGTGGATTACAACGATCTGAGATGATTGCAAAAACGGTGGAGGGTTTGGCGAATATCTATCGTGACCGAAAATATAAATTAATTATTGTTCAAGGTGATACTAACAGCGTTTTGGGCGCGAGTCTTGCAGCCAATTTTGAAGGTATACCGATAGCTCACATAGAAGCAGGGTTAAGAAGTGGAGATTTGAGTATGCCAGAAGAAATGAATAGAATCTTAACAGATGAAATGTCATCATACTTATATGCACCGACAAAATTGCAAGAGAAAACTTTAAAAAGCGAGAAAGTAAAGGGTGAGATATTGGTAGTTGGGAATACTATTGTTGATTCTGTTATCCAAAATCTAAAACTCGCTAAAAGTAAACAGCTGGTGGTATCTGATCAAGAAAGTTATGTTTTGTTGACACTCCATCGACCTTCTAATGTTGATAATAAAAAAGTATTTCAAGAAATTATAGATACATTACAGTATATATCTAAAGAATATAATCTTAAGGTCATCTATCCAATTCACCCCAGATCGAAAGCAAATTTGTTAAAGTTTAAAATTAAATTTGATACATCTTTCATTAAAATAATTGAACCAGTTGATTACTTAGATATGCTTAATTTAGAGAGTAATGCTAAAGTAATTTTGACAGACTCAGGCGGATTGCAGGAGGAGGCGTGTATTTTGAAAGTTCCGTGCGTTACAATTAGAGAAAATACAGAGCGCCCTGAAACAGTATTTGTCGGTGCGAATATTGTTGCGGGTGTCAAAAAACAGTTAATAGTCAGTGCCTTTAAGAAAGTTTTTAATCTGGGTCGAAAGTGGAAGAATCCTTTTGGGAATGGTGATTCATCAAAATTGATTGTTAAAAGTATATTGAAATATGCGATCTAAAATATTATTTGTCGTTGACTATTATCAACCTAAGTTGGGATATGGCTCATACTATATACCAAAAAGCCTTGCCAAGCTTGGAAATGAAGTTACAATACTAACTTCGAACTTTTATTATCCATTCCCTAAATATGAAGAAACTGCTGGTAAAATTTTAGGACCACGAGAACTAAAAATATCAGACACTATCCACAATAAAGTTAGAGTGGTCAGAGTAAAACTTATAGCTGAAATATTTACTAGAGCAATTTTTGGTGGTCAGCTAAAATATTTAAAGGAGATAAAACCCGAGATCGTAATCGTAGACAAAACTGCGAGTTATCAGGCAATAGTGTTTTCTTTTCTTAAACCTTTTTTTAAATATAGACTAGTCTCTATAGATGCCCACTTACCTTCAGGGTTTAAAGCGGAAGGTAACCAATTGGCAAAAGCGATCTTCTATTTTTTCTTTAGACTTTTCTTTTCAAAATTGATAAATAAAACAGTTGATAAATTTATAGCAGTTCAAGAAAAAACCAAAATTATAATGCGAAAGTATTATGGTGTTACAAAAACAATTAAGGATATCCCATTAGGGACCGACTTGGATTTGTTTAGGTTTGACACTAAATCGTTTAATTTTATTCGAAAAAAGTATTCTATACCTAATGACGACTTTTTGATTATATATACAGGTAAAGTTATAAAAGAAAAGGGTGTGGACTTGTTGTTTAGTGCTTTGAATATATTGTCTGCTAAGAAAAGTAATATAAAGTTAATGGTTGTCGGAACTGCAAATAGTGAATATGAAAAAACCTGTTTATCAAAATTAGATAACAGATATCACAATAATGTTATATGGGCAGGATTCCAACCAGCTAAAGATTTATATAAGTATTATTCTGCATCTGATGTTGGAGTATGGCCACTTCAGGAATCGATGTCTATGAATGATATTGCATCCTGCGGGAAACCATTTATAGCCAATAATACAATTGGCGCTAGATTGAGGTTGTCAAACAACAATGCACTTTTGTACAAGAAAAATGACTATAAAGATTTAGCAAAAAAAATCATGTATTTATATCAGAACAAAAAAGTTACTACCATGATGGGTCAACGAGGTAGAGAACTTATGGAAACTAAGCTTAGTTGGGATTCAATTGCAAAACAATATATTACTTTTTAAATTATGATAAAAATCGACCTCCTTCCGCTGGTGTTTACAGATACGATTAATATGATGGGAAAGGTATATAGTAATCACCATCATATTGAGAAAAGTCTTTTGTGGTTGAATCGTGCTCAAGACAAAGGCTTTAGGGGAGGTGTAAGTTCGTGGTATGGAGTTTTTAGTGGTTGGGGTGATCCATATATTGAAACTACAGGGTACATAATTAGTACATATTTAGAAAGTTACCACTATTTTAAAGACAAATCTTATCTTAAGAGGGCTATAAAGATGGCAGATTTCTTGTTATCAGTTCAGTTACCTATCGGTGGATTTAAAACTTATTTAACTAAAAATGGAGATACTGGTTATCCGACAATATTTAATACAGGACAAGATCTAATTGGAATGGTAGATATTTATAATGAAACTAGAAAAAAAACCTATTTAGAATCTATCGTTAAGACTGCTGATTTCCTTTCAAACTCGATCGATAAAAATGGCAGATGGGTGAAGCATTCATATGATGCAAAGGGTCATGCATATGATTCTCGAGTTGGGTATGCTTTACTGAAAGCTTCTTTCTTGACTGGAAGTAAGTTGCATAAACAAATGGCTATTAAAAATTTAAATTGGGTGATAAAACAGCAGTTATCAAACGGGTGGTTCCTAAACGCTGAATTACCCCCACCTAATCCATCAGATCCATACACACACACTATAGCTTATACAATCGAAGGTTTGTTGTTCTCTGGTCTACTTTTAAAAAACAAAAGGATGATAAATTCTGCAAAAAAAGCAGCTGATATGGTACTTAGTTATTATAGTAAACACAAGTTCATACCAGGCACCTTTGATAAAAATTGGCAGTCTAGAGACAGATATACATGTTTAACTGGTGATGCTCAAATATCAGTAGTGTGGGGCGTGTTGTATTCTTACACTAAAGATAAAAAGTACCTGCAGGCAGTCTCTAATATTAATAACTTTTTAAAAAGCTTAAACAGAGTTGATAGTAAAAATAAAAATATTAGAGGTTCATTAGCAGGGTCGTTTCCAATTTACGGAGATTTATTAAGAAATGAAGGATATTGTAGAATGTCGCTTATTAATTGGGCAGTAAAGTTTTATATTGACGCTTTGTTAGTTGAGCAATTGAATAAAAATGAAACTACTATAAAATATATTGGTAAATGATTAAATTCCTAACATCACTCATTTGGATTCTAAACCATCCAGATAATCGAAATAAAGTACTGCATACACTTTTTAGGATTGTATGGTGGAAAATCAATCAACTTATGTTTAAGTTTCCTGTGGTTGTTGAATTAATGAAGGGCATTAAGTATATCGCGTATCCGAATAGTTCTTTTGGAGGTTTGGTGGTGTATACAAGGCTTCCTGAATATCATGAAATGAATTACTTTTATAATTTAATAGATTCTACTGATATAGTAATCGACGTAGGCGTACATATGGGAGATTATTCTTTGCTTGCTGCCTCGAAAATTACTTCAGGCAAGGTTTTGTCGTTCGAGCCTTCAAAAGAAGCTCTACGTGTGTTTAGGGAGAACATATTGATAAACAAGTATGAAAATAGGATAGAAGTTTATCCAGTCGTTGCATCAGACAAGCAAGGTAGTGTGTCGTTTGTGGACAGCAATATTTCAGAGGTAAGTCATATTAGTTTTTCATTAAAGTCCACAAAGAATAAAAATAAGGTTAAATCTTTACCAGTTGATAGTATTATTCAATCTCAGGGTATAAGTAAAATAAAAGTGGTTAAAATAGATGTTGAGGGGGCAGAACTGCTTGTTTTAAGAGGATTGGAAAAGTCATTAACTAAACATTTAATAAAAAATATTATTGTAGAGGTAAACTCAGACTGTATAAATTATGGGTACGCTCCAACAGATACTTTTGAGTATCTTAAAAAGTTTGGGTATAAATTATATTTTTTTGATAAACAAGGTAAACTTAAAAATTTGATGTCGTTTCCATTAAATAAAAAGTATGTAAATATTATAGCTAAGCTATGAGGTTTTATACACATCCTTCTTATCAAATAGTATTTAATCTGTTTAGAAAATATTTTCCGAATTTGTCAGGTAAGTCAATTTTAGATTCCGGTTGTGGAAATGGGTATTTATTGGATCTAATTAATCCAGCTAATATACATAAATACTTGGGATATGATGTTAGTGAACATGCGATAAGATATGCAAAGTTAAGGTTTAAAAAGTATAAAAATATCAAATTCCTTCACACGAAGCCAAACTTAAACACAAATGGTTTTAAAACAGATTATTTTGATGCAATTTTTAGTATTGGTGTGTTGCAATATTTAAACGAATCAGAAATACAAGACTTTTTTAAAATGTCACGAAGAAGTTTAAAAAACGATGGTAGAGTATTTATAAGTTGTACAACTGACCACACCTTTTACAAGTGGTTTAGTCTGTATAATTTAGTGTTGCCTTCTCATGTTAACAATAGAAAAAAGTTGTTAAGGTTGGCAAAAGAGAATGGTTTAAAGTGTGAATATCAAAAGGAATCAGGACTTTTCTTCGGCCCACTTTTTTCTCACAATATTGTCCTGTTGTTTGATATATTCGACAAAATTATATTTAGATCGCGAGGTAAGCTTGGTCCTATTGGTAAGATTAGTAGAATTATATCAACATTTATTTTGCAGTTTGAATACTATATTCCGATTGATTATGGATATACGTTATACTTAGTTTTGAAGAAATGAATAAATTACAAAAAGTTATTATATTCTTTTTAATCGCAACGCATTTGTTTACGGTATTATTTTATTTCAAGTCTACGAACTATCTGACTTTTTCTGATTCTGCAAAGTATGCAGATATTGCGAAAAACATAGTTGAAGAAAAGGGGTACTTTAGAAATTTCATCTTTTTCTCTGGACTAAAAGATAATTTTAATAATACCTGGGTTGCTGATTGGCCACCGCCTATTACGCCGTACTCAATTTCAGTTTTTTTAAGTGCGTTCGGAGCATCTGATATGTCTGTTCGATTATCTTCCATGTTCTACTATTTTGGCTCCTTAGTTGTTCTGTATCTATTAACAAAAAAACTTTACAGCTCATTGGTGGCATTTCTTGCAGTTTTAACGATTGGTTTCAATGTTAGTTTACTAAATTATGCAACAAGTGGTGGTACTGAAATAATATTTATTTTTGAAATTTTGTTAGGCTTTTATTTACTAACATTCAAAAAGAACTTTGCAGATTTAATAGTAATCGCTCTTATTGTTGTAATGTACTTAACTCGACCTCAATATTTTATTTTCAGCTTTGGATTTTTGCTATATTTCCTTTTGAACAGATTTAGTATTAAAAAGTCGTTAACTATTTTATTAGTTGGAACGATTTTATGGACAGCCTTAGACGTTATTGTTCTATCAAAGATTAATGGTTTAGGTTTCTACTATTCTGTCTTTGGTTTTGGAAATTATGGTTTATCTAGTGGCAACGCATCTGATTTATTGCGGGGTGTAGATTCATCTTTTGACATCGTTCAAATTCTAAAGAAGTTAATTTATAATCTATACAATTTTTATAAAGCGCTACCTGAGATAATGAATCCGTATTTGTTTGGGTTATTTATAATTGGCATATTTGTTTGGGGCAAAGAAAAGTTACAAAGTTCATTTAAAATATCTGTCCTGTTTGTAACCTTACTTACTTTACTTGTAACTGCATTAACTATTCCATTTTATAGATATATTCATCCGATTGTTCCACTTGTTTATATCTTAGCAGTTGCAACATTAGTAAACATATTTAAAGACAATAAATATAAAGTTTACATAACCACACTGCTAGTTTTGTTTTTTGCAGTAGGTCAGACTCTAGGAGTTATATTTTTAGACTCTAGATTTGAAAAGAAGATGAAGAACGTAGATAAAGCTCCAATTTACGTTGAAATGTCATACAAACTGAAAGAAGTTACGAATAAAGATATGGTAATAGTTACAAACCTAGATACGTGGGGTAGCTGGTATGGAGAAAGAAAAACAATTTGGTTCCCACTAGAACCAAGTATGATTTTACCTGTTCAAGATAATATAGACGCAATTTACTTAACTTCATACAAGATGGATGATGAAAATTATTATATGGGTGAAAGTTGGAGAGAAATATTTGAAAGTCCTGAGAAACAAACAATTCTCCCTGACTTTAAATTTGTTGGTGAATATGAGTTTAAGTCTGAAAACAACTACGAAAGAGAAAATGGTAGGGCAGTTCTTCTAAAGCGAGCAAAATGAGATTCAGCATAAATGCTATGAGAAATATAAAGTGGTATTTGTTATTTCCAATTCTAATTCTGTTTTTATTTTCTGGTTATTACATTCTGACAACTAGTAGTTTAGTTAGATATTGGGCTGATGATTTTTGTTCATCAGTATTACTTCGTAATAATGGTTTCTTAGAATCTCAAATCGTTTGGTGGAATGGTTGGACTGGCAGGTATTCTGCCACTTTCTTTATTAGTTTTTCTGATATGTTAGGACAAGACTTTGTTAATATCTTGCCGTTACTGCTTTTTGCCTTGTTTGCTGTTTCTCTTTATTCTATTTTTGGTTTGATGACCTCACTTTTATTAACTGTAGTATTTCTTTTGGTTTCACCAAACATAATTCAATCATTTTATTGGATGACTGGATCTTTAAATTACTTTGCCCCGTTTATCTTTTTGAACTTTTACCTTGCCTTGTTATTTAGAAAAAGTAAGCAAAGCTTGCCACTTCGTGGTAGAAAGTACACATATTTAGTTGCTTCTATTTTGATTTTTATAGCTGTAGGTTTTTCTGAAAGTTTTGGTGTCGCCTTGTTTTTCTTTTTATCCCACCTATTCTTTGTGTTAGATAAAACTAAAAATCGAAGATTATTGACTATTGGAGTTATCTCAACTGTCTTGTCGTTAGGACTTATGTTTTTAGCTCCTGGTAATGCTGTAAGAAGCGCTACAGTTAGCCATCCTGATGGATTAGCCGATTTAATTACAAAAACATTTATATATTCAAAATGGTATTTAATTCATTTGTTTTATATTAAAGAGTTTGTTGTTTCTGTTCTGGCAATAATTGTTGGAGCTTTTGTTGTTTTAGACGGGAAGAAAAAATACTTTGAAAAGCCTAAAAAAGTAATTTTGTATTCCGCAGTATTCGCTGTTGGAATTACATTTGTAGTTGTTGGGTTAACATATCAGGCAATGAACTGGGAGCCACCAATGAGAGTAATGACAATTGTAAATTATATGATTATTTATTCAGTAGCTATTGCCTCTGTTGCGCTAGCTCAACTGTATGGGAAGTACGTTAGTAGTATGGTTTCGAAAATAATATTCTTTATTCTAATTATCTTGCTAACTCTACAAGTTAATAGTCAGTGGGGAAGTGTTAGAGACGAACTCCAAACATATGCTACCGGTTGGGATAAAATTGAAACTAGTTTAATTGATGCTCCAGACGGGTCAGTTGTTGAGGTCCCTGAATTAAAACCTGTGGGTAAACTTGACGGGTTTAAAGAAAATAAAGGTTGGGTCTCTTCATGCATTGCTGGATACTACAACTTGAATCAGTTAGAATATAAGTAATGCAACGATACTTGGATAGGGGAAAACAGATACTTTTTTCTGCCACAGCTAAGGATACATATATTTTGTTTGTAGGTAATATGATATCTGCAGTCCTAGGATTTCTTTTTGTCTTTTTAGTCGCAAAGTTTATTTCCCGGGATGACTTTGGAGTTTTTTCTGCAGCCTTGAATCTAGTTGTCATTTTAACTTCAATTTCTGATCTTGGAATAACATCTGGTCTTGTCAATTTCATTGCCAAATCTGATTCAGAAAAAGATGAAGCCACATCTTTAAAGTTTCAAAAGGCAGGCTTGGTAATTAAAATTGTAGTTGTATTGGTTCTGTCACTCTTTGTTGTATTGTTTGCTCCATTTATATCAAAAACTCTTCTTGCAAGTAGTGACCCGTTAATATCAATATGGGTTGCAATTATTTCATTTGCGTTGTTCGTTCCTATGTATTTCCCATACGTTTTACAAGCTAAAAAGAAATTTGTGCAATCAATGGCTGTTGATAATATTTATTATCTTTTTAGGCTGTTAGGTCTTGCTCCATTCATCTTTTTTGGTGGCTTAACTCTATATGGTGCATTTTCTACTGCCCTCTTTGGATTTGTTGTTAGTTTTATCTTAAGTTTTATTTTTCTTAAACTTAAGTTTTTGAAAAGTAAACCAAGCAAAGAAATATATTTAAGTTTGGTTAAGTTTTCAGGTTGGGTGGGGTTAAACAGAATTATATCTGCAATTTCGGGTAGGCTTGATCTGCAGATGCTTGCTGTTCTTTCAACTGCTTACGTAACAGCAGGATACTCAATGGCATCAAGAATCTCCTCCATTGCAATAATTTTTACATCTAGTTACTCTGCAGTTTTAGCGCCTAGGTTTTCATCAATTGGTGACAAAGAGAAAGAGAAAAAGTATTTAATTAAATCGACTTTAGGTGCTGTTCCAATTGCTTTAATTACAATTCTCTCATTTGTAGTTATTGGACCATTTATTAAATATTTCTTTCCTGACTATATCGACGTAATTATTGTTTACAAATATTTAATTATTGCGCTTGTTCCGTTTATCTTCACTGCTCCATCAGTAACTGCAATTATTTACGCAATGAACAAGCCAAAATATATAGGACTTTATTCATTTCCACAGCTTGCAATGGTATTTGGGTTTAACTATCTATTTATACCGCTTTATGGGTACATGGGGCCTGTTTACACACTAGCAATCTCAAACACGATTCTTGCAATTTATACATGGTCAATTGTTATTAAGTATTATTGGTTTACAAAATAAGATGAAGATTTGGGCACACACTCTTTTTAAAAACGAAGAAAGATGGCTGTGGTTTTCTGTCACCT
>CAZGHY010000018.1:0-14885 GCA_964526015.1 uncultured Gammaproteobacteria bacterium
TATTTCAAATATTGGTTGCGACATAAAGTATCACCTCCTTAAAGGTTTTTGCATTTTACCATTAACACGAATAAGGATCAAGTGCATTATTACTTTAAGATAAATATATTATCTTGAGTAAAATTCAACTATATCCTGTTCTGAAATGATCTCGGTAATATCTGATCTTTTAGGATCACCTTTAATTTTTCCCTGATTATTTTTCTTTTCAATCCAACTAGGAATACTAGTGTCATCGTTATTTAAATATTTAAGGACATTTGGATTTTCTAAAATCTTTGGAGTAAGCGTTATAACATCACCTACTAATGTATGATAAGAAGGAATATTTAATTTTTTGCCATTGACCAAAACATGTCTATGAGAAACTAACTGTCTTGCCATCGGTCTACTTTCAGCAAATCCTAATTTATAAACAACATTATCAAGTCTTCTTTCAAGAAGAGACAATAAAGCTTCACCAGTATTGCCCTTTGATTTTAAGGATTTCTCAACATAGATCCTGAATTGCTTTTCAAGCACTCCATAAATCCTTTTAACTTTTTGCTTTTCTCTTAACTGTTTACCGTACTGCGATTGTTTTTTTACTATACCTTTTGGCCCATGAACACCAGGAAGAATATTTAGTCGAGTCAATTTTGCACCCTTACCAAAAATATCTACGCCTTCTCTTCTAGATAGTCTGTCTTTAGGTCCGTTATATTTTCCCATATTGTTATATTGTTTCGCTTACCACATTAGCAGTAAACTTGTTTATACTCTCCTTTTCTTTTTAGGCCTTGGTCCATTATGTGGCATCGGTGTAACATCTGCAATCAATGATATTTTAACACCTGATGCTTTTACTGCACGCAATGCTGCATCTCTACCCGGACCTGGACCATTAACAAAAATTTCAACTTCGTTAACTCCTTTATCTTGAGCTTTTTTAATAGCTGCCTCCAAAGCTGAGGTAGCTGCGAACGGTGTTGATTTTCTTGTCCCTTTAAAACCGGAAGCTCCCGATGAACTCCACGAAATTGTTTCGCCTTGGCTATTACAGATATTTATTAAAGTATTATTAAACGATGCTAAGATATAGATCTTAGCTGGTCCATCGTTTTTAGTTAATTTACCTTTCTTTATTGCCATATATTTTATATTATGCTTTCTTTGTTGCAGTAGCTTTTGCTAGCGCTTCCTTTTTAAATGCTCCAACCGTCTTTCTCTTACCTCTCTTAGTTCTAGCGTTTGTTTTAGTTCTTTGACCTCTAACAGGTAATCCTTTTGAGTGTCTCAAACCCCTATATGATCCTATTGCTTGCAATCTACTAATATTTGACCTTACCCTTCGAATCAAATCTCCTTCAGTAGGTGATTCTTCAATTTTTCCAGTAATTATATTTACTTCTTCTGGAGATAAATCAGCCACTCTTCTTGACATATCAAAGCCTAACAATTTCAAAAGTCTTTTGGACGTAACCCAACCAACACCTTTAATTCTTGTTAAAGCATAATCAATTCTCCACTTATCGTTTAATTCTATTCCTGATATTCTTGCCATTTTCTTTTTATTTTATTTGCTTAGATTTACAATGCATCAGCAGTGCCAAGGCCTAACCTTGTTTGGCCTTATGTCTCGGATTTTTACATATAAGTCGTAAAACTCCAGCTCTTTTAATTAGCTTACAATCTTTACACCTTGGTTTTACTGATACTAATACTTTCATCTTAATTTAATATTTAAAAATTATTCTACCTCTATCCTGATCATATTTTGTCATTTCCACCTTAACTTTATCTCCTGGAAAAACCCTAACATACGCCTTTCGCATCTTACCTTTCAAAGTAGTCAATAAACTTTTACCATCATTTGTTACTACTCTAAACATTGTGTTAGGCAATAATTCTGTAACAGTACCTTCAAGTGTATAAGCTCCGTCATTATTCATACTAAAAAATCACCTAAGTGATTATGCTATATCCTTTCTCTGTAATAATAACAGTATCTTCGAAAAGCCCTGCTATTTTACCATCCTGAGTCGAGATTGTCCACCCATCTTTTTCCTTTATCAAATCTGGATCACCCATTGTGTACATAACCTCGATCGCCAGAGCCATCCCTGTAACAATTTTAGCAGATTCTATTCTTAATCCAGAGGCAAAACAAGGGATATAAGGGCTTTCATGTAAGTTTTTCCCAATTCCATGTCCAGTTAGATCAATAACAGGAGAATAACCACCTTCAACTAAAGTATCTTCGATAGCACTAGAAATATCATAAACATATGATTTGTTTGGTATGATTGTTGAAACGGCATTTTGAAAAGCGCGTCTACCTACTTTTAAAAATTTTTCTATTTCTTTAGTTGGGTTTAAAGCAAAACTTATTGAAGTATCAGTGTTATAACCTTTATATAAAACTCCTAAGTCAATACTCACAAGGTCTCCTTCTTTAAAAATTATTTCTTTATGTGGAATTCCATGCACAACACCATCGTTTACATTAATACACGTTGACCATTTATAACCTTCAACTTTTTTAAAATTTGGTTCGGCTCCAGCTTTTAAAATTAATTTTTCTGCCAAAAGATCAATTTCTGAAGCAGAAACTCCCACCTTAGTAGCATCTTTTAGTGCAAGTTTTATTTCATGGAGTATCTTACCTCCTTCTTGCATTAACCTAAATTCTTGATCTGTTTTAATAGTTATTTTATTCATTTTTTATATTTTTCAACAATTTGCACCAAATCTTTCTGAATCTCGTCAACCTGACGTTCACCATTAACTTTTACGACATTTGTACTTTTTCCTATCTCTTCTATTAAAGGTTCAGTCAAAGAATGATAAAGATTTAATCTTTTTTTAATAGCTTCAGGCATATCATCAGCTCTTTGTTTAAGAGTATTTAAATCGATACCGGATGGCAAGCCCTCAGTAACCAAGTTGTATATCTGTCCCGTTATAGGGTCTTGCCTTCGACCACCTAACCTTCTTAAGGTCTCTTTTTCACTTATTTCAAGAACTATCGCCAAATCCAAACCTACCTGTTTCTGATCAAGCCATTTTTTTAAGAACAAATATTGATCTACTGTTCTAGGAAAACCATCAAAAACGATATCGTCATACATATTTTTTTCATCAAAAAAAGCAGTTAGATAAGTGCAAATTTCTCTATTAAGAACTTCATTTAAATCGCCAGAATTTTGAGCGTTCTTAACAGCTTCATTTGACTCTGCAATTTTTCTTAGATATGACCCTGATTCAAAATAAAAAAAACCGTACCTTTCGCAAAGCAATCTTGCCTGAGTTCCTTTACCTGAACCCTGAGGCCCAAAAAAAACGATATTCATATATTTATACAATACTAACTCAGTTTTTTCCCAAAAAATAGGTGATTTATCAAAAAACTACTTTTTTTGAGAATAGCCCTCGTATTTAACCATTAACAAGTCACCTTCAATTTCTCTGATAATCTCAAGAACAACCGATATTGTAATTAATATACCTGTTCCACCGATGGCGAGATTACCAGCACCAATTGTTCCCTGAACCAATGATGGTAAAACAGCTATCAAACCCAAAAACACAGCACCCACGATAGTTATTCTGTTTAATACAAAATTAAGATATTTAACTGTAGACGATCCCGGTCTAATTCCAGGGATGAAACCTCCACCTTTCTGGAGATTTTCAGATATTTTTTCAGGATTAAAAACAATAGATGTATAAAAATAAGTAAAACCGACAACAAGCATAAAGTAAACAATATTGTAAAATAAAGAATTAGGATTAAAAAATTGTTGTATTTTAAATGAAATATCAATGATTGATTGATTACCTGAAGCACTCAAAAACTGAGTAACCATCGAAGGTATTAACACCAAAGATACTGCAAAAATAATTGGAATCACACCCGCTTGATTTAATCTAAGTGGCAAATAAGATTGCGACTGTTTAAAACCTCTGTTTATTTTTGCATAGCTTATTGGTATCTGCCTAATTGCTTCATTAACAAAAATAATTAAAGCCATAACAACAATCGCCAGTACTCCAAATATCAAATACTTAAAAATATCTTCACTTCTAAAAGTTGAGAGAGTTTGGCCTAGTACTATTGGAATTCTCGAAACAATACCAACGAATATCAAAAATGAGACGCCACTTTTAAAGGCATACTCTGTAATCAAATCTCCTAACCAAACCGCCAACATTGTACCGGCAGTCATTGTTAAGCAAAGCAAAATTAATTGATACAAATTCAAATTTTCAATGATGCTTTGTGATTTTAATAATGCATACATTCCAAAGCTTTGCATTATTGCCAAGGGAACAGTTAGAATTCTAGTGTATTGATTTATTTTCTCTTGTCCATATTCACCTTCTTTTTGCAGAGCTTCAAGTTGAGGTATGACATAACCCAAAATCTGCAAAATAATAGAGGCGTTGATATACGGATTTAAACCTAAGGCCATGACTGAAAAATTTGCTAGTGTCCCTCCGGAAAAAACGTCCAATAATGAGAGAAGGGGGCTATTCGAAAACAAAGCTGCAAGACTTTCTTTATTAATACCTGAAGCAGGAATGTGTGCAGCAATTCTGAATACAATAAGTGCACCAGCCGTTACTAATATTTTTTTTCTTAGTCTATAGCTAGTCGAAATTTTTAAAAAAAAATGGGCAATACTACTAAACATTATTTTGACTTTGATGCAGGTACGGACAGCTTAAGTTCATTTTTAATTTTACTTTGACCTAGAATTTTTACTCCATACTTTAGTGCACGGTCTTTCTGAACTAATCCTTTTTCTATCAAATTTTCAACCGTAACAACGTCTCCTTTTTTGAAAACTTCTAGCTTTTCTGAATTTATAATTACAGCTTTTGGTTTTGCTGCAAATTTTCCTTTTCCTCTCAATAAAGGAAACTTTTTAATTGTAGATTTCTTAACTTTTAAACCTTCAAAAAGTACATGAATACCACCTCTTGATTTTTGTCCTTTTTGACCACGAGTAGAAGTATGACCACCTACACCACTACCATAGCCTCGTCCCAATCTTTTTTTTGACATTATTTACCTACCTCCTTTTGAAAATTTTTCTTTACCAATAAATCTGAAGATTTCTTTAATGCTAGTATTGTTGCTCGAACATTTGATATTTTATTATTACTTCCCATTGTTTTACCAACAACATCACGTAAACCAGCCGATTCCAAAACTATTCTCATCGGTCCTCCTGCAATGATTCCTGAACCTGCAGGCGCAGGCTTTAACATTACTTTTGACGCTCCCAATTTTACAGAAACTGAAAAAGGTATTGTTGTACCTTTAATCGTAACTTTAATCATTTTCTTCTTTGCATCTTCGATAGCCTTTCTTATAGCATTTCTTACATCTTTAGCTTTAGAGTTTCCGACACCAACTCTTCCTTTTTTATCACCCAAAACAACAACAGCTCCAAAACGAACTTGATTTCCACCTTTAGTTTTTTTGGAAATCCTGTTAATTTCAACTACTGTTTCAGTAAACTCCCTATTTTCTGGTTGATAATTATTATTCATACAATTTAAAAATCCAATCCTCCCTCTCTTGCACCTTCAGCAATAGCTTTGATTTTACCATGATATTTATATCCACCTTTATCAAAAACCACGCTTTTAACTTTTTTTACCAATGCTTTCTCCGCTAAAATTTTGCCTAATTCTTTCGCTCTGCTTATCCCATCTTTACCTAATTTACCAAGATTCCCTAACTCTTTTTCGTTTACTGAGGCGATTGTGATTGATTTCTCATCATCAATTATCTGTGCAGACAGATACTTGTTTGATTTATAAACACTTAGCCTAGGTCTACCATGTAAACCTCTTATCTTTGATCTTGTTCTTACCTCTCTTTTAATAAAAGTCATAATATTTTTTTCTAAGTCCAATTAAGGTTAGTTTACGCAGCAGCTTTTGCTGCTTTTCCTGCCTTCCTTCTTATATATTCTCCAACGTACTTAACACCCTTGCCTTTATATGGCTCTGGAGGTCTAGACGCTCGAATATTCGCAGATATCTGCCCTACCAACTGTTTATCAATACCATCAACATTCACGATACTCTTTTCAACCTTAAAAGTTATACCTTCCGGTGCTTCAATAACAATAGGATGAGAATACCCGACTGTTAATACAAGCTTATTTCCTTGAACCTCAGATCTATAACCAGTACCCACTAACTCTAACTGCTTTTTCCATCCCTCAGTAACACCTTTAATAGAATTCGATAGCAACATCCTCACAGTACCCCAATTCGATTTAGTTGCTTTGTTATCTTTTTTTGCAGAAACAATAATATTCTGACCTTCAACTTTAACTTCAATGTCATTAGGTAACGATACGGACAAATTTCCTTTTGGTCCGCTTATTAACACTTTTTTATCAGAAACTTCTACGTTTGCACCTGATAAAATTTGTACTGGTAATTGCCCTATTTTGCTCATGATTTATATTAAATAATTTTTGCTATAACTTCCCCACCAAGTCTATTTTTAACTGCCATTCTATTTGACATGATACCTTTAGGTGTTGTCAAAATATAAACCTCTGGGGTCTTAATACTTTCTAGCTCATCTGCATTCATATAGATTCTCAACCCTGGTCTTGAGACTATTGTAACGTTTGATAAAACTGGTTTTTTATTAAAAACTGTCAGCTTAACTGTAATATTTTTACCTTCAGTTTTAACTTCACTTAAAAATTTTTCATCTTTAAGTGTTTTTGCAACACCTTCTATTAACTTTGTACTAGGCATCGTAACTTCTTTGATATTTGCCATAGATGCATTCTTCAATCGTATTAAAAAATCTCCGATGTGATAATTTGTCATATATTTATTTGTTTTTAGTTTTACTTACTGTATTAGCAACAAACTTCGTTTACCAGCTAGCCTTTCTGACTCCTGGAATATTACCAGCCAAAGCCTGTTCTCTAAAACATAATCTACAGATCCCGTATTTTCTCATAAATCCTCTCGGACGTCCACAAAGCTTACATCTGTTTCGATATCTTATATTAAACTTTAATTTTTTAGTTTCCCTAACTTCTTTTGATGTTTTTGCCATATATTATTTAACAAAAGGCATACCAAGCAATTCTAGTAACCTTTCTCCTTTCTCTTTTGATCCAGCGTTTGTTACAAATGTAATCTCTAAACCATGAGCTTGACCTGCCTTAGTTATATCTATTTCTGGAAATACTGTATGATCAGCTAGACCTAAAGTGTAACTTCCCCTTTTATCAAAACTTGTTCTTTTTACACCTCTAAAATCACGAAGACGTGGAAGTACAATGTTAACAAACTTATCGAAAAAAGCGTACATCCGATCACCCCTAATAGTAGCAGAAAGTCCTACAACCATGCCTTCTCTAATAGAAAAAGTGGCAACCGACAATTTAGCTTTCCTTTCAGACAATTTTTGACCTGTTATCAATGCAAGATCTTTCTCTATTGCAGATTTACCTTCCTTATTTTTTGTAAGATCTCCAATTCCAACATTAACAGTTATCTTTTTAAGCTCAGGAACTGCCATAACGTTTGAGATACCAAATTCCTCTTTCAGAGTTTTTTTAATTTCTTCGTTATATTTTTGTTTTAATCTATTCATACTTTAATTTATATATTTTTATTACATTTCTTGCAAACTCTTATTTTATTTCCTTTTTCTACTTTGAAACCAATTCTTGTAACTTTTTTACAATTTGGACATATCAAAGCCAGCTTCGCAACATTTAACGGTCTCGGTAAATCATAAATTCCACCTTTCTGACCTTGCTGACCTTTAACATGCTTTTTATACATATTTACATTTGGAATAATAGCAGAATCTTTCTTTGGTAAAAGAATCTCAATCTTACCCTCTTTACCTTTATCTTTTCCTGATGTTATTTTTACTGTATCTCCAATTTTTATTTTCATAAATTTATTATTAAACAACCTCTCTACACAAAGATGCAATTTTATTAAACCCTGCTTCTTTAACCTCTCTCGCAATCGGACCTAAAACCCTAGTTCCAAGTGGTAAACCACCTTTGTCAATTACAACTCCAGCATTATCATCAAATCTAACGTATGTACCATCAAACCTTCTAACTTCCTTTTTGGTTCTAACTATCAAGACTTTTACTTTATCGTGGTCCTTTACAGCACCATTAGGCTCAGCTCCTTTAACAACACATAAAACAATATCACCTAAGGTTGCAATCTTTCCTACACGTCCAGGAACACCAATTACCATTAATTTTTTAGCACCTGAGTTATCTGCTGGAACTAAATAAGACCTAAGTTGGATCATTTTATTTAATTCCTTTCTTTACCGTTTTTGATGTCTTTTTAATAATTTCGTTAGCAACTTTTTTACTCTCGACATATTCAATCCATCTTTTACTTTTACTAATTGGTGGACACTCAACAAAAAACACTCTATCACCAATATTATGTTTTATTTCAGAGTGAACCTGATATTTTCTGCTTCTCTTAAACCTCTTTTTATATTTAGGATGGGCCAAAAATCTTTCCACATCAACCGTTATTGTTTTAGACATTTTTATTGATGTAACTTTACCTTGAAATATTTTCATATATTCTTAATAATCGATAGGATTTGAGCAATATCTTTTTTAATTAGTTTTGCCCGTTTAATATTTTTTTCTTTCGCTCCTGCTATTTTAACTTGGTTTTTCAAAAGTTCAAGTTTTAAATCCGACACCATACGATTTAAATCGTTTAAATTCTTAAGCTTAAGATCTTTTAGTTCTTTTATTTTCATATTCTTATTCCTATTACTTTGATACCATTCTAGTTGATACTGGTAATTTTGCAGAAGCTCTAATAAAAGCTTCTTTTACAAGTTTCTCTGGTGCACCCGCTACCTCAAACATTATCCTACCCGGTTTAACAACAGCAACATGTTTTTCAACTTCTCCTTTTCCTCCACCCATTCTTTTTCCAGCTGCACGACCAGACACTGGTTTATCTGGAAATATTCTGATCCACACCTTTCCACCCCGTTTTAAATGATGTGAAATTGCTTTTCTTGACGCTTCTATTTGTGCAGCGGTAATCCAAGCGACCTCTAGAGATTTTAATCCAAAATCTCCAAATGAAACAGTACTGCCCCTTAAGGCAGTACCTCTTCTCCTACCTCTCATGTTCTTTGTAAATTTCTCTCTTTTAGGTTGTAACATGTTTAAAAATTTTCAATAATACTAATTTCAAATATCTATAAATTTCCAACTACAGTTTGGTTTATTTATATTTATTTGTACTTACTTGTATCTATTGATTCTCCTTTCTATGAATCCAGACCTTAACTCCTACATAACCTCTTTTTGTTAAAGCTGGCCTTTCAGAATAATCAATGTCCTCTCTTAAAGTCTGAGCAGGCACTGATCCTTGATGGAACTTCTCCACTCTTGATATTTCCGCTCCATTAATACGACCACCTAAAACTATTTTTATCCCTCCTGCTCCTGCAGACATCACTTTTTCTATTGCCTTAGTAACGGATCTCCTATGAGGAATTCGCTTTTCAAGATCCTGAGCGATTCTTTCAGCTACTAAATAAGCTGAAAGGTCATAGTTTTTTATTTCATTTACTTTCAAATCTATTTTGACATCTCCTACTTTATTAGATTTATCAGATTTCAACAATGAAACAATAAATTTCTTAAGCTCTTCAATACCAGCACCACCTCTTCCTATAACCACACCTGGCCTAGATACTACAACAATTATAACTATCGATTTCGGTTGCCTTTCAATTTCTACGCTTACTATTCCCGCTGATGACAATTTCTTCATCAATTCTTTCCTTATTTTAATATCTTCCAGTAAATATTTTTTGAAATCCTGGGAATTTGAAAACCATCTAGATTTCCACCCAATCATTCTACCTACCCTAAAACCAATAGGATTAACTTTTTGACTCATTTTTTACCCCTTTCTTTACTGTTTTTTTTACTACATTTTTATTTACCACTTTTATTTTTTGAGCTGTCAATACTACACGTATATGACTCATTCTTTTCTTTATAGGATGCCATCTACCTCTCGAAACAGGCTGTCCTCTTCTAAGTCTTGGTCCTTCACCTATTTGGATTTCTTTAAAAATCAATGTTTCTGAACTAGCACCTTTTTGTCCCGCGTTTGCCATAGCAGATTTTATAACCTTATATAAATACTCGGAAGCTCTCTTTTTGATAAACGGTAAAGATTCCAAAGCTTTAATCGGTGACATTTTTTTAATAACATCTACTACAGGTCTAATTTTTCTAGGACTAAGTAATATATGTTTTTGTTCAGATTTAAATTCCATATTTTTATATATTTGTTCTTTTACACCGAAGGTGCAAACGTATGTTATGTTTTGTCCATCGTACGTTTGACAACTTCTCCATGTCCTTTAAATGTCCTAGTTGGTGAGAACTCACCCAACGAGTGACCTACCATGTCTTCGTTTACAAAGACTTCTATAAAAACCTTACCATTATGAACTTGAAAATATTTATTAACAAATTCTGGTGGTATCTGACACGATCTAGACCAAGTTTTTATTGGATTTTCTTTGTTACCCAAGCCTTTTTCAAGCTTCTTTAAAAGCCTAAAATCTACGTATGGTCCTTTTTTTGCACTTCTACTCATATTTTTATTATTTTGTTAAACCGGCCTTTCCTCTTTTTCTACCCTGAATAATCAAACTATCAGAGTACTTCCTTGGACTTCTCGTCTTTCCAACAGCTTTTTTACCCCACGGAGTCTTTGGATATTTAAGCCCAACCCCACTTCTTCCCTCTCCTCCTCCATGTGGATGAGCATTAGGATGCATAGCAACGCCTCGAACAGTTGGCCTCTTGCCTCTCCATCTAGACGCACCTGCTTTACCTAACTTTTTATTTTTATCTTCCACGTTTCCAACCTGACCAATAACTGCTGTTGCGTTTGGATCAAATTTTCTTATTTCTCCAGATGGCATCTTTATCAAAACACTCGTCTCGTCCTTACCGAAGACAAAAGCAACTATTCCAGCCCCTCTTGCAATCTGAGCTCCTTTGCCTGGTCTTATTTCAATGTTGTGTACAGCAGTACCTACTGGAATCTTTATTAACGGAAGGCAATTTCCATTTTCTAAAGGTGCATCAACAGACGCAATGACTTTCATTCCCTCACGTAGTCCGACAGGAGCTATTATATATGATCTTTGACCATCTGTATAAACCAATTTAGCTATTCTTGCATTTCGATTTGGGTCATATTCAATTGACTCAATTTTTGCCCAAACATCTTTCTTAGACCTTTTAAAGTCGATTGTTCTCAAAAACCTCTTAGACCTACCACCCTGATGTCGAACAGTCAACTTACCATTACTTCTACCTGATTTCTTTTTTAATATATTTTTAAGTTTTAACATATTTTACTTTGATTCACTATCAAATAAACTTATTTTTCCTGATTTTAAAGTTATTAAGACTTTCTTCATTGCCTTTACTGTTTTTCTTGTTCCTCTTGCCGTTCTAACAATACTTTTTTTGTAATTTTGAGTCAAAATTTTTTCTATTTTAACTTGGAAAATATCCTCAAAAAATTTCTTAATTTGATTTTTATTAAATTTAGGCAAAACCCAAAATGAATACATTCCGTTTTTGGATTGATTCATGCTTTTTTCTGTAAAAATAGGTGTAAATTTCATATTATTTTTTAATTGCTTTCTTTTCTGATTTTACAAAAAACACTACTATCAATAAGAACCAAGCTTCTTCTAATTACTAGAAAGGCATTTAGATCGGCAAACTTTACCACTTCCACGTCCTTAATATTACTAAAATATCTTGATATCTTAGTACTTTCATTTCCTAAAACAACTAGCACCTTCGATTTTATACTTAAATCGTTTTTTATTGACTCGATTAATTTAGCTGACTCAGATGTTTTTTTAATCTTAGATAAACCTTCAACAAGAACAGCCTTTTTTTCTTCAAATTTTTTGAAAAGAGAAATTAATAGAGCCTTCTTCTTCATCTTTAATGGTAAACGAAGCTCTCTTGTTTCTCCTGTTGGACCATGCGCCACTCCACCTCCCACAAAAATGTGAGCAGATTTTGCACCATGTCTTGCTCCACCTGTTCCTTTTTGTTTATATAACTTTTTCTTTGTTAGATTTACCTCAGATCTTGTTTTAACTTTATTTAAACCAAAATGGATTCTATCTTCATACACTCTTACTGCCTGTTTTAATAAATCTAACGCAGAAGTTGAAACATACTCTTTTGGTAACAAAAAGTCTGTCTTTGCTTCTCCTTTTACTGTGTATACTTTTGCTTTCATATTATAAGGTTTTAATTATATTTCATTCTTTCGATTCTTCTAGCACTGATGCTACTTCTTCGATAGTTTCTTTAGGTTCTGTACTAACTTCATTTTCGACTACAGTCACAACCTCTTCATGTTTTAATTCTTTAAGTGAGCCTTCCTTGATCTTGGTTATTGTCATAAAAATTCCAGGTCTACCTGGAATAGGACTTGAAATTGAAATTTCATTTTTCTTATCATCAATTGCTATTACGTGAACATTTTTAATTGTAATCTGCACCCCTCCCATTCTTCCAGCCATTCTTTTTCCTCTATAAACTCTTCCTGGTGTTGTTGTTTGACCTACAGAACCTGGTGCCCTATGACGATCGGATTGTCCGTGAGTTTTTGGACCGCCTCTAAAATTAAATCTTCTTACTCCTCCTTCAAAGCCTTTGCCTTTATTAATAGCCGTTACAGAAACAATATCTCCAGCCTTAAAAACATCGCTTACTCTGATAACATCTCCTACTTTGTAGCTTGGTTCTTCTGTAAGTCTTATTTCTTTAATGTATCTTGGAGATGTACTTGATTTTTTTGAGTGACCTTGAAGTGGTTTGTTTATATTTTTTGCTTTTTTGTTTCCTAATGAAAGTTGAACTGCCCAGTAGCCATCCGTCTTTTCATTCTTAATCTGAGTAACAGTACAAGGCCCTAGATTAACCTTTGTAACAGGTATTCTAGACCCTTCGATGAAGGTCTGAGTCATTCTTCCTTTTATTCCAAATAGTGTATTCATTTGTTTTAAATAGATTTATTAAGGCCAAAAAACCACTAGAATTAATCATCATGATTCTAAGGGTGAATTATATCAAATTTCGTAGGTGTAACGCAAGGGTAAAATAGTACTGAATAATCGTTGTAATAATATTTAAATATTATTACATCTTAATCTCAATCGACACACCTGCTGGAAGATCTAAATTTCCTAACAAATCTACAGTTCTTGCAGTTGGTTCTAATATATCTATTAAGCGTTTATGAATCAGGACTTCATAATGTTCCTGAGCATCTTTATCGGTAAAAGGAGACTCTTTAACAGCCATTACAGTTCTTTCTGTAGGTAATGGTGTAGGTCCTGAAATTTTAGCACCTGAGGATAATACAGCATCAATAATTTTTGTTGCTGCTTCGTCTATAACTCTATGATCATAAGCTTTAAGCTTAACTCTAAGTCTTTGCATAATGTGCGATGCCGTTAGGCTGTAAACTGGTTAATAAAATGGGTTAGGCAATGATCTTTGTGATAACACCTGCGCCAACTGTGTGTCCACCTTCCCTAATTGCAAATCTAAGACCCTCTTCCATTGCAATAGGTACAATCAATTTAACTGTCATCTTTGCTGAATCACCTGGCATAACCATTTCTACGCCTTCTGCTAATTTAACATCACCTGTAATATCAGCTGTTCGAATAAAGAATTGTGGTTTGTATCCTGTAAAGAATGGTGTGTGTCTTCCACCTTCGTCCTTTGAAAGAATGTAGACCTCAGCTTCAAATTCAGTGTGTGGTGTAACTGATCCTGACTTTGCAAGTACTTGGCCTCTTTCTACTGCTTCTTTATCAATACCTCTAAGTAATACTCCAACGTTGTCTCCTGCCATTGCGGAGTCAAGTAATTTTCTAAACATTTCAAGTCCAGTAACGACTGACTTTTGTGTTGCTTTAATACCAACTATTTCAATTTCTTCGTTGACTTTGATTTCTCCTCTTTCAACTCTTCCTGTAACAACTGTTCCACGTCCAGAGATTGAGAAAACATCTTCAACAGGCATTAAGAAAGGTTTTGCTGTGTCTCTTACTGGATCTGGAATAAATTCATCTGCTGTTTGCATTAACTTTAAGATTCCTGCTTCTGCTTCTGCATCACCTTCAAGAGCTTTTAATGCTGACACGCGTACTATAGGCGTGGTGTCTCCTGGGAATTGATATTTATTAAGCAAATCTCTAATGTCTGCTTCAACTAATTCAAGAAGTTCTGGATCATCCATTGCATCACACTTGTTTAATGCAACCATTAAACATGGAACGTTGACTTGTCTTGCAAGAATAACGTGTTCTCTTGTTTGAGGCATTGGACCATCTGGAGCTGAAACAACCAAGATTGCTCCATCCATTTGTGCTGCACCAGTAATCATGTTCTTGATGTAATCTGCGTGACCTGGAGCGTCAATGTGAGCATAGTGTCTTTTATCTGTTTCGTATTCAACGTGAGAAATGTTAATTGTAACTCCTCTTTGTTTTTCTTCTGGAGCTGAGTCGATCATGTCAAAAGCATATGCTTTGTTAACTCCACCTGGGAAATTCTTTGCAAGTACTGTAGTAATAGCTGCTGTTAATGTGGTCTTACCATGATCAACGTGACCAATAGTACCAATGTTTAAATGAGTCTTTGCTCTATCAAATTTTTGTTTTGCGTCTGCTGCTGCCATATTATTAAGTTATTGTATTATATTTTGTCTTCTTTCAAAAGACAAGAGGCATCTTTTTGCCTCAAGTAAAAGTATTATAAACGACA
>CAZGHY010000019.1:0-1739 GCA_964526015.1 uncultured Gammaproteobacteria bacterium
CAAAAATACTATCAATTTGCACAAATTGTAGACAAATTACAGTTAGATACAGATTTCAAAATTGATGAAAAATCAAAAAGTGCATCGTTAACAGAAACAGGTATCAGTAAAGTTGAAAAAATACTTGGCGTTGATAATTTGTATGAAAAAGATTTTGAAAGTATTCACCATATTGAAAATGCTTTAAGGGCGAAAAGTTTGTATCTTAAAGACCGTGATTATGTAGTAAATGATGCAGGTGTAACTATAGTTGATGAATTTACGGGTAGGCTAATGACCGGGAGACGTTGGAGCGATGGGCTTCATCAGGCAGTTGAAGCTAAAGAAGGTGTCGTAATTCAGCAAGAAAGTAAGACTTTGGCGACAATATCATTTCAAAATTATTTCAGGATGTATTCTTGCCTTTCAGGTATGACAGGAACGGCCATCACTGAAGCGGAAGAATTTAGAAAAATATATAAACTTGATGTCGTAGCAATACCTACACATAGGGACAATATTAGAATTGATGAAGGGGATTTGATTTATAAAACACTATCAGGCAAATACAGTGCAATCGCAGCAGAAGTCGAAGAAAAACATAAGTCCGGCCAGCCGGTCTTAATTGGCACTACTTCAATTGATAAAAATGTAATTATTTCAGACCTTCTTAAGAGGAAAAAAATTCCCCACAATGTTTTAAATGCAAAAAATCATGAAAAAGAGGCTGAAATTATTGCCAATGCGGGTAAAATTAAAGCTGTAACAGTTGCCACAAATATGGCTGGAAGAGGAGTCGATATTATCTTGGGTGGTGCCAAGCCAGAATCAAAGAAAGAATTTGAAAAATGGGAAAGAGCACACAAAGATGTTTTAAATGTTGGAGGGCTTCATGTGATCGGTACAGAACGTCATGAATCTAGAAGGATAGATAATCAGTTAAGAGGAAGGGCGGGAAGACAAGGTGATCCGGGATCATCAAAGTTTTACCTCTCTTTAGAGGATGATTTGATGAGAATCTTTGGCGGTGATCAAATCAAATCTTTAATGGATAGACTGTCTATTCCAGATGATCAGCCGATTGAAAATGGATTGGTAAGTCGTGCAATTGAACAATCTCAAGTTAAGGTTGAAGGTTTCCATTTTGATACTAGAAAAAGACTTGTTGAGTTTGATGATGTTGCTAATCAGCAAAGAGAAATTATTTATACATTAAGAAGAAAAGTTTTGGAAAGCGAAAATTTAAAAGATGAGATATCTGATAAGTTAGAAAAATATGCTGGTGTAATTTCTCAAACGATTGATGAAAGTATAGATTATGATGAAATAGTCTCAAAATTTTTAGAAATTGTACCCTTTGATAGTCAATCTGTAGTTCAATTCAAAAAAGAGTTACGGAAAATAAACGATTCTACTTCTGTAGAAAATTTTATTAAAGCAGTCTTTAGAGATATTTATAAAAATAGAGAAAAACAAGTTGGTTTGAACATCATGAGGCAAATTGAAAAGTACGCATACTTAGGTGCGATTGACCATCATTGGATTGATCATATTGATGCAATAGATGATCTTAGAAATGCAATTGGACTTCGTGCATACGGGCAAAGAGATCCATTAATAGAATTCAAGGGCGAAGCTTATGAAATGTTTGAGGGCTTGCTAGCTCGAATTGATGAGGAAATTGCAAGAAGGATATTTAGAATTGGAGTAAATGTTCCACAGTCTGAAATTCCTACAAAATTAATGAGAGAAAACACAGA
>CAZGHY010000019.1:1839-14348 GCA_964526015.1 uncultured Gammaproteobacteria bacterium
TGCCATATGAATAGCCTTTCGTCTAGGTAAATATCTATACAAATCTTTTAAAGTAACTCTTCAATTTTATAAACGATATAGAATCATATTTCAAAATTAAAAATTGTGTTTTATTGAGTTTGTGCTAAGATGTTTTTTATGGAAACAGATTCTGATAGTCCAAATTTTGATAGTAAATTTGATTGGAAGCAATTAGTTGGATATCTGGTTTTGGTTGGAGCCGTAACTGGAGTAATCATATACTCGCTTAAGTTAATAACGACTAGTAACACATACACATCTTTAACAAAAGAAGCTCATGTTAAATCGACTTCTGTACCTAAAGATGTGGTTGCAGAAGACTCGAATATGATAGAAAATAGTTCTACAGTAAAATCTATGCAAGAAGACGTAACAGAATTAAAGATAGAAGATCAAGTCATAGGAACGGGTGATGAGGCTGTGAGTGGTAAAACAATCTCTGTCCATTATACAGGTACGTTGACTGATGGTACAAAATTCGATTCATCAAAAGATAGAGGAACTCCTTTTGAATTCGTCTTAGGAGCCGGTAAAGTTATTCAAGGATGGGATAAAGGCTTTGCTGGTATGAGAGTAGGGGGAGTCAGGAAATTAATAATTCCATCAGATATGGGTTATGGATCGCAAGGAGCTGGTGGTGTTATTCCCCCAAATGCAACTTTAATATTTGAAGTTGAACTTCTTGAAGTTAAATAATGAATAAGCAGAGCTTGCGGTTTTACCTAAAGCAGAGTTTGCCACAAAGTGGTAAAAAAGTTGTTGTAAAAGATTTAATGCAAAATGGGTATGAGTATTTTTTAGTAAAACCCATAGGTGAGGATTTTGATCCACGTTTCAAACCAGAATTGACCCCTGAGGAAATGATGAGTCTAGGTGTTTTTGGGGGAAAATATATGACTGATTGTGGGAATGAATTTCCTGTTAGCTGGTACGAAAACGCAAAATTGTGTCATGAATTTCATAATCCTAAACTTAATTTTTTTGGTGTTAATGCTAGCCATCCATTAGCGGTTTGGGTTAAAAAAGGTTGGATCAATCGCAATGATCCAAGAGGTTGGTTTCAGTGGTATTGTAGATATTATATGGGTAGAAGAATTCCAGATGAGGATGATAGGCAAATTAAACGTTGGTTAGCTATGAAACGTCATTTAGTTCAACTTACTAAAAATTGTTTATCCGGAGATTGGTTGTGTAGAAGAAAACAACGGCAAGCCCTTTTGCATTGGGCATATGATACAAGAAAAATATAAATGTGTTATTATTAATATATGCCAAAAGATAAAGCGGATAAAAAAATAATGGTAGTTGAAGAGGTTGCTGAGGTGGCTCCAGAAGTGGTATCCGAAGCAAAAGTTGAAAACAATACTCCTAAAATCGAAGATTCAAAACCACAAGAATCTGTTCAAGAATATGACACTGAAGAAGATGTAGAAAAAGTTAATTATTTATGGATAATAGTACCCACAGCTTTACTGATTGGTGCATTGGCAGGCGGTTTTATTACATATTTTTCTGGTATATCAAAGATTTCTACGGAGGTCGCTGTAGCCACGTCTGTTCCATCAGCTGTATCGAAACCCACATCATCTCCTGTTGCGTCACCTAAATCTGAAATTAATAGAGAGGATGTAAAAATCCAAGTATTAAATGGGAGTGGAATCTCAGGTTTGGCAGGTAAGGCAAAGACTATGTTAGAAGATTTAGGTTATAAAGGCGTTGTCACAGGGAACGCTGAAGTCTCGAACTTAGTAGAAACTACAATTTCTTATAAAGAAACAATGAGTAATGCTTTAGAGCAGATAAAAAAGGATCTTGGTGGTAAATATAAATTGTCCGAAAAAGAAGAAGTTTTACCGTCAACTAGTAAATATGATTTTGTTATAACTTTGGGTAATAAATGAATCTTCCTAAACTTCCTGTATTTTTTCCAGATGCTACTAGAGGTTTGATTAAATCATTAGATACTGTAGATATTGAAAATACAGGTACGACCGGTATTTTAGTAAATACTTATCATCTTTTTAAAGATCTCGGTTCAGATTATATTATTTCAAGAGGAGGAATAAAGAAATTTATGGGCTGGAATGGATATGTCATCTCAGATTCGGGAGGCTTTCAGGTTGGGAGTTTAATTAAGATGAATCCAACAAAAGGACATGTCAGTAATCGTGGAGTACTTTTTAAGCCTGAAGGTGAAAAACAGGTGATGCTAACGCCTGAAAAATCAATTGAATTTCAAATGTCTATAGGGTCTGATATGGTTATAGTTCTTGATGATTTTACGGATCCAGATGCGACATATGAAGAAGCAAAAATATCAGTTGATAGGACAATAAATTGGGCAAGACGGAGTAAAATTGAATATGAAAAGATATGTTTAAAAAGAAAGTTGTCAGATAAAGATCGACCACTGATTTTAGGGGTTGTTCAAGGTGGATATTATCAAGATCTTAGGAAATATTGTGCAATTGAGTTGCAAAAAATAGGTTTTGACGGGTTTGGTTATGGCGGTTGGCCAATGAAAAAAGATAATGTTTTTGATTATGATTCTGCTAAAACTATAGCTGAAAATACACCTAAAAATTATTTACTTTATGGACTTGGCATAGGTATGCCTAAAGATATTGTTAGCCTTTACGAAATGGGATACACAATATTTGATTGTGTATTACCAACGAGAGATGCTAGACATGGTAGGGCTTATGTGTTTAAAAATAATTCTTTTGATTATGAATATATAGATATTAAAAAATCAAAAATGCTTAATCAAGACGAACCTCTTGATAAAAAATGTAAATGTCAAACATGTTTGCGATACAGCAGAAGTTATTTGGCCTACCTTTTTAAGCTGAAAGATCAGACGGCTGGTAGGTTGCTAACAATACATAATTTGAAATTTTATTCGCAATTAATGGATCGATTAAGAGCTAAGGGGTTGACAAGTGCCTAAGAGTTTGGTTATACTCGGCCGACAGACATGGAAGAAACTACACCCCAAGCACAAACAGAACAGCTAGGTCAATATGTTGCCCAAACTTCATCAACAAATATTAAACAGAAGAACAATGGATCAAGGTGGGTAATAATATTCATATTGTTATTAATTGTTGGTGGGGCAGGTATATACTTTTTTACAAAATCGGCAAGTGATCCAATTGCAACACCGACACCGTCTTTTGGTGTTGTTCCAATTGAAGAAAAAGAAATTCCTACTCCAGCACCAACCAAAACACCAGCTCCAGTTAAAAAGGAAACTGTAACTATCGAAATAAAGAATGGTACAGGTATAACAGGAGAGGCAAAATTATTGCAAGATAAATTAAAAACAATTGGTTATACTGAGGTTACAGTTGGAAACGCAGATTCAACTGATAATACTGAAACAACAATTACTTTTAAAAAGACTTTATCTCAACAAATTCAAGATGAAATTAAAAAAGAATTAGAGTCTTTTTACAAAAAAGTTAATATATCAACTTCAAGTACTTTAGAAAACGATATATTAATTGTAACCGGACTTCGAAGTGGTTCTGGTACATCAGTTAAAACTACAGCCACCCCAAGTGCTAGCACTAGTTCTAAAGCAACTGCTAGTCCAAAATCATCCTCTACAGCTAGCCCTTCTGCGTCACCAAAATCAAATTAGTATATAATTATTATTGATGGACGGTATTCAATTACTTTGGTTAAAAATTGTTACTCTGTTTGATAATTTTTCTGTTGCTCCAACTTATATCCAAGCTGGTGCAGTAATTGTGCTAATTTTTCTGCTTGTTGTAAGTTTGGCTCAATTTAGACAGCATTTTGTTAAATGGTCTATGAAGGGAGGTCTTGTAGGCTTATTTTTTGGTTTTTTGTTTACAATACTTCTTGAAGGTTTTTTATTATTAAGTGGGCATACGTTTTTAACATCTGTATTCGGATGGGACAATCCCCCTAAACCATTTAGTACTGCACTTGATTTAGGTAAGCAAAAATTAACAAATGTGTTGGGTGTTACGACCCAGAATCCAACTGCGAGGGATACAATTGTGCTGATGCAGAGTTTACCACCTAGTGAAATTACTAAAATTAAGTCTATAATATGCACTCCATAGTATTTATATATGA
Organism: uncultured Gammaproteobacteria bacterium; assembly: GCA_964526015.1. Taxonomy (GTDB): domain Bacteria; phylum Patescibacteriota; class Microgenomatia; order UBA8517; family UBA8517; genus JAUYMM01. The sequence goes on from CAZGHY010000019.1 coordinate 5,971, forward strand.
TTAATCCAGATGTAGTAAAGATTGAAGATTTAAACGAGAAAATGAGGACTTTAAAAGAAGTCCTAGATATTCCTAAAAAAGAATTGGAGTTAAAAGAACTTGAAACACTTTCTGTCGATCCACATCTTTGGGATGATCAGAATAATGCAAAATCAATACTTCAGAATCTTTCTAATCTAAAGGATGAACTATCTGAAATAAAAGATGTTTCAGATACACTTGAGATTCTTAATGAGGTTCAGGATGATGATGAGCTAGGTAAATTAGCAAGATTAATTGCAAAACTTGAACTTAAGTCTTATCTTTCTGGCTCGTATGACAATAAAAATACAATAGTAACAATTCATGCAGGTCAAGGCGGTACAGAGGCTATGGATTGGACCTCGATGTTGTTCCGTATGTATATTAGGTATTGTGAGAGAAAAGGTTTTGTCACAGAGACGCTCGATTCTACGCAAGGCGAAGAGGCAGGTTTAAAAAGTGTCACATTTGAGATTAAAGGTAGGTATGCATACGGGTATTTGAAAGGTGAAGCTGGTACACATAGATTAGTCCGCCAGTCACCATTTAATGCAAATGATTTAAGACAAACATCGTTTGCACTTGTTGAGGTGTTACCAGATCTCGAAGCGTCAGATTTGCCAGATATTGTCATCAAAGATGATGAGCTTGATTGGCAATTTACACGTGCGGGTGGACATGGAGGGCAAAATGTTAATAAAGTATCAACCGCAGTAAGGCTCACTCATTTACCAACAGGAATAGTGGTAACTGCAAGAACTGAGAGATTTCAGGAACAAAATAGAAAGATTGCATTAGGTCTACTCCGTGCCAAGTTATGGTTAAGACAGCAAGAAATGGAAAAGAACAATATAAAAGATATAAAAGGAGAATATAAACCAGCAAGCTGGGGCAACCAGATCCGTTCTTATGTACTTCATCCTTACAAAATGGTCAAGGACTTGAGGACTGAAGTTGAGTCAGGCAATCCAGATAGTGTTTTGGATGGTGAGCTTGATGAATTTATTGAAGCAGAGTTAAAATTGAAGTTGTAAAAGATGGACAAATTAATTAGTGATTCAATTAAATCAACTACGATGTTTGTTGCGGGGGGGGATTGTCTCAAAGATTGCCTACGAAATTCAAGAAAATGTTTATAATAGACCGAATGATTTAGTCAATATATCTGACATGTTGCATAGTCCTGACTATTTAACTTCGTTTATATATCCGTTGACATTGATGCATTCAATGAGATCGTTTTTTTGTTGGGTGAGTTAGTGAATAGAGAAATGGGAAATGGAGATGTGGTTAGACCCATGACTCAGTTTGCAATAAGAATGACTCCAATCATAGTTATGGGTTTGAATTTGTGGCATGAGCTATCTTCAAAATCTAATTATGTTGATCATCCGGGGATTGATCTGTTGGCAGGTTGCGTTGCAGGTCTTACATATATTATGACAACAGATACTAAAAATGATCTAAAATTAGCACTGGATAAAATAGGATCAATTATTAATCCACCACTTGATGAAACAGCTGCTGTGATTTAACATCCATACTTAATCCCTCCCCTTGCTTGCATGGTTCAATTATGGTAATTTTATTGTATGCAAGAGACATTAAATCCTGTTCAGAATACAATTGTTCGTAAGCTTGAAACTCCTAAAACGTCAAACAATAACTTATATTTAGCAATAATTTCAATTATTATTGTACTTGCAGGAATAGGCACTGGATATTTACTATCCGGAGTTGGTCGAAATTCTTCTTCAGGGTTCAATAAATTTGATAATGCTGTTATCGTTTCTGAAAAAGAGGCTGGCATTTCAGATGAGTCGAAATTTTCAACTACGACAGATGGTGTGTTAGAGGAAGGTGGAATTGGTGGAGAGGGTAATTATCATCTAGTTAGAGGTTCTGGTCCATCTCAGTATGCATATTTGACGTCAACTTCAGTTGATTTATCTACTTTTGTTGGTAAGAAAGTTCAAATATGGGGAGAAACAATGTCTGGAAAAAAAGCTGGTTGGTTAATTGATGTTGGAAAAATAAAAGTTTTGGAGGAAAAATAATGATTGCATTCCAAAACGTTTCAAAGTCATTTGGAAAAATTAAATCATTAGATGGGGCAAGTTTTTCAATAAAAGATGGAGAGTTTGTTTTTTTAACCGGACCTTCAGGAGCAGGTAAAACTACAATATTAAAGTTAATTATAAAGGAGTATATGCCAGATTCAGGAAAAATATTTTTTAATTCTGACGATATTACTCATCTTTCTGATAAAGAAATACCAATTTTAAGACAACAAATGGGTGTTGTCTTTCAAGATTTTAAGGTCCTACCGGAGCGTACAGTTTCAGAGAATGTTGCTGTAGCTTTAGCGGTATCATCAATACCTCAAGAAGAATGGAATGAAAGAGTCGTACATGTCCTTAAACTCGTAGGTTTAAATTCTAGATATAAATTGTTTCCGTCACAGCTTTCTGGTGGGGAGTTACAACGGGTTTCGTTGGCTAGGGCACTTGTTGTAAATCCAAAATTGATATTAGCCGATGAACCAACAGGAAATTTAGATTGGAAAACGGCAGAAGGGATTATGGAGCTTTTAGAAAAAATAAATAAAGAAGGTAAGACAATAATTATGGCTACACATCATGAGGGTATTATAAAGCATGCAAAGCACCGCGTGATTAAGATAGAAAATGGAAAGGTAACCGAGAAATGAAAAATATACACTCTAAAACAGCAGTTGATTCCATAAGAAGATCTCCTTTTCAGGCAATTTCTGCAATTTTTGTTTTATCTTTGACTTTTTTTGTTGCAACAACAGTTTCGATATTGATTTATTCATCAGAGAAAATGCTTTCATATTTTGAAACAAGGCCTCAAATTATCGCCTTTATCAAGAATGATTCGACTAAAGAGAATGTTGACTTATTTTTGTCGAAGTTGGGTACTGATAGTAGGATTAAAGATGTTAAATATGTTTCTAAGGAAAATGCTTTGGAAATTTATAAAAAAGCGACAGAAGATAACCCTTTATTATCCGAATTGGTTAGCCCATCTATTTTTCCAGCTTCGTTTGAATTTTCAGTCACAGATTTAAAACTAGCAGAATCTGTTATTTCAGATGTAAAAGATAATTTAGTTGTAGATCAAGTAGGATTTACTGCAAACGTTGGTGGTGAAAAATCACTTGGTGAAGTAGTTAGGAAACTTAAATCAATAAGTTATTATTTAAGGGTTGGGGGAATAGTGTTCGCAGGTGTTTTGGGTGTCACATCTTTTCTCGTACTTCTTGTAATTATTAGCATGAGACTTTCATCTAGAAAATCAGAAATTGAAATATTAAGTTTAATTGGAGCAACAACAAGTTTTATAAGTAAACCTATTGTTATTGAAGGTGTTATTTATTCTTTGGTAGGTGTAATTATTGGTTGGATGTTGTCGTTTATGTTGTGGTTGTACATATCACCTAATATTTTGAATTATTTTGGTTCTATACCAGTTCTTCCTAAGAATCCAATAGATTTTTTTGTATTGTTTATTTATATTTTGTTAGCAGAATTACTAGTTGGTTTTGTGATTGCGCTAACTGGTAGTTTATTCGCTGTTAAAAGATCACTTAAAAAAACAAGATGATTAGAGGTTTGTTTACATCCTTCTTCTTTGTGGCGTTATTGATTTTTGCATCTCAAGTAAATGCTGAGGATTGCAATGGTGATGTAAATCAAAGGATCACTTGTTATGAGAATAACTTATCAAAATTGAAGGATTCAGGTAGAACTTTATCTAGCCAAATTTCGCAATATGATTCTCAAATTAAATTGACGACTTTAAAAATAGAAAAGACAGAAGACCAGATAGATTTATTATCTGGTAGGATCGATCAGATTGTAGGATCGGTAGAATTGCTTTCAAATGCTTTTTCTGAAAGAGCAGTTGAAACTTATAAAATGACAAGGTTGGACGATCCTATTACTTTACTAGTTTCTTCGGATAATTTAAGTGACGCCTACAGCAGACTGTCTTATCTTAAAAAAATTCAAGAAGGTGATCGAAATTTATTAGAGCGATTACAGAAAGCACAGTCTAATTATGAATCTGAAATAGTTGATCAAGAGGATCTTCAAAAACAATTAGAAATACAACAGAAACAATTAAATACTCAAAAGAATGCTAAAAAAGAATTACTTGACCAAACAAAAAACGATGAGAAAAGATACCAATCGCTTTTATCGCAAGCATTAGCAGAAAAGGCTGCAATAGAGAAGGCTTTGGTGAGCGGTGTGAAAGTAGGACCTGTAAAAGCTGGAGATCCAATTGCTATGGTTGGTAATTCTGGATATCCAAGTTGTTCGACAGGTAAACATTTACATTTTGAAGTTAGAAAAAATAACACATGGGTTGATCCTGCTCCATATTTGCAAAATAAAACGATTCAAGATGAAGAAAAAGGTGGAACAACAAGTGTTGGCTCAGGTAACTGGCAGTGGCCGTTGAGTGACCCTATTAGAATGACTCAGCATTACGGACATACTCCATGGTCTTGGAGATATTCGTATTCAGGAGGAATACATACAGGGTTTGATTTGAATTCATCAAGTTCAGATGTAATAAAAGCTCCTGCAGATGGTAATCTTTTTAAGTCTTCAGAAAAGTGTGGAAGTAGTACAATTAATATAGTCTACATTGAACATGCAGACAATGTTATAAGTTTTTACTTACATGTACAGTAGAGAATCTACTCAATATAAACTTAAATATATATTGTTCTTATTTGTTTTTATTTTTTTATTCAAAGTTAAGACTGTAAATGCACAAGTTGTAATAAATGAAATTAACCCTTCTGGTGAATGGGTGGAATTGTATAAAATTTCAAGCGGAGCTGTTGTTTTGGAAAACTGCATAATATATTTTCAAGATACTAAGTCACAAAAGAAAACATTAACAGTAACAGATAACTTTTCAGAATCTGATATTTATAAAGTAATCACAACGGATGGAAGTTATTTAAATAACTCTAGCTCGGATACTGTTTTGTTAGAATGTCCTGATTTTAATTTAGGACCTGTAACATATGGAGACAATATTGGAAGTAAGAGCTATGCCCGTGTTCCTAATGGTTCGGGGTCATTTCAAACTATTGATCAGATAACTCAAGGGTTGCAAAACCCAGACCCAACTCCTGAACCAACTATAGTTCCAACACAAACAGCAACTTCTCTCCCAACTGCAACTGTAACGTTGACACCTACACCAATAAAAACAATTACACCTCAACCCACATCAAAACCGTTACCAACTAAAACTTCAACTCCAAAACCAAGCCCTACAGCAACTTCAGATCCTGAAGAAACAAATGAACCAGAAGCAGATGGTAACAATGAAAGTTTAAACAACTCATCTGGTGATAACAAAATTTATCCTGAGCCTACTGGTCAAGTAGCAGGGGTAACATATACCAAAAAAACTCCAATGATAGCAATTATTTTCATGTTCTTAGGCGTTTGTTGCTTGGGTTATGTTGGATATATGTTATATAATGTGAAGCACAATAATGATTGAGAAAAACTTCAAAAAATTGACTAGATTGTGGTTTCCTGTGTTTCTATGGGCTGGTGTAATATTTACATTCTCAAGCTTTCCTACAACAACTACAACAGATTTTTATCTTGGCGACTTTTTGATAAAAAAGACAGCTCATGTTGTTGAATATGGAATACTCTCAACTCTTTTATATAGAGCTTTAATTAACAGTGGTATTACTAAAAGCAGATCGATGTTTTTTTCTGTTCTAATAGCTTTTTTATATGGCTTAACGGATGAATTCCATCAAAGTTTCACTCCAGGTAGAGGACCTAAGTTTACAGATGTTTTAATTGATACATTTGGTGCATCTTTATTTATATATGGAATAATTAATCAGATAGACAAAATGCCAAGTAAAATTTTAGTTTTTTTGGAAAAATGGGATTTTAAATTAAATACGATTAAAGGTTGATGTTTTAACTTCAATACTATATAATCCCATAGCTTGCAACAGCAGGTTCAAGACACCATTTTTATGGTGTCTTTTATGTAATAAATATGAACAAAATAGATATTGTTATTCCAGTATTGAATGAGTCAGAAAATTTAGAGAATCTATGTAATCGCATCAGTTCCAGTTTTTCCAAATCTAAAATCGGATTCAGGATTATAGTAATTGACGATCGTTCATCAGATGGTTCTTTAGAGATTCTAAAGAAGTTGTCTAAAAAATATCCACTAATATTTAAATCAAAGGTTGGTAAAAAAGGTAAAGCTTATTCTTTATTGGAGGGATTTAAAATATCAACTACAAATTACGTTGCCATGATTGATGGTGACTTGCAATACCCTCCAGAGGCTATACCGGAGATGTTTAAATTGGCAAATGAAAACAACTTGGGTGTGGTAGTAGGAAATAGAGTCTATCAGAATGTTGGTAGAGTTAGATCTGCAATATCTAAAATTGGTAGGTTTGTCGTAGGTAATTTAATAACTGGATTGTCTAGAGATACGCAATCTGGGCTTAAGATTATAAAAAGAGAGATAATTGATCATTTAGATTTAAGACATGTTTATCCTTGGTCAATAGATGTCCCTGTTTTACATACTGCTAAAGAGTTGGGTTTTGAAATTGGATCTGTCGATATACCATTTACAATTAGGGAAAATGGTAGTTCAAAAGTAAACCTGTTTAAAGCTACTCTTCAGATATTAGGCGGTGCGATTAAACAGAAAATTTATCCAAAAAAAGTATATCATTTAAAACCTGAAAATTTAGAAAACATGCTTGGTGCAGGAGTAATTTATAAGAAAAAGAAGTTTTTAACACATACAACACTGAACCATACTAATTCTGCTATAGTAACTTTTACTAGGTTTCAAAAAGTATTTATACTTTCCATTTTTGCATTATTCTCAGTTCTTCTTTTTTTGTATACCAAAAGTACTTTAATTGGGTTTGTTGCAGTTCTCTCTACAATATATTTTGCTGATGTATTTTTCAATTTGTATTTGGTTTTAAAGAGTTTACATTTTCCACCGGAATTAAATTTTAAAGAAGAAGATTTAGAATCAATCAAAGACAAAGATCTCCCTGTTTATACAATTCTTTGTCCGATGTATAAAGAGGCTAATGTCCTGCCTCAATTTGTCGAGTCGATTGATAGACTTGATTATCCAAAATCAAAACTTGAAGTACTTCTTTTACTTGAAGAAGACGATACGGAAACAATTAAAAAAGCAAAAGATTTAAAACTAGAGAGTCACTTTAAGGTTTTAGTTGTTCCTCATTCATTCCCAAAGACAAAACCAAAAGCATGTAATTACGGTCTTGCACATTCAACTGGCGAATATGTTGTTATTTATGACGCAGAAGATATCCCAGACCCAGATCAACTTAAAAAAGCTGTTTTAGGCTTTAGAAAGCTTGGAAGTGGTTATTCTTGTTTGCAAGCAAAATTAAATTATCACAACCCAAACCAAAATTGGTTAACAAGATTGTTTACTACCGAATACAGTCTTTGGTTTGATGTTATGCTTCCTGCACTTCAAACTGTTAATACTTTTATTCCTCTAGGTGGTACAAGCAATCACTTTAGGACTGCAGATTTAAACAAATTTGAAGGTTGGGATCCATTCAATGTTACAGAAGATGCAGATTTAGGAGTTAGACTTTTTAGGGCAGGCGGGAAAACAGCAATTATAGATTCTATGACCTATGAAGAGGCAAATAGTAATTTGAAAAACTGGATAAGACAAAGAAGTAGATGGATTAAAGGATATTTGCAAACTTACTTAGTACATATGAGAAACCCAATTGACCTTGCTAAGAAATTTAGAGGCCATTTTGTTATTTTCCAATTAGTTGCAGGTCTTCGTATGACCTTTATGATAATCAACCCAATTCTTTGGCTATTAACCTTATCATACTTTTTACTTTACCAATTTGTTGGACCTCAAATTGAAGCTCTTTATCCTTCTGCAATTTTCTATATGGCTATAACCTCTGCCATTTTTGGAAACTTTTTATATGTCTATTACTACATGATTGGTACTGCAAAACATGGACAGTATCAGTTAATTAAATATGTATTTTTAGTTCCACTTTATTGGTTCTTTACTAGTGTTGCTGCTTGTATGGCATTTTGGCAGTTATTCACAAAACCTCATTATTGGGAAAAGACAATACATGGATTAGTTAAAAAAGATAAAAAGAAATTGTTTTTAAAATTGGAGTTTGCAGGGCTAAGAGAATTTGGATTTACTGGTTTAAATAAGATTAAAAGTTTTTCAAAATCTACTTTAGGAGGAGGAGCATTTTTAATTTTTGCATCAATGTT
>CAZGHY010000020.1:0-13024 GCA_964526015.1 uncultured Gammaproteobacteria bacterium
TTTTTGAGTTTCAAGCTTTGCTTATAATTGAGAAATATCATGCTAATACTTGTTCTAATTTACCCTTGTCAAAACCGATAACGGTTACAACTTCTCCATTATCTTTTGTTACAACTGTAAATGGAACACCTAAAAACCCACTGGAAACTTGTGACATTTCATTCTTAGCTGTTTCGTCTTGATCAACAAGTTTTTCTTCAAAAGATAAATTCTTGGATGCAAAATAATCCTTTAACATTTTGCAGTATGGGCAGGATGTTGTAGAAAATAATTTTATTTTCATTTATTACTCACCTCCAAAATCTTTTGACTTAATAGTTCTTTTGTTATTGTTCCAACATATTTAAATCGAGTGACACCGTTTGTATCAATTATTACAAATGTTTGCTCTTTGGAAACATCATACTTTTTAGCTAGCGCGTCCGTTTCGATTGTCGTTTCTGAATCTAAAATGTGTACCCTTAAACCAACTACACCATACTGTGCTATATCTACAAAAACTTCTGTGTTTAATAAGTCCTGGGTTTTACATTCTTCACACCAGTTTGAAGTAAAATATAAAACCAAAACACGCTTTTCAGCTATGGCTTTCTCATAGTCCTCTTTTTTGTAATCGATATAATATGAATCAACCTGTACAGCTTCATTAGCTTCATCAGTTGTTTTATCGTTGCTAGTTTTGTTTTTAGAATCAAAATAGTTTTTTTGAAGGTTAAATGCATTAAGTAAAAATGCACCGAAAGAAATAAAAAGAAGTGAAAGTACAAAAAACAGTATAAACTTTTTCATTGTCTAAGACTAATATTAAACCATTGAAGCAAAATTAGAAAGAACCTTCAAGGATTCTCTTTTCAATCTTATTATCGTTATTAATTTCCAAACTAACTACAACTTTTGAATTTTCTACGATGTTTGGCATACTGTATTCAATCAGCCACCCTCCTTTGGCTATTGTAAGTTTACCAAGTGAAGTTAAGACACCATCTTTTTCTATCCATGCTTGATAAAATCCTGATTCAGGATCATTTGCATCAACTAGTATTTCATTCTCAGTTGCAATACCCCTACTATCCCCTCCTGATACATCTTTTAATTCAATGGAATTTTCATTATCAGGAATATCTAATTTAAACGTATCTTCAAAGTCTTTTTGAAATTCATATGAAGCAGGAGAAGAAATTGGTAATACTACTTTATCTTTTTTAAGATATTTAAAAAGGTAAACTCCTCCAATTATTACTAATATAACCACCAAACCAGTGATTATATCTTTTTTGTTGTAGTTCATGCTTGAGGTCAGAATACTCTAGAAAAAATTGAATGTCAATAAAGCAAGAACAAAGAAACAATAATTATTCACAACAGGGATCTTTGAAGCCACAATTAGTACAGATTGCATCTTTACTACCAGCCACAATTCCAATTTTATCACTCAAATTTCCGATTTTAGTGAGCAGAACCCAATAGTGCAACTATGGTTCTTCATTTCCACAAACAGGACAGTCTTGTTTCTCTTTATTATTTCTCCGCATATTTAACGCATGATTACCGCTAGCCTCACAGGGTTACTTATTCAGCTTCGTATATACCCCAAACATTGCCATTACCGCAGAGACCAACAACCATTGTGTTGATGCTAACCAAAAATCATATCCCAAATATCCAATTGCAGAAAACAAGATAGCAGCACCTGAACCCATCATTAAGTATTTCGAATAATCCATATTATTTTTCTTTGCCATATATTTACCACCCCCTATTCTGTGTTTACCGATTAAATTAGGTATCTTTTTGCCATTTCACCAACGTAAAAGGCAACAACTGCTGAAGCTCCACCAATTAATAAATTCTCAAATGCAGTACGTATTATATGTTTACTTGATACAATCCCCCTAAAAATTCCCACAACAATTAGCGATAGAGCAACCAAGACACTTGAAATTAAAACTGCATTGTCAAACTTAAAAACAAAAGATACTAACGGTATAAAGCCAGCGATACCAAAGGAAAAGAAGGAAACTAAACCGTTCTTCAATGGCCTTGTTCCAATCTTTACCTTTTTACCCTCACTTTGTTCATACTCTATTTCAGACTTAACACCTAGATATGAACCTGTGGACATTGATAATCCATCTGCAAACAAATTAGCAAGCCCAAGGATAACAACGACAGAAGGAGAAAGTGAGGCTCCAAGTGAACCTGCAACAACTGCAAAAGTTGTGACGATTCCATCATTGGCAGAAAGGACAATATCACGAATATAATCCCCTTTGTTTTGGATTGTTTCTTTGATATTCATATTCCTACTTTACAAAAATTGTATCATATCGTTAAATGACCTAGATGAAGAATAAATATACATTACTAGTTATTTCTGCTTTGCTTTTAGCGGGTTTTTTTTACTATAGAAATATAAATACTGAAAATCAATCTGTTACTCCAAACGGCAATCAAGCTACCGCTGAGTCCAAAGTTGATCTAATTATTGATTTTGGAGACAACGAAATCAAAAATTTTAACTTAACTGCAAATTCTGAAGATACTGTCTTTTCAATTTTAAAAACTACTGCAGAGAAAGAAAAAATTAATCTGCAAGTTAAACAGTATGATTTTGGTGTATTTGTTGAAAAAATTGGAGAGTTTGAATCAACAGCTAAAAAATCATGGATTTATTATGTAAACGATGAATCTGGCCAAGTAGCAGCCGATCAGATGAAATTAAAAAATGGAGACAAAGTTAAATGGATCTATGAAATTCCAAAACTATGACCAAAAAGATATCCCTCTATTCATTATTTATTTTAGCCTTCATTGAAAGAGTTTGGTTTGATCTTGGTCCAAACCTTGAATTAGTCACACTGGCTACAATTCTTTCTGCTTTTTATTTAGACAGAAAAACAACAATTCTATTAACTGTTGGTGTATTGGCAGGATCTGACATTATTATTGGAAATTCCAATATATTTTTGTTCACTTGGAGCGGATTTGTTCTTCCAATTTTAGCTATTAGCATATTCAAAAAAATAAAAACAAATATTATTTTGTCAGGCACACTAGCTGGAATTTCATCAAATTTATTTTTCTTCTTCTGGACTAATTTTGGAGTATGGGCATTTGATTCATGGGGAATGTATCCAAACACAGCGCTAGGGTTACTACATTCGTATATTAATGGACTACCATTCTTAAAATACCAATTAACCAGTACCCTCTTCTTTGTCCCGCTTGGATTTATTATTTATGAAGTAATGTTTAATAATATAATTAACAAACTAAAAAGGTCATCCGCCCTAACAGCTTCGTTTAAATTAGAGCGGACAATCTAACTTACTTCTTTGCACTACAAACTTTGCATTCTCCCATATGTGTAGATGCTGTATAAACAGCAGAAACACCTACTAAGACATAAACAAGGTTTGCAAGGGCTGGCATTCCACCAAGTAAAGCTTGAACTAAATCAAATTGGAAAAGACCAACTAAACCCCAATTAAGTCCTCCAACCCAGAGAAGTATATATGCGACCATGTGAGCAGTTTTCATTAAATAATCACCCCCTAGTCTATATATAAATATATACCTTTTGCAGAAAATAAAATATGAAGTTTATAAGTTTGAATCTAAGAAATTTTTCAATGAATCTAAATCTCTTTTTTGTTCATCATAGTAATGAGTTAATATCCCAACAGATTCTGCGCTCTTAACTGCCTCTGGACTATGTTCAAAATAAACACAGCCATCAGCTTTTAATCCAAAGTGTTCAAGCATTTTTTGAAAGTAATCAGGATCGACCTTATCTGGATTGTGTTTTAAGGTAAACACCTCATATGGCAAATTGTTTAAATTATATTTATTTGTATCTTCATAATCGGCATTCGTGAGAATTATCTTTTTGTTTGTATACTTTTCAAGAAGACTAAACAGATTAGTGTCTACAACTCCATCTTCAGATACAAAAACCCCGACAGCATCAACAAGTATTGTTTTCATATTTTATATAATATCAAAAATTGATTTCGGTTACATCCCAAGGATGTTTTGTAACATCTGTATATCTCAACCAATTTAATTTAACTTTGAAATAAACTTGATCCGGTAATGTTTCATATTTCTTAACTGAAGGTCTAAGTGTAAAGTATATATTTTTATATTTGTCTAATTCTTCACCTTCTAAAAATTCTACATTGCCTTCACACTGGACAGTTTTGCCTTGATCAAAACCAACAACAATTGATACGTTACTATTATTTACTACGTTATTATATTTTCTAGACTTGTTAGATGTCCCAAAAACAAAATCTAAATCCTCACTTATTCCAAAACCCATTAATGCGCTCTGAGATTTATCATTATCTGAGGTAGACAAGACACAACAATCTCTTGATTTTAAAAATTCGTAAATATCTTTTTTATCCATAAAATTATTTTTTGGTTTTCTCCCATAACTTTTTAAAGATTGGTAAACTAACTGTCGAAAGCAAAAAACCAACAGTTGGAACAATTGCATTAATCCAAGGATTTACATTTAAAACGTATTTAAAATACAGTGCAATTGATAGATAAGTAAAAATTACTATTAACAGCTTTCTAGTTTTAGAAGTCTCCCAAATTTTGTCTAACTCTACTTTTTTGTTTCTCTCTTCAATTTTTATAATTCTTGCTTCTAGTTTTTTAATTTCTTTCATACTTATAATTTATCTTAATTCATACTTAGAAAGTAGTTTTTTATTTCCTGCAATTTGGTATTGAAGAAGTTCTTGATACAAACCTTTTTTCTTTGCAAGTTTTTGAGGTGTATCATCCCCTACAATTGTTCCATTGTCTAAAACAATAATTCTATCTGCATTTTGAATTGTTGAAAATCTATGAGCAATGATAATTGTTAATCTGTTTTTAAATAATTTTTCTAATGCATCTTGGACCAAACTTTCAGATTTTGAATCAAGTGAACTAGTTGCTTCATCAAGAATTAAAATTGGTTTATTTTGTAAAATTGCACGAGCTATTTGTATTCTTTGTTTTTGACCACCTGAGAGTTTCACACCTCTTTCTCCTATTTGTTCATCGAGCCCGCTCGTAAACTTTTGTACAAACTCATATGCATTAGCTTGTTTTAATGCATCAATTATCTGTTTGTCAGAAACATTTTGAAGACCATATGAGACATTATCACGTATGTTTGATGAGAAGAGCTCTGTATCTTGGAACACCAACGCCATGTGGCTTCTAATCCAAGCATGGGATGTTGTAGAGTACTTTTTACTACTTAGACTGATGTTTCCGGATGTTGGTTCATATAGTTTAAGAATTAAGTTAATTAGAGTCGTTTTACCTGCACCAGAATGTCCTACTAATGCAATTGTTTCACCTGACTTTAAATCAAGATTTAAATCTTTTAAAACTTCGCTCCCATCCTGATATGCAAAGTTTACATTCTTAAAAGTAATTGCTGGCTTTTTAGATAATGCTTGCACAGAATTAACTTCATACTTTTCAGTTGATTTTAGATCTAAAAGTTCAAAGAATGTTTTACTATCTGCTTCTGCTCTTTGAACTTGCTCTAGAATATAACTCATTGCAAACAAAGGCCATCTTAGCTGATTCAATAGCTGGATAATTAATATCATTTCTCCCAATGTCAGATCTCCGTAGAAAGTTCTATTAAAAATTAAGTAAAGAATAATAACCAAAACTACTTCCAAGCCAAACTCACGGATGAAGTTTAAGATATGATAGTTGTTAGACTGTTTATCATATAGTTTATTTATTATTCCAAAATTAGAAGATACATATTCCCATTCTCTCTTTTGAGTGTTGTATGTTTTGACTAATCTGATATTATTAATAACCTCCTGTATTCGCCCTCTTACGCCATCTTCGTATACATTTTTTTCCTCTTGGATCTTACCCCATCTCTTTGTTGAATATGCAGTTATGTAAATATAAACAGGAAAAACTGATAGTGCCAAAAGACCAACTGTTAAATCAAAATATGCAAGAACGGACACTCCAAAAATAGTTTGTAATAATGCAGGGATTATAAAATTAGTTGCACCATTTACGAAGTCGCGAATGGAGTTTATTCCTCTATTTAACTGGTTAACAATTTTTCCTGATATCTCACCATCAAAATAACTTTGTGGGAGTGTAAATATCTTTTTATAAAATATTTCAGTTAGAAAACGTCCCAAGCGAGATGCTATAAAATCACCGATTCTTTGATTTACTGAGTTTAAGATTGCAACTGATAAATTAATTACCAAGATCAAACCAAAAAGATAAGTGACTGTTTGATAGTTACCTGTACTTGTAGAAATCTGTTTTGAAAGTTCATCAATTACATACTTTAAAGTAACAGGAGAAGCTTGCTGTAATACCGCTTGAATAGTAATTAAAACACAAGCAACCGCAATCCACTTATGTTGTGGTTTACTTATTTTGAAGATCTTAAATATATTTTTCACTATAGAATTATATCTTATTTAAGATGCTTAGGTACTGGCTATTTTGAAGATTTATTTTTATTTTGTTTACTCAGTATTCCTTTTATAGAAGGGCTTAACTCCTTGTCAGTTCTATGAATACAACCTATCCAACAACATGGTCTTCTCTTTCCTTCTTTAATTTCATTTACCAATCGTTTAATATGATGAGTTCTTGTTTCTTCTTTTTTTACCAGTGTTACCCAACAGATCCACTCATTACGAGCAAGTGGGGTTAAACTCTCCCATAAGGTAAGTGCTTTTGAGTCTGAAGATAAAGCTTCGTTTAAATCTTCAGGTACTTTATGAACTACTCCATCTGAAATAATTACATTCATTTATCTTATGATACTAATTTTTTTAAAACCCATGTAAACCATAATTAAAAGCGTTAAAAGTACAATATAAAATTGTGGCTGATTAGGATCAGATAAAATTTTAACTACAGGAGTAGATTGACTAAAAAGAACATGGAAAAGAACAGATATTGGCATGGTCAACCAAACCCAAGAAACAACAGGTATTTTTAGATTAACTTTTGAAAATAACCATGAAAGAATCGGTACCAAAAGAAATACTCCAAGATATGCAGAAACTGTATCAAAAATAGTAAAGGGTCCAATCCTAAACTGACGCAAATATTCTAGAGAAAACATAATATTATTGTAACCTATCTGAAGAGTTTAATTTTTTTGACCAGCTTTTCGTATTGCTTCAAGATCAAGCTTTTTCATTGGCATAAAAACTTCAGTTACTGCCTCTGCTTTCTCAGGATTTCTCATCATTTCATCTAAAATTCTTGGAACTACCTGCCAAGTTAGACCAAATTTATCTGTGCACCAGCCGCATTGTTCTGCCTCTGGAACGCTTGATAATTTTTCCCAAAAGAAATCAATTTCTTCTTGTGTCTCACATTCAACAATATATGAAGTTGCACCATTAAGTTTAAACTGTTCAACAGGTCCGCCGTTAAGAAACATAAAACTTGTTCCATCAATTTCACATTCTGCTGTCATGACAGATCCTTCTGGTATACCGGAGATTTCCGCAGATGCTTTTGGTGCTTTTGTGATATCTCCAATTTTTGCAGTGTGTTCACCAGGCGCAGAATTAAAAGTATCTATATAGTAGGTTGCAGCCTCTTCCCCGTTATTGTTTGCAAACCAGATGCATGTAATTAGTTTACTCATTATTTAGTTTAACACATTATAAAGACACGACTAATTCTTATTTCTCAAGTCTTTTTCTTAAGTTATCAATTACAGCTTTTTCCCAATATTTCATAGAAAACCAACCAATAAGAGGTCTAGCAATTATACGAAGCCATGGTTTATGAATAGAAACCTCATAGGTGTAATCAATTGTTGTTCCATCAAGATGTTTCGAAAGTAATAGTTCTTCATGTCCTGAAGTTCCAAATTTAGGACTTTCATTATCAGAGACAAATCCTTTATTGGGTAATATCTCAGTTTTCATTTTTACTGGAAAACTTTGACCAAATGATTTAACTGTAGCCTCAATATCTAATTTATTTCCTTTAAGATTTACAACTTTTATAGATTCTGCAACTTTTGGAAAATACTCAGGCCATTTTTCAAAATCAGTTATTATGTTAAAAACATCAACAAGTGGAGCCTTAATAACCCACTTAGAATGGAGTGTAATATCTTTCATATAAAAACTATATCAGAAATTTAGCAGTTTGATCATCCGATCAATCAAGTCAATTGTCTAACGACTCAAGTAAAGGTAATATTTCGGTCCATTTCAATAGTTTAGCTGGATAGTCTTTTGAAAGATTTGTCTTACTTTTTAGCCTATTCATTATACGTTTATCCGCTACGATATAGCTAGCATAAGGTAGAACTGTAGATATGTGATGGATATCCATTACATCTCCCGACGACACAACTTCGTTACCAGAAACGAGTTCCGCAAGAAGTTTTGTCCCTACATTTATCGATGGGATTTGGGTATATTCGGCCGATGAATAAAATTTAATTACACTTTTTATAGCATCCTTATCGCCTGAATAACGCTCCCACCACGAAAGTGGACTTCCAGCGATATTTATACTTTGCATATATTCATCATACGAGATAGGTAAACTATGAATAGTTTTAGCAGTGATGTTTGCCATTACATGAGCAATTGCTTCCGCATATCCTTTAAATTCATTAGCTAGAGTAACATCGTAACTTCTTTTGCTGATACGAGCATCTTGTCTGAGAGCTTCCCAATCTTTAGCAATAGATTTATGAAGAGATATCTGGTTATCAATTTGCTTCTGAGACTGGGGAATATGGACAGAAACAATAAACTCATCGTCCCGATCAATGATCTTAATTGGATCATCTACAAATATGTCTTTCCATGGAAATATAACTTCTGAGTTTTTTTCTATAACAGCCTTCATCATACGTTGAACCTGAAGATGTTCAACACTTATATATATGTTCAAGGCTATTCCTAACGACATTTGTGCTTGAATTTGTCTTGATTTTTCGACAATCTTTTTATTCTTGCTAACACCAATTTCAATATACTGATCACCTTCAGGACAAATCAGCTTTTTCTTTTTGGAAAGTAAAATAATTTTATCGAGAATCTTCTCAGCGTTTTCTCTTCTTGAAACATCAGCACTAATAAGTGAAGCGGCCATGTCAAGTATGCACCATGTATCTAACCACAGGACAGGAATGGGAGGCCTTGTTATTCTTACCTTCATTTTTTTCAGACAAGCTGTTAAACAATCTCTGCTCCCACTAATAAACGCATTCATGAACAGAGAAATAGAGTTTGAATTTACTTTTCAAAATATCCAAACGGTATTTAAAAGCTTTAATCTAAATAATAATCTTCTTTTTGCTACAACCAAGCTTTAGTCTGCTTTCTTTGACACTCTTTTAGCTAAAATAGTTGCATCCCTACTGTCTGTTAAATAGGTATACTTAATTGATTTTATTGCAATTTCTCTTTCAGCTTCGTCTACTGGAAGCTCTCTTTTTCTTTTGTTAAATTCAACTTCATAATCATCTTCCGTAATATAATCTCTTTGATGAAAACTTGCTCTTTGGTCATAGTTAACAGCCTCTGGCTTGACAGGATCAACAAGATAAGTACTAAGAGTTACTATGTGGCTACCACCATCAATTTGTATATTCCCAACTTCAACTTGAATTAGAGATTTAGTTGTTGGAAGTAAAACCCAAGCACGATTTAAAATTCGTTTCTCATCTGTTTTGTCCTCTGTAAAGCACTCAGTAGGTATGTGAGTAGTCAAATCAACCTTTTCTTGAAAACCCTCAAAACTATCATCATCATTTGTATAACCTCTAAGGTTGGATAATTCGTGCTCTCTCGGTACCCTGTAAACTGAAACCCCCGTTTTATTTTCTAGGTCTTTAACAATTTGTTCAAAAAAAGCACCCCTTTGTATTTCGGGTGATGTAGTGTCAACTGGTTCCATATGGAAGTAGTATAAAAGACTTTAGGTAAATAGTAAATTACGTATAGGGATACTATCTATTTCAGGTCGTTAATCGTTTTAGGAAATCTACCAGATTTTAGTTCTTCCTTTACTCTTAATGTTTCTTCTCTTGTAATTTCTTTAGGCACTTTGAACTTACTTATATTCTTCCAAACAATATTACCTTTAGGCTTTTTACCTTTTGGTAGTTCATCAAAATCTTGATCTTGCCAATTACGAAGCACACCCGCTTTTACTAATTCATCTTTAAGCTTGAATTACTAACGAAGAATATGACAGATATTACAAACTATTCCGTAACCAATTAGCTGATATTGACGGCAGGCTTGCAACGCTACAAGAAGCCGAAGACAATTACTATGTTACGGCTAAATATGTACTAGAAATAGCAAACAAAGCATACGATTTATTCAAATGTTCTGAAATGGAAGAAAAACGACAACTTATGAAGCTTGTACTATCGAACACTAGGATAGAAGGTAGAAAAGTCCTATTTGAAGCCCAAAAACCATTTAATACGATCCTAAATTTCGCTGATCGTCAAGCTTGGCTCCTCGGGCACGATTCGAACGTGCAACCTTGATCTTAACAGGATCCTGCTCTGCCGTTGAGCTACCGAGGATTATAAATTAAAAGAACAAGGCCAATTATAACATTAAAAACAAATATTTTTAAGCTGATCTAAATTAATGTTTTAACTATTGTGTTTAGTGGTGTTAAAAGTGATATTATAAATACATGAGTAAAGCTAAAGAGGTTAAACAATCTTCAAACTTTTTAATGTATCTTGCAGGTGTTGCAATACTACTACTTATTGCATTTATCTTTTTGAATGATCCACAAAGCAAAAGACAAGAATCTTTAAATGTTACCAAGAATAATTGTCTAGCTGATGACTGTTTGGCAGTACAAGACCTTAATTACCCTGCCGGAACCCTTCCTTCTGAAGTTAAAATGGCACTTGATGAAGCAATTGCAGATGAATACAAAGCACTTAGTGTTTACCAAGCAGTAATTGCAAAGTTTGGACAAGTTAGACCATTTTCAATGATAAAAGGTGCAGAAGAACAACACATAGCATCTCTAAAGGCAATTTATGACAAATATGGTTTAGCAGTTCCAACAAATAAAACAGGAAAGATTGCTTCTCCATCAACGATTCAATTGTCTTGCCAACTAGGAGTAGATGCAGAGATAGCAAACTACAAACTATATCAAGAAAAACTTTTACCATCTGTAGAAAATTATGAGGATATTACAATTGTATTTACTAACTTGATGAATGCTTCAAAAGACAAACACCTTCCAGCCTTTGAGAGGTGTAATTAATTTTACTTTTTAAAAATATTAAAAAAATGAAAAATACAAAACAAAAAATAGAAGAATGTTGTGATCACAAACACCACTCACACAATTATGGTGGTGGAAATAGTGGTAATGCAATTTATGGTCTTGGTGTCATTGGTGCACTCTTTTACTTTTTGCAAAACGTTTCAGGAATTGAAGCTGTTTTATGGGGAATTGGAAAAGCAGTATTCTGGCCTGCAATTTTAATGTTTAAGCTCCTGACCTATCTACAAATGTAGACATCATTACAACTAAATGAAAAATTATAAAAATATTGATGAGTATATAAAGACTTTTCCCAAAGATGTTCAATCTAAACTTCAAGAGATAAGAAATCTGGTCAAAAAATTAGCTCCTACTGCAATTGAAACAATTAGCTATGGTATGCCAACTTTTAAACTAAATGGCAAAAATCTAGTTCACTTTGCAGGTTATAAATCACATATTGGTTTTTACCCTACTCCATCAGGAATTACCAATTTTAAAAAAGAACTTTCTGTTTACAAAACGTCAAAAGGAACTGCACAGTTTAAGTTAGATGAAGAATTACCAATTAAATTAATTGAAAAAATGACACAATACAGAATTGACGAGAATATTAAACTTCAGGGGTAACTTCAATCTCTTTAACAACTTTTTCTTTTTTAACTTTTGGAGTTTTTACTTTTACTTCTTCTACTACTGAAACTTCAGCAACTTTAGGTGTTAAAAGTTCAATAATTTTGTCTAATTTTCTATTTAAATCATCTAATTGTTTGCTATTGTCTACTCTTGGAGCTGGTGTTTGATGTCTATCAAAAGATGGTCTATCTCGTCTTTCTGGTCTCTCATTTCTTCCACCATCTGCACTTCTACCACCCATTGTTTCAAAACAGTCTGAACAATAAACTGGTTTTCCTGATGTTGGTTTAAATGGTACTTCACAGTCTTTTCCACAGTTACTACATACTGTTTTAAACATTTCTCTAAGTGCATCATTTCTGAAGCTTGGTCTGGAGTCTCTTCCACCCCTGTCTCTTCCCCCACCAAAACCTCGTCCACCACCTCTGTTATCTCTTCCACTTCTATTGCTACTGTCTCTGTTAAAATATCCCATTGTATGCATCATAACACACTCTGTAATATATACTAGGACCAATGAAGAAAATCATAATTGGAATAATCGTCTTAATTACAGTTATTATTTTTTGGTATTTTTCAAACAACACAAAATCTATAACTCAGCAAATGGTCTCCAGCCCTACTCGATCTTCACTTCCAACAAACAATAGTGTTGAAATATCAGCAACGTTTAAAATAATTACAAACGGAACAACTAGAATTTTCACCGATTCTAAATACCACAACCTATCCAAAGATGTTTATGTAACATCACAAAATCCAAACACGATAGTAGTTAAAAAAACCGGTATTAAATGGTCAGACTTTTTCAAAACCCTACCAATGAGTCTGGATGAAAATTGCCTTGTTACAGGGACAAAACAAACATTCTGTACAAATAAGAACGGAAAACTATATTTCTATATAAATAATACTGAAACTCCAGATGCACTAGATAATCCAATTCAAAATAACGACTTCCTCCTAGTGGAATACAAATAAACTACATAAGATTATTGAGGATTTTCAGATTTAACAAATTTAATAGACAAAGAATTAACACAATGTCTTGTGTTTGTGTCTGTCATCCTCTCTCCTTCAAAAACAT
>CAZGHY010000021.1:0-11736 GCA_964526015.1 uncultured Gammaproteobacteria bacterium
AATTGAAAATGGAGCTACTGCTGTACAAAGTCCTAATGAGATAGTAGATTATTTAAACAACATATGAACAAATTTACATCGAAGATGGAATACTAAAATATAAAATACCTATGAAATTCATAATAGTAGAGTCGCCAACAAAAGCAAAAACACTTTCTAGATTTTTAGGAAGTGATTATACTGTCGATTCCACAAAAGGCCATATTTTTGATTTACCTAAAAGCAAATTATCAATAGATATAGAAAATAATTTTAAACCAGACTATCAACCAATAGACAAGAAAAAATCCACAATTGCAGATCTAAAGAAAAAAGCAAAGCTGGCAGACGAAATATATATCGCTACAGATCCTGACCGTGAAGGAGAAGCAATTGCAGGTCATGTTCAAGAAATTGTAGAAAAAGCAAAAAAGAAATTAACCAAATTAAGTAGAATATCATTTCATGAAATTACCAAAAAAGCTGTTGAAGAAGCAATTTCTAATCCTACAATTGTTAATCAAGATTTAGTAGATGCCCAAATTGCAAGAAGAGTATTGGATAGATTGGTAGGTTATAAACTGTCTCCACTACTTTGGAAAAAAGTAAGAAGAGGGCTATCTGCTGGACGTGTGCAATCTGTTGCAGTCCGTTTAATTGTAGAAAGAGAAAATGAAATTAAGGCTTTTAAACCAGAAGAGTATTGGGAGATTTTTGTTGATTTATTAGGATCTGAAAATAAAGATCATAAATTTACTGCAACACTTGTTAGGCAAGAAGTAAAAAACAAAGAAACTGCAGATGGAATACTATCCAACTTAGAAAAATCTGACTACAAAGTACAAGACATCAAAAAGAGAGAAGTTAAAAAGAAAGCATTTCCACCTTTTACAACTTCAACAGTGACACAAGCAGCTGCCAGAATGTTTGGTTGGTCTGCAAAGAAAACAATGTCAGCAGCTCAAAAATTATATGAGGAAGGTTTGATTACATATCACAGAACTGATTCCTTAAATTTATCAGTTGATGCAGTAAACAGTGCTCGTAAATTCATTGAATCAGAATATGGAAAAGATTATTTACCTGAAAAAGCAATTATATACAAAACAAATAGCAAATCAGCCCAAGAAGCCCATGAAGCTATTCGTGTAACAGATGTAAATAGGACACAGTCAACTGTCGATAGTGAATATGGAGAAGGAAGGCTTTATGACTTAATTAGAAGAAGATTTTTAGCTTGCCAAATGGCACAAGCTATTTATTCTGAAACCACAATTGATGTAGAAGCAAGTTTAAAAGGTCAGGATTTAAAATATTTACTCCGTGCATCTGGCCAAATAATGAAATTTGATGGTTGGAGAAAATTATTTAATCAAGATCGCGAAGTTGTTATTCTACCTGAAGTAGTTAAGGATGAAAAATTAACCAAAGAAAAAGTTTGGGGTGATCAAAAGTTTACACTTCCACCTGCAAGATTTAATGAAGCATCTCTCATTAAAACACTTGAAAAATTAGGTATTGGTAGACCTTCAACATATGCTCCAATTATTTCAACCATACAAGCAAGAAGTTATGTAGAAAAAGCAGAAGGAAAGTTTTTCCCAACTACAATTGGTTTTGCAGTTACTGAATTTTTAACAAAGAATTTTCCAAATGAACTTGAATATGGTTTTACTGCAGAAATGGAAGAAGACTTAGATAGAATTGCAGAGGGAAAAATTAAATGGGAAGTTGAAATGGCAAAGTTTTGGAAACCGTTTTCAAAAAAGTTAGAAAGTGTTGAAAAAACTTCAGAAAGAGTAAAAATAGAAACAGAGAAAATAGGTAGAAAATGCCCAGATTGCATAGAGAAGGCCTCCGGCCCAGAGGGCTCAGGCCCGGTGGGGGAATTGGTTATTAGGGTTGGAAGATTTGGTAAGTTTATAAGTTGTGACAGATTTCCAGATTGTAAACATATAGAAAAATTTGTTGAAAAGACAGGATTTAAATGTGAAGAATGTAAAGACGGGGAATTAATTGTTAAAAGATCAAAACGAGGAAAGTTCTACGGGTGTAGCCGTTACCCCGAGTGTAAGTATGCAACTTGGAAACTTCCAAAAAAGGAGGAAATTAATAATGGGTAGTATCCCAACACTTGACGAAGTCGAAAAATATATCCAAAAAATAATATTACCTGATTTGAACAGGGGCAGAGCTTCTGACGAGCAACATACTTTGGCTGTCGTAAAATATTTGAAAGAAATATTGATCGCTTCAAATAATCCAAATGATGATTGGTATGTTTTGGTAATATCAGCATATGCACACGACTGGGGTTACACAGACCTCTTCGATGACAATAGCAATTTGACACTAAAAGAAATAGGTAGTCAAAAAGAAAAACACATGATGGTTGGATCACAAAAAATTAGGAAGGTTTTAAGTGAAAAATTCTTCAATTTTATGAGTAATGAACAAAAGAATAGATGTGTTCATTTAGTTGGGGTTCATGACAAGTTAGAAGTCTTGAATGACAGAGATGAATTATTGTTAATGGAGGCAGATACGCTGGGAGGTTTAGATCCTAAGATAATGGGTATTTTCAGTACAAAAGAGTCCGAAGACAGATTTTTGCAAAAAAATAAAGATTTAAGATATATGAAGTTTATATCTGACTATGCAAAAAAGAGGTATAAAGTGTTGTTTAAAGAAAGAGTTAAGTTTGCAGAAAGAAACTCTAAATATTTAAACTAGTATTTAACATACTATTTTTTATAGTTAACAACTTCTGAAGATATAACAGTCTTGTCAGCCTGATATGTCAGTACTTCGTTTGACATAAACTCCAATTTTATTTTAGCTTTTTTAAACATTACTTCGCTTTCTTGTCCTGCATGATATTTGTTAGCTGCAACAACCCTTTTTATACCAGAATTGATGAGAAGCATTGCACAAGTTCTACAAGGTGTCATATTTACATAGACAGTAGCTCCATCAAGTGAAACACCTCTTTTTGCAGCTTGGCAGATTGCATTTTGTTCAGCATGGACTGTTCTCATACAATGCTCTGTAATATTTCCGTCTTCATGAATAATTTTTTTAAGTTGGTGTCCCACATCATCACAATGAGGTAATCCAACAGGGGAACCTGCATATCCTGTTACTAATATTTGTTTGTCTTTTACAAACACACAAGAAGCACGACCTCTATCACAAGTTCCTCTCGTGGAAACTGTCTTCATTATTTCTAAAAAGTATTCATCCCAAGGTGGGCGAATGTATTTTTGATTATTGCCATGGAGCGGCAAGCTATGTTTATTCTTTTGTGATTTCTTCATATATTTCTTTAAGTTGTTTATTAAAATATTTTATATCTTTAGTATTTAAAATTGTATAGTCTGCCATGGCAATTGTTCCTCCCTTGTTTAAATTTTCCAGTTCTGAATAATCTCTTGATTCTGCATCTTTTTGTGTTGAGGGTCTGTTACGAAGATTTTTATCATGTTTGTGTAACTTTCTACTTGTTAATCTGTCATATCTTATCTTTGTTGGAGCATAAACTGCAATTACTTTAAATCTATTTCCAAATTCTTTTTTTAATACTTTGTATTCTTCAAAACTGTATAAACCATCACCTAAGGTATCTCCCTTTTTAAGTAAAGACTTAAGTTTTGGTAAGTTTAAAATTGCAAAAGCTGCCATGCCATATTTTTTTCTAAAACCTTCTCTGATTGGTCTTTCGTTTTGTTCATTTGGTTCAAGTCCTAATCTTTTAATTTCATCAAGGGTAATTTGTCCAAACCTTAAGAAGTTAAATCCTTTTTTAACGAAGTAGTCAGAAGCAACACTTTTACCAGAGCCTGTCAAACCTGTTATACAAACTAGTTTGTGCATTCCTATTTTTATCAGTTTATATATTAAAAATAAATAACTAAATTAAAAATATTGTTACTTTTACCAAACGGATATATAATGTCTCTACTTAATATGAAAAAACACTTTATTTTTGACTGCGACGACACATTGACCAACTCATATGATTTTAATCAACAGATGTTTGTTGATACCTTTTTACCATATGATCCAAAAATAGACCAGAATTATTTAAGAGAATTACATTTTAATAGTCGAGGTATGGCCATGAATTTGCAATTTGAGACTGCAATTAATCATTTTAAATTAAATGCGGATCCTCAAAAGATGATGGAGGAAAACGAACAAATTCATATTAAGAATATCGGTCAGATGACTATGTTTGATGATGTTCATAATTTATTTGCCGAATTAAAGAAAAAAGGCAGAACAATATCAATTACAAGTAACAGGCAATACGGTTCTCTTAAGTTGGTACTAGAACGAAACAATTTGACACAATATGTGGACAATCTTATTTCTTGTAAGGATGAAGGCTTTGAAAAACCAGATCCAACGTGTTTAATCAATTTAATCGACAAATACAAAGCCTCTAAAGACGAGTTTTTATATTTCGGTGATTCAAAAACTGATAGTGACTTTGCTTTAAACGCAGGAATTGATTACATAATTGTTGATCATTATTTAAATCAGAAAAAGTTTTACAAAATAATTCTTCAAATGTTTCTTAAATAGTTAGGTGTAGATACTTCAATATAAAGTGTTAAAATGTTTTTTAATGGTTGCAACTTTAAAATTCAAAAAGCTCCAGAAAAAAGCAATTATTCCTAAATATGATCATGCTGATGATGCAGGTTTTGGAATTTATTCTATTGAAGAAAAAGTTTTGAAACCTATGGAATACTATGCGGTAGCAACAGGCATGTCATCTGAAATACCAAATGATCATTTTGTATCTGTAAGGGACAGAAGTAGTATGGCAATTAAAGGACTTCATGTAATGGGTGGGGTAATTGATGCAGGTTATCGAGGAGAGTGGAAAGTTATTTTAATAAATTTAAGTGGAGCTGATTATAAAATTGAAGTAGGAGATAAAATAGCACAAGGAATATTGCAATCTGCAAAACAAGCAGAAATTGAAATTGTTGAAGATTTATCAAATACCTCACGTGGAGATGCTGGGTTTGGGAGTACTGGAAGATAATGTTTCTCTGCTTGCAAGTTTTTATCCAGTAGGGTATTTTGCCAGTATGAGTAGACCATATAAAGGTTATTTTATTTCACTTGAGGGGGGGGAAGGTTGCGGCAAAACTTCACAGATTCCACAATTGGTAGAATATTTAAGGTCTAAAGGCTTAACTGTTTTTCCCACAAGAGAGCCAGGTGGAACTTCAATAAGTGAACAAATAAGAGACGTTTTGCACGATACAAAAAATACTGAGATGCATCCAAGATCTGAAACATTGTTATATCAAGCTGCTAGGGCCCAAATAGTGGAGCAAGTCATTCTCCCAAGATTAAGAGATGGCGAAATTGTTATATCAGATAGATATTACGATTCCACTATTGCATATCAAGGATACGGCCATCAACAAGACATTGGTGAGATTAAATCTTTGGTTAGATATGCAACAGGGGGGTTAACCCCAGACTTCACAGTTTTGTTGGATGTTGACGTTGAAGTGGGCCTATCTAGAAAAGGTAAACAACAAGAAATTAATAGGATGGATCTTATGGCAAAAGAATTTCATACAAGAGTACATGAGGGTTATCAGAGAATGGTACAAGAACAACCAGCTAGGTGGGCGGTTGTTGATGCAAATCAGCCAATTGAATTCGTATGTAACGAATTAAAAACCAAAATTGAGGATAGGTTAATTTTCAATGGTTTATTAGAAGGTAACCACTTTGGTCTTGATAGGCGAGGTTAATGTCATGACATTCTGTATCCGATGTTATAATACCAATATATGGCAATAATCTTTGATGGGAAAGCATATTCTGAAAAGAAAAAACTTCTTTTACAAAACCAAGCAGATAAAGTAAGAGAAATGGGAGTAGTTCCACATTTGGTAACTATTGTAATTGGGGATAATCCTGCAAGTATTCTTTATACAAATTTAAAAAAGAAATTTATAGAAAGTTTAAGTTGTCAGGTTGATATCTATAATTTGCCTGAAAATATAAATTTAAAGGACGTTGATCTTCTAATTAAAACACTAAACGAAGACAAAACTGTTCACGGAATTATGGTTCAATTTCCATTACCTGAGATTATCGCAGACTCAAAGTTGCAAATTATTGATATGATCGACAAGGAAAAAGATGTTGACGGTTTGCAAATGGATAGTAAATTTTTACACCCTACATCAAAAGCTGTAATGGAAGTGTTGGCAATGGCAATATATGAGACAAGAATTGATGTAATGACGGTTTGTGTGGTGGGGAGTGAAGGTATGGTAGGTAAGCCACTTGTAAAAGAATTCAAAAAACTTGGATATATGGTTTTAGAAGCAGATAAATATACTCAAGATATTAAATCTTTAACACTTCAGGCAGATGCAGTTATCTCAGCAACTGGTAGTATGAATTTAATATCTCCAGATATGGTAAACGATGAAACAATCGTGATTGATGTTGGTTCTCCTTATGGCGATGTTCAAAAAGAAATATCAGAAAAAGCAAGTTTCTATACACCAGTTCCAGGGGGAGTTGGACCAGTCACAATTACATGTTTGGCTGAAAACTTGATTTTGTCAGCCCAAAGTACTATTGTTAGTTCAGATGTTAACTAAAAGAAAAGTTAATCCAAGTACAACAGCTTCTTATTCTGCTTCGATATTAGAATCAATTTGTGAAATTGATTCAAACAAAATAACTAACGAAATACACCACAGAGTCCGTGAATTAAACTTAAAACTTAAAAGAATTAGTAATACTAAATTTAAACCAAGTAATACTTCGAAGTATTTGGAAGGAGCAATTGCAAGATCGATGGAAATTAGGGAAATTTCAAAAGAATTACAAGATTTAGCTTTAAAACTATCCAAGCTTCATGATAAAGTAATTCAACCTGATATTAAAAATGCAATTAATCTCGCCAAAGCATCAGGAAAGTCTGCATTGGAAAATATAAAGATAAATAAACAGGCACTTGCCAAACTTAAATCTTTAAATTAAAATACTTCTTAAGCATGTAGATTCAGCTCTCTGGTACTTACAGAATCTACAGAAGGTTAAGAGAGCAAGCAATTATCAAATTATGGTAAATATATCACTAGAAGACTTATTAGACTCAGGCGCACATTTTGGGCATCAAGTTAGACGCTGGAATCCAAAAGTTAAGGATTTCGTTTATGGTGAACAAGATGGTGTTCATATCTTTGATTTAGTAAAGACCAAAGAAGCTTTAGAGTTAGCTTTGGCTGAAATAACAAAATGTGTTAAAGACGGTAAGTCTATTCTTTTACTGGCAACTAAAAAACAAGCTAAAGATAAAGCTTTAGAGATATTAAATGAAACTGGCATTTCTGTGGTTACCGAAAGGTGGTTAGGTGGAACAATTACTAATTTTACACAGTTAAAGAAGTCTATTGATAATTTGGCTGATATGAAAGCTAAATTTGCTTCTAATTATTATGGAAAATTTACTAAAAAAGAAAGATTGCTTTTAGAAAGAGAAAAAGACAGGCTTGAAAGATTTTTTGGAGGCATAACGAATTTGAAATCAACACCTGATTTATTGATTGTTGTTGATATAAAGAAAGAAGTAACTGCAATTAAAGAGGCCTCCAGAAAGGGTGTGACAACAGTCGGTATCGTTGATACAAATTCTGATCCTGATTCTGTTGATTTTCCAATACCTATGAACGATGATGCAACAAAGGCCCTTCATTTGGTTTTGGATTATATTAAGCAGGCAATTCTTGAAGGACAAGGAAAAACTAGTAGCAAGGTAAAAACAGTTAAGGTAAAGAAAGTGAAGAAAGAAGATGCCAAAAATTGATTCAGCATTAATCAAAAAAGTACGTGAAGAAACAGGTGCAGGAGTTATGCGTGTTAAGCAGGTTTTGGAACAATTTGATGGAGATGAAGCAAAAGCATTAGAACTTCTAAAAAAGGAAGGCCTTGAGAAAGTCGCAAAAAGAGAAGATAGGGCAACGGGACAAGGAAAAGTATTCTCATATAGTCACCACAGTAATAAAATTGTTTCAGTCGTAGAACTATTTTCAGAAACAGATTTTGTTGCCAAGAACGAATTATTTGAACAGCTTGGTAAAGATATTGCATTACAAGTAGCTTCAATGGGAGAAGATGATATAGAGAATCAAGATTTCATCAAAGACCCAAGCAAGAAAATAATTGATTTAATCAAAGAGGTTATTGCAAAAACCGGTGAAAATATTAAACTAGGTAGAGTGATTAGAATAGAGTTAGGAAAGTAAATACTACCAAAACGAACAATGGATCAAGCTTCGGTTAGTCAAAAATTTCAAAAAGTAGTAGATTCTGTTGCATCTGATATTTCAGGAATTAGAACCGGTCGCGCAACCCCATCCTTGGTCGAAAATATAATGGTTCCGGCATACGGTGGAACTTCAATGATGAGAGTTTTAGAAGTTGCTTCAATTACAGCACCTGACACTACAATGCTTGTAATTTCTCCTTGGGATAAATCAATTATTGGTGATATTAGAAAAGGGATTTTAGAAGCAAACATGGGAATGAATCCGTCAATTGATGGAGAAGTAATTAGAATTTCATTTCCTCCATTAACAACAGAAGACAGAGAAAAATATGTAAAGCTTCTTTCTCAAAAATTAGAAAATGGAAAAGTTTCTATTCGTTCAGTTAGAGCAGATGAAATGCAAGAAATTAAAAAGAAATTTGAAAATAAAGAATTAACAGAAGATGATAGGAAGGATGATGAGAAAATGCTACAGGAGTTGACAGATGTGTATATTTCAAAAATTGAAACTCTAGGCGAATCCAAAAAACAAGAACTTCTAACAATTTAGTTAGTTTACCCCTTCATACCATATACAATATACGATATACTTTTTATTAATATGTTTTGGTCAATTTTAGTATTCTTCGCAGTTTTATCACTTCTTGTTATTGTTCATGAGTTTGGACATTACATAGTTGCCAAAAAGAATGGAATTTGGGTTGAAGAGTTTGGGTTTGGTCTTCCTCCTAGAATTTACGGCAAGAAAATAGGGGATACTATTTACTCTATAAACGCATTGCCGTTTGGAGGTTTCGTTAGGCTTCATGGTGAAATGACTGAAGACGGGGTAACAAAACCAAAACAAGCATTTTTGAATAAATCACTTCTTGTTAAAACAGGTGTTATAACTGCTGGTGTTATTATGAACTTTTTGCTTGCTGTTTTTGCTTTTGGAGTAATCTATTTTCATTATGGAATTCCTTATGAAAAGGGTTATGTTGAAATTGTTGGTATTATTCCTGATACACCCGCGGCCAATAGTAATTTGGTGGTTGGGGAGAGAATCTTGGCGGTAGATGGTAAAGATGTAAAAGACTCTAAAGAAATTATTTCAATTGTTACAGAAAAAGGCGGAAAACATAAACTAAAAGTTCAAAATATTACAAATGATAAAAAGTCAGAAAGAGTTGTATCAGTCGACACAAAACAAGATGTAGATTCTGGTAAATGGTATATGGGTGTATCGCTGAGTTCGCAGGGAACTTATTTTCCTCCGCTCTGGAAAGCACCTTTCTATGGAGCATACTATGGAACTAAAGATTCGCTAGTTTGGGTCGGCAATGTTTGGGATGGTTTGACTGGAATTGCAAAAGATGCAACACAAGGCAAGGTGTCAAAAGATCTGTCTGGTCCTGTTGGGATATTTGCAATTATTGACCAGATTGTAAAATCAGGAGATATGTGGGCATTAATTAACCTGATTGGGATAATTTCAATCAATTTGTCAGTTTTAAACATATTACCTTTTCCGGCTCTTGATGGAGGTAGGCTATTCTTCATAATAATTGAATCAATTTTTGGAAAAAAAGTTGCACCAAAAATAGAATCAGTAATTCATGGTGTAGGAATGGTAATTCTCCTTGCCGCCATGCTTTTAATTACATTTAAAGATGTTAGGGGATTAATTTCTGCAGGTTCAATCTCAGGCTTCCTTGAGAATATGACCGCAAAGTAAATTATAAAAACTCAAGATATTCTAGTGTATTTTGTATATAAATAATTCATGGAAGAAAGAAGAGAGAGAGGAACAAAACTTGTGCCACCGACAAAAGCAGAAATAGAAGGTTATTTACAGGAAAGATCTGTCATTGTGGAAAAACTTTTTGCTGAAGAGGAGATTAAACCCGAAACTGAAGGTGTTAGAATTGTAGACGAGACAGGGAAATTCCTAGGATGGGGTACAGTTGGTGAATATGATTGTTTTTATGTGAAGAAAAAGCCAAATGGTAAGTCAGCTGGCCACTTTTGGTTGCATCATCGTGGTTCAAGCAATAAATATAATATGACAATGGTAGATCAACCAATTAATTTATCGTCTAATGAAATGGAAAAAATAATCAATGAGATTACTAGCCAGTAAAACTACATTAGTAAATATCCATATCCACGCTGTGAGTGGATGCTGTTTTCTGTGATTTTATTTTTTAAATTCTCAATGTGTTTTGTGATTGCATATTCTGAATATTTATCAAAATAATCTTCTCCCCAGATAGTTTTTGCAATTTCATCAAATGAGACAATGTCTCCCTTTTGTTTAACTAACAAATCAAATATTTTATTCTCTGTTTTTGTTAACTTACCAGTAACTTCTATCTTTTGAGATTTTAGTAACCCTAGTTCCTTCAGGTATCTAATACTTTTAGAAGCAAGATTTCCAGAAAACTCTGTATTTAAAATTTTATGCATTGTTTTACTTTCTTTTCTCACACCTAATATTTTAATTTGCATTATTTCTGCTTTCTTTTGTTTTTTTAGCCATTCTGTTTTATCAAGGTTATTATTTTTGGAAACGAAAAAATAATGGGTGAGTGCATTAATTACAAGCTTTTGAATATCAATTATTCTACGATCATACCTCGGGCGGATTAAAATTGTTTTACCATTATCCCAAAATCCATACCAACCAACAGAACCATAAAAAGATGGTGATAAAACAATATTTACTGTTTCAATTTCAGGAAAGTATTTTTTTAATTTACTTTCAAATTCAGGCCTTATTTTATTCCACTCAATCTCGAGTTTGTTTAATCTAAATTTTTGTTTGATGTAAATTTTATTTGGTTCACATTTTTTAGGTAAAAATATAACTCTACCTCTGAACTTTTCAGGCATGGTAGGTAAAACATAATATTTCAAGTTCTGCCAAACATCTCTTTCAAGTTGTTTTTTGAAAGTCTCATAATATTCTTTTTGTCTATCAAGCTCAAATTTCCAAGTAATCATAATATTAATGAGTTAATCCCTCCGAAGCTTACTTTTCGCCTACTGCGCGAACTTTTCGTTCACGGCTCAAAGAGCGCTTACTGGAGGATCATTCTGTAAACAGAATGAAAACTCAAGATATTCTACCTCTCGAGCCTGATAATCACAAACATATGAGTCCAGACATAATCATCGTTTCAGATAACGGTAGAGTGATGAAAAGAATTAAAAATGTGAGTGATACTCATTTATTTTCAATAGGTATGGATATATTGAGAGCAAAAAGGGGTGAGAAGGTTCACGCTGATGATCCAAAAGATGTGGAGTTTTACAACGAAAAAGATAGAATTGCTCTTGCATTTCAAGAAGCGGGAACTGAGATTCCAAAAATAAAAAAGAAGAAAACAACATAACTTCTTTGTGTTACAATATCTTCATAGCGCAAGAATTGCGATATATAAAATACCATTTTC
>CAZGHY010000022.1:0-11364 GCA_964526015.1 uncultured Gammaproteobacteria bacterium
TTATTTGTCCAGATTTTAAAATCATTAAAATAGAAAGTACCATACCTAAAAAGGCCACATGTGCAAAAGTTCTACCTGCAATTCTTGTAATTCTTCGTTTTGAAACTAAAAATGCATCAACCATAAATATTAATAGTAATATGCCAACGACTATGAGTGATGCATTTCTGGTAGTCGTAAATGGAGAAACCAAAACTTGTGAGTTTGGGTTTGGTGTCTCAATTACTGATTGGACTGATTCAACCGCTGTAATAGTGTTTGGTATTGCTGTAACTGTTGCAGTTGGAGCAGGCGTATTTGAAACTTCAGTGCTCACTGCTTGGGCAATAGGCTCTTTAATCTGATCAGAATATGTTGCACCGAAGAATTGAACTATAATCGTAGTGTCTGAGCCTGCCAAATCCCCTTCAACTATCCCAATTCCAATTTCTTTATACTTTGGATTTAACATGTTATCTCTATGCGTTGGTGAGTTCATCCAAGCGTTAACTGCATCGGTTGCATTACTGAAGTCGCGAGCAAGATTTTCACCCGCATATCTATATTTATACCCAGCATTTTTAAAAAATGACCATGGCTGTGTCCCGTCTGGAGATACATGGGCCCAATAGTCTTTATTAATCATGTCTACACCTTTGACATAAGCCGCATTTGATAGTGTTTGATTTAAAGTTAATGTGGAAAGTCCAGCATCAGACCTCTTTTTATTGGTCAGATTAACTACTTCTTGAATAGAGATGTTTGAAGCATAACCTAAAATATCAGGTTTACTTTTTGAAAGATAACTTAGGGTTATCTGAAATAAAACGAAAAACGATGCAAGAAACAATAAACTCGATGAATGTAATATTCTAGCTTTGTGATTGTTACTCTCTCTTGGTATTAATAGATGAATTAATTGTTCCACACATTAATCATATCAGATAATACAATTTACTTTAATAGAGCAACTACCACAAACCGTTTTGAATCTAAAAATCCTGAACAAGTGTAAATTGTAATTCTATTATCATTGGTATTATTTAATATGGAAATATCATCAGGGTCCACTTCTTGTATTAAAGTAACAACAAATTCTTTCTTTGTATTATCACTGAATACTATCTCAACGACTTCTCCTGTTTTTATCTTAGTTAAATTACCAAGTAAATTTGTCCAGTTATGACCATACAATATACTATTGCCTTTATCGCCTGGCAAAACTGAACTTCTTAGAAAAGAAACACCTTTGTTTGAGACCTCCCATTTTTTATCTTTAATTTCAGACTCATAAATTGGCAGATCAATATCCAAGCTCGATATACGTAGATTAACTGGTAATGATTCTTTTATTTCGTTTTCTTCTAAAGCAATACTCTCTTTTTGAGCAAAGGCAATACGGTTTGGATTATTCCTTTGGAATACAAGAAATGAAGCAAAAATAATTAAACTAACTCCTAGCCCTGTGAAAAATTTGTCCATAAATTAAACTTAAAACACCTAAAACAAATATTGAGTAGATTAATTTGATGTTTCCTGTAAATGCTAATCCTAAAACTTGTCCTATTGAACTAGATGTAGACGATGTAGAACTAGAACCTCCGCCTGTACCACCAGAAGTACATGAATAACTAACATTTTTTGCCATATAGGCATCTTGATCTAAACCCCAGACAGAGCCTGTTGGTATATATATCCAGCCTTCAGATTTTAAAGTATTTATCTGGCCCTCATCTAGAGAAGATGCTTTCCACCAGTTAGTTTGTATTCCATTTCCGTCTGTAGTACACAAGCACTGAACTATACTATTATCATTTACTTTATACACCCTATCACTTCCGTAATAAGATGAACCACCTGCAACGCCATGAAGACCGTTATCATATGATGCAATCATTGTTCCTTGTGGATTTGTACATGATGGAAAATTAGGAATTTCCACAGCATGAACAGGTGAGGCGTTAATCGCAGATACTAGTAACAAAGATAATACAATCAAAATTCTAAACATATGAATAATACCCCGTAGTATACGATTTTATTGTGGATAAGTCAACTAAAGCTTGAAGTATTTTGTAAGAATTGTGACCGCCTTTTTGGGAGAATTATCACTACTCCATATACCAGTAGATCCACCGATGTTAGTCCAATAACTTATCCCTATAACATTTGGGTTAACTAAAATTTTTTCTAAAGTTCTATCTATCCATTCTGACTGAATGTCTTCAGTCATGTTTCCATGTATGTCGGGAATAGGCGCTCCGAACTCAGCTAATATAACCTTACCACCTGACAGGTTAGCAAGTTCGGTTAAATCGTTATTTAATGTATCTGAGTCAGCTACATAATGATCTACTGCAACGACTCCACCTAGACTTCTTGTAGTATCCTTATCCATCACAAGTTTTGCGACATCACCATTCATGGGAAAGTAATTAGTAATCACATTTTTTCCAATCAGTCTAAAAGCCTCTCTAGATATTCGATACTCATCA
The DNA here is from genome assembly GCA_964526015.1 of uncultured Gammaproteobacteria bacterium. Classification (GTDB taxonomy): domain Bacteria; phylum Patescibacteriota; class Microgenomatia; order UBA8517; family UBA8517; genus JAUYMM01. The sequence goes on from CAZGHY010000022.1 coordinate 2,475, forward strand.
ACAAGGAACTGTCTGTGACCAATCAAATCTCCATTATGTCTAGGGTCTCCATCACCACCATTTTCACACTCTGGACAACTAGTAAATATGTCTCCATCTTCAAACAAATTGCCGTTATTTTTAATAAACTCTTCTACCATTTTCATATGTTCGTCTCTACTTATTTTTTTGTATTCAAACCAATCCTCCCACCCTGAGAAATTACCTCTAAACCAAACTTTTAAATCATATTTTCTTGCAGTCGCCACCCATTTAGTCATAAATGGTATAAATTCTTGGTCATATGGAGTTCCTATAGATACATGTGTTGCCCCAGTATTGGCTATATTTTTAATTTGATTATCGATCTCTGTTTCAAAGGATTTTGAATTATTTTTTTCTCTAGCCAAATCTCTTGAAAATTTAACAGTATCAATTGATGCAACCTTCCATCGTCTCTCGGGTTTGTTGCTAACATCATTACCTTTATTTATAAAAATAAAAAAATAAATTAGTGTTAATACTCCTAGCAATATAAATGTTGCCTTTTTCATTTTATTTTTGTTTTCCAAGAGAAGCTTCTGTGTTTAAATCTTTTAAATACTCTTCTTTCAATTCATAAATATCTGCGAATGGATATGAATCGACCAATTTATACATGGTTTTAAAACTATCAAGATCTCCAACAGCCTTATATGTTAAGTCACTTTTATCATATGTTCTAAGTACTATCCAACGAGCCCACCTATCTGGAGTCGTTGTTGCTGATTCCCAATATTTTCCTGTACCTTCATGTATAAACTTTTTCATAGGTAAATTACTTGAAAATATAATTGCATCATGCGATGCCGCAGAAATTAATATAAATCCTGGTTTATCCTTTGTATTCTTCTCAAGATAGCCTGACACCTCAGTAACATTCTTTTGAGATGATCCGACACGAGCATCATCAATAGCAACTGAATCTTTATTTGCAAATGCAAAAAAGGTAACAAACAAAAAAGAAGCGATTATAACCCACCTCAAATTAGCAAATTTGTTAACTAGGTATCCCATAAAGATTGCAAATGTTGGCATCAACATAACACCATAGCGAACATTAAACCAAGTATCTCCAGATATACCCTGTATGAATATAACCGAAAAACCAAAGAATAAAGCAAGGATATTAAAAAATAGTGGCGACATTAGTGCAATACTGGCAAATCTTAGCTCTGGTTTAATCCTCTTATCAATAATTAGAATAATTCCTCCCAAAAAGCCAAGAATTGCTGTGGTAGTAACTGAATTATAAAAAACTGAATAAAAATAAACCTTAATTGATAACAATAGATTATATTTTGTTGGTAACGCGCCAGCTTCTTCCATTACAAGTTGTTGTGCATGTGCAGAAAATGGTCCTAGCATGAAATAAAGAGGGTCACCAAAAATTGTCCAATTCCACACAATCCACAAAAATATTCCAAAAACACCCATTGTACCGAACATCACAAGCAAACCTTCCGCTACCCTGTAGCCTCTCTTAATAAGCATTAATACTGCAACTACAGCGCCTGCAAACAAAAGTAAAAACCACCCATCATAGCGAACAAGTGTTGCCATCATGATCCAAAATGAGGATTTTACTAAATTAATTATTTTTTCATCTTTACTCCAAAGTAAAAGATAATAACAACCTGCAGTCATAGTTGCTAAAAGTAATGGTTCTGTCATTGCTGTTGACTGTAAATATAGAACGTTTAAATTTGCTACAAAAACCAAAACTCCAAACAGTCTGCCAATCATTTTTACATTAAACACTTCGAGGATTTTATAGATTAAAACTCCAGTTCCAACGAATGAAATCATGTTCCAAATTGCACCTGCAAAACCTGAGTGCCATGCCCAATCATTCCAAATAAGCGGAATCATCAAAATATGATTTAATGGCAACCAAACAGAACCAAGTTGTGCAATTCCAGGTTTCAAACCTTCCACAACACGCCTTCCGATATCTAAATGGCTTCTTGCGTCATTATATGAAAGCCCCAAACCATTATTCAGATAATAATAAAAATAATAACCAGACAATAATGATAAAAGCGTAGTTATTAACAAGAGTGCATATTTATTAAAGAATTGATTTAACCTAGACAGAAAACCATTTCTTGTATTAAACAATATATTTATTTCAGTTTTTATTTTCATTTTTATTAAATATTAATGTAAAAAATAAACTTGTTGTCAAAAAGATTATTACACCTGAAATGATGTAATAATATGTAACACTATCTACATAATTTTTAGCCCATGTCTGAAAAACAAACGATTTAGATCTACCTGAAGTTAAAAATTCCCAATTTCTATCATATGAATATCTTTCCCTTTTACCAGATATTACCTCAAGAGGCAAAGCCTCTACTTTAGGAGGATTTGCTGATGTAGTTAATGCCCCAAGAGTATTGACTAATACTGAGTAAACCATTGCGACATAAAACAATAATAAAAATAGCCAATTACGACGAAATTCAGAAAGGGCAACTCCAATAAATATCGCCATAATTGAATATGCAGGAATTAAATACCTTGACCCAAAAGCCCATCCACCCCAAGGATCACCCCACATTGAATAAAGAATCAAATCAGCAAAGATAATTCCGACAAGAACAGGTAGGTATTCATTTTTATTTTTATTTAGTAAATAAATACCTAATAATCCTAAAAATATGACAGGTGTAAAATAAAGTATTCCCCTGTCAGGACTAAAAATATGTAAGTACAATCCATTTAACATGTCTCGTGACTCAAAAAAAGCAGTTGAACTTTTATCTTGACTTTCTGGATTTAAATATTCTTCAACTTCTTCCAAATTTGTACCTTCAGGAACGGTTGGTTTACCTGAGTTATCAATAGCTCGAACACTTCCTATTGTTCCAGAAAATTGAAACGGATTGCCATATGATTGCTGGTTGAACCAACCAAAGAATAATACTGGGAAAAACAAACCTAAAAACGTAACTAAAGATAGTAAATTGAAATTTATTTTAAATACTTGGTCTTTGTTAGAAATTCTTACAATTCGAAGTAATGCGTATACACCAATCGGAAACATTAAAAATAAATTAGGATAATCAACTGGAATAGACATAGCACACAAGAACCAGACAAAGAATATCGGCCATACTTTTTGAGTAGACATCAAAATCAAAATTGAACTAAGAATTAATAATGTAGATATATGATGCTGATACAAACTAACAGCATAAGAATAGGCTGGAGTTGCAAATAAAAACACTAAACCTGATAAAATTCCAGCGGTATGGTTTTTGGTTAATTTAAATACAATATTTGAAACCAAGTAACAATTAATCAATGCAAAAATACCCACGACCAAATACGAACCGACTTGTGATAGGCCAAAGTTTTTTCCAATTAAATAACCTGGAGCAACAATAAATGAAACTGCCGGAGCGAAAAGAGACACGTATTTTTCGTTCTTATAACCCAAATCAGGGGTTATAAACCTAGCTAATTCTACAGAGAAAGAAAATGATTTGTCTTCAACCAAAGAATACAATAACCCAAAGCGTCCCCTTTCTGGAGACAATTCGAATGGCCCATTTTCTTTCCATGAATTAAGTGAAAAACTGGAAGGGTTAGGATTTCCGGAAATACCCCTGACTGAAAACAAAACCACTAAAATTGTAATAATAACTATTAGTAGAAGAAATATTGAGGTTAGTATTTTTTTATAAATTTTCATAGAATATATTCTTATTTTGTACTACTCACCACCATCCATCTAGAGTCAATTTTATTTGATTTTAATAAGGCTAAGAACTGACAATATAAATTTACCACAAATATGAATGTGCAATGAAGTGGATATCTCAAAAATTCTTCAATCATGAAAGAGGCCAATTTCAGTAATGGAATTTCATTTTCTTTATCTAGTAATGTAGGTGGAAAATATGATTTCATTTTTATAGGAGAAGCAAGGAATTTAGTGTTTTGAGATATATGTTCTGATAATGACGATGGTGTTTTGTAATAAACAACTGCTTTTTTACAATATACATATTTATGACCCAGATATAAACAATAAAGATAACTAAATATATCTTCGCCGTATAAATCTTTGGGAAACTTTATGGAACTAATAAATTTTGTTCTGAATGCAAGAATTGGGCCAATAGTCAACGAATTTACATAATCCTTCATTCTTATATATGGCCTAGTTGTACAATTTATTGAATTACTTATAAAATTATTTCCCACTAGTGGAACTGAGTTGCCGCCAGTCATGTAAACGTCATTGGATTTTACAAAAGGATACACCATTGAATCAATAACATTAGGGTTACTGATTTTTAAGTCTGCATCCAAGATAAGTGTCAAACTAGAACCGACTTTCTTATATATAGATTCCAACCTGTACGACTTACCCATACGTTTTTTGAAATCTAAAACTTCTATTTTTTTTGATTTTATTTCCCTAGCTTTAGCAACTGTATCATCAGTCGATCCGTCGGAAGCGACAATGATATTTTTCAATACATAATATTTAGAATTTTGAGATATCAAACTTTGGCAAAGACTTTTAATATTGTTTGCCTCGTTTAATGCTGGAATTATAATTGTTAAACTATTTTTTTTAATCATTATTTAGATGAAATAGATATTTCCCACAAGCTACTTATATTTTTAGAAACAAATAGATACTTGACTCCGAGATAGAACGTCAAAATCGAATATGCTGTCATATATAGAGAATTTTTTGTAAACCAATTTATAAAAGTTTTTAAAAAAACATGGTTAGGTATTGAATAAGCGCTTCTTACAATTTTTTTGTCAAAATATTTTTCTATCTGCTTTTGGCCATCTTTGAATCTTTTACTTTGTTTAAAATGATCATCTAAATTTGAAGGCAAATTAAAATATAATTTTGCACTATTCTCGTAACCTATTTCAAAATCATTATTTATACAATACAAACCTGCATATGCGTCGTCAGCTATAATATCAGATGGAAATTTCATTTTTTTATACAAATCTTTTGAATAAAGCATTGCTCTTCCATTACACATAAAAATCGGTTTATTATTTTTGTATAATTTTGAAAATAGATCATTTTTGAAATCTTGAACAAACGAAAGTATACGCTGCAAAAATACGTCGTTTGATTTTGACACAACTTTTGAACAAATAAGTTTATGTTGTTTATTTTTAATAGCATTACTTATCATCTTTTGTAAAAACAGTCTTTGCGATATCCTGACATCAGCATCTAAAATAACCAAGTACTCTGTTGTTGATTTGTTGAATATAATGTTCTGAGAAAAGGCTTTCCCCCTTCTTTTTTTATTGTCTACAATAAATATACGTTTATCATTTATTTCTTTAATTTTACTAACAGTATTATCAGTACTACCATCAGACACTATTATTATTTTTTGAACCATAACATTACCCTGATACTGTTTTAAAACATCATATATGACATTTTTAATGTTTTTAGACTCATTGTATGCGGGTATGCCAACAGTGATATTATTTTTTTTATTCATGATTTTGATGATTTTATTTCTTTCCAAGAGACTCCCGAATAATTCTCAATATATTTGTTTTTATATACTCTCTGAAAAATTTGCATAAATATTGCAATCGTCATATAAAAAGGCTCTTTTATTAATTCTTTAATTATTCCAGTAATTTTGTTTTTTAATGGTATTTTGTAATACCCATATACCTTTTCGCCAAAGTATTTTGGAATTCTATGTTTTAGTCCTAGGAATCTTGTGGTTTGAGTCATATATTCTTTAAAATTCGAAGGTATTCTATAATAAACCACTGCCTTTTCAGCAAACTCAAATTTAAATCCCTTTTCTTTACAAGAAAAGTATAAGTAATCGTCGTTTGCGAAAACATCCTTTGGTATACGTAACTTTTTAAGAAAGCTTAGTCGTCCGGCAGAAACGCAACCCTTATGATTATGGACAGTGTCACCATTATTAATATTGCGTCTCATAATATACCAAGATTCTACCCAAACCGAACCGACCTTCTCTATAAAATTTCTAGGTGTATCAGGAGTATCATTCCCTCCAACTAGCATTACTTTTTCATCAACAAACTTTTTGGCTAATTCATTAACTACGTGATTATTAGACAAACGAGTGTCTGCGTCAAAAGTAATAAAAACATCTTCACTTAATAGTTTGTAAAAATTATTCAACCTACCAGATTGTCCTAGTCTTTTACCATCATCTATAACTGAAATTCTACTATCTATATTCTTCATTGACTTTACAATTTTACTTGTATTGTCTGTACAGCCATCACAAGCAACAATAATTTTCTTTATTTCAAATCTATTATCAACCTGTTGATTTAATATCGACAGTAAAAGTCTTTTTATATTTGACTCCTCGTTGTGAGCAGGTATACCAATAGATATCTTTATTTTTTTGTTCATATTATTTTAATAACAAATCCCAAAGTCTAAATTTGTTGGTCATTTTTCTAAAAAGAAACCAAGTACTCGATAAAATACCTGATAACTCTTCAATTGAATGCGTTGAATCAATTATGGTTCTAGGTATTATAAAAGATTTTATATTTTGACTATTTATAAATCCTGGCAATATACTAAAACCATATTTATAGCCATATTTTTTGACTAACCTAACTTGCTCTTTAGTAAAATTGCCTTTTGGAAAAGCAAATGACGTGACCTGTTTATTGATCTTATTCGAAATTTCTCTTTTTGACTTTTCTATCTCATATTTACTTTCTAAATCATTAAGCAACTTAAAGTTAGAGTGAGTTGCGCTATGAGATCCTATAAACCATCCACTATTGCTTAATTTATTTATTTCGGAAAAACTAAGTAATTTTTCATTTGTATCGAGTTCTAATCTATTTATTTTTTTAGTGTCTGAGATTACAAAAAGTAATACAGGTATATTATGCTTACTAATTATTTTTCTAATTTTTAGTACACTTTTATAACCATCATCAATCGTTAATAAAATTTTAAGCCTACTACTTTTAGCTGGTGATTTAATTATTTCAGCTAGTTCATCAATACTTATAAAATCCGATGTTTTTTTTAATTTAACAATTTGTCTTTCAAACTCCTTTACTGAGATACTATATCTATTTTTACGACCGCTAAAAGAATGGTAGCAAATTGAAACCACCTTATTATTGTTTAGACGCAACAACTGGTCAACACGGCCAGATACAATAACCATAATCTTTCTCATACTTAAAATAAGATTCATGTTAATTTAATTCAATCCCCTTTCTGATATATGCAACAATATTTGAAATCGTCTTCTTATTAAAATTTCTTGCTGTTAACCCATGTGTACCATGAGCAACTATTAGAGATTTTAGTTGCATTTTATTGTTTGCAATTTTTGCCATTTCAATTAGGCTATCTTTAATAATGTCCTTATCCCAAGAGTATCGAAGAGTATTAACATATTCAACAACCTTGATAGTAAAAACTGCATATTGAAAATCAATTATGTAGCTGACTCCTCCTTTGACAATAATATTTTTAAAATTTAAATCTCTGTGAACAAAGACTAATTTATTGTCTTCAATAATATTATTTAAGCCGCGCATAAAAATTGTTACCCCTGAAATTATTATTTTGATAAAATTAAAATTTAAAACAGCAGCAATTAAAACATAAAACGGATATGTTAATACATAATATATTGGATTAATAATGTTTAAATTTTGTTTATCTCTATCCGATATCCTAGAACTAATATAATCGAAGTATTTAAGTATTTTCTTGTAAGTTTTTACAATTTTAGCATCACTATACTTTTCTAAATTATTTCCCCCGTCTATCCACTCAATTACCAATACTGTCTGCCCTTTGTTCTCTATATAGTCGATTAATCTTGGTAATTTTATATCTTTAAAAATACTAGGCATATTTTTACCTATTTTATTAATAGTACTCCACAAAATTTTATATGCGTTATATTCGTTGAGTAAACCAAAATGACTGGTATTTTTATATTTTCCTTGCCATACTTTGACGACAACTTTCTTATTGTTTTTATCTTTACACAACAAAACTGCAGTATCACTCATTGATTCTAATGATAAAGACCTTACGACAGTGTAGGTATCTATCTTTTTAGGAATAGCTATTTTGTTATCTATATTAAATAAACTATTTATATAATCTAAAATGTTGCTAACAATGTATTCAAACATACTTTGCCTGTTAATTTTTTTCATAATCAATATCTATATTTAACTGAATCTTGTTATATTTATTAATTTTCAATTCCAATTCATTTAGTATTGTTTTCATAAAATTTTGACTAGATCTGTTCCAATCAAAATTTGCAGACCACAATATTGCATTTTTAGATAAACGACTAATCTTACCTTGATTTTCAACCAGCGCGAGTAACTTATCTTTAAAGTCTGCAACATCTTTAACTTTAGCAAGATATCCTGAATAACCATCACTCACCGAATCTCTTAAGCCTGCCACGTTACTTGCAACAACAGGTGTACCACAAGCAGAGGCTTCAATCGCAGATATTCCCCACCCTTCAAAAGTAGATGGATATACAAAGACCCAAGAACGCGCCATCAATTCATTCCTTTTTTTGTCTGATACCTTTCCTAAAAATTTAACATTATTGTTCAGCTTTAATTTTTCAACTAATTTTTCAAGTTTTTCTCTTTCATCACCATATCCAGTGATATAAAATTTAATATTTGGTATAGTTTCTCGGATTATCGATACTGCTTTTATTGCAGTATCAATAGATTTGTAAGCTTTTAAGCGTCCCACATACAAAAGTGTCGGGACTTTATACTTTGGTAATTTCTGGCATTTACTCAAGTCAACACCTGGATTAACAATGTTTATTGATGATTTTTTACCAAA
>CAZGHY010000023.1:0-11336 GCA_964526015.1 uncultured Gammaproteobacteria bacterium
CACGAAGCAGGGTACCAACCCCAACCATATTTTTTAGCTTTAAACCAAAGTTTTTGTGACATTTTGCTCCTATCTATAATTTAGCTCGAACATATTTTATCAAAAACTTCTGAAGTTTTGCGGAGCAACAAGGGAGGGGTCAAAGGGGAAGGAATTGTTGCGGAGCTCGGGTTTGTTCGCTCAGCCACTGCGTGGCTTCGCTTAACGCATATGATCGGGTTTCTCGCTCACCCCACTCCGTGGGGTTCGCTAACCCAATTGAAAGGAAAAGGGGTTTTATAAGTCAGGTAGTTGCGACTACCTGACAGTGCCCTTGCGGTATACCGTAAGCACCTCAGCAAAATCCGCAATCGTGTCGTATTATAGGGCATATTGCGGAGTTGCGGTACTGCGGTTGCGGATGCGGTTACCGCAAGTCCACATATGAACACAAAAACTAATCCAAACCTATTTTTAAAGGTTTTCTGGTGTATCATTTCAGTCGCAATTTGCCCTGACGGGCAACTACCCAAGTGCTAGAAAACAACTCCAAAGTGCCTTCGGCACAGCACTTGGTTAGAACTCCAAACAACAAAACCATTGCTCCTGAAATATTCCCTCTCGGGAATCCTGCCCAACACAAAACACCCCAAAGCTACAGGGGTGTTGGCTTACGCCATGTGCGTGGGCAGGAGAACAAAACCAAGAAATGCGAAGTGTTATTTAAAATTTTTCCAATCTTTGTCAACTCTAGTCCTATTTATCTTTTCTATATTTTCTTGTTGTTTAACCCATTTTATATATGAGTTTTTGATTAAGTTTCTTTTATTTTGTTTTTGATATTTAAGTAGGTCAAAGATATCAATCCAAGTATCTTTATCTAATTCTGTTGGTTTTAGATTAGTTGAAATGTTTAGTTTGTTGATTAATTTTATAATGTGATTTTTATTAATAACTTTTGATAATCCCTCGAGTATGTTTGGAGCCATTTGATTAAATCCAAAAACTACAAAATCTCTATATGCTTCTTTATCTTGATCTAAAACTTTTGAATTACTTCTTAGTTTTATATTTAGTAAAACTGTATCGACATTTGGCGTTGGCTTAAAATCAGTTTTGTTAAATTTATATGTAACTTCAAATTCAAACCATGGATTGAAAAGAACAGAAAGTAAACTATTTTTATTATCAAAAGGTTTTCCTGCAAATCTCTCAATTGCCTCTTTTTGAATAACTAAATATGTGTCAGTTGGTGGATTATTAGAAAATAATAGTCTTTTTACAATTTCAGAAGTTTTATTAAAAGGTATGTTTGCAAAAACTTTATATTTATCTTTTGGTAAATCAAAATCTAAAAAGTTTCCATTTTTAACTACAAGTTTATTATCAGAAATTGATTTTAGAGTATTTACATATTCTTGATCTATTTCAAAAACCACAACATTACCTGCTTTTTTCAAAAGCTGTTTGGTTATTATTCCTTTACCTGCTCCAATTTCTAAAACAATGTCCTTTTGATCAATAGTTGAAAGAGAAACAAGTTTTTCAACCAAGTTATTATCAACTAATAGGTTTTGGGAATATGTGATACTTTTTATCATATCTTTATTTTAAATCATTCTAGAAAAAATAGTTAGTTAGACTTAAAACACCATTTTTATAGTATGATTAAGGAACTAATTTAATAATTTTATGGCAGATTCAGAACTAGGTTTAAAGTTTGGCTTACATGGAGTGAGTGGTGGTATTGTTGAGCGAAAACTTTTTGATAACGCAAGCCAACAACTTGCGGATGTCTGGGAAATACAATCACTAAAAGAATTGAAAAACATAGACAGATTAACCTTACCAGACAAAGCATTTGAATATACTCAACTACAATATGAAAAATCAATTCAAGATGGTAAAGAAAGAGCCTCTTCAATTAGATGGGATAGAGGTATTGTTATTGCGGATGAACATACAGGTGGTTCGTCACTTCACGATATGTTAGATAAAGGTCCAATGTCTGGTTTTGAATTATCAGTTGAATCAACCTTAGGATTTGCTTATAGAAGATTATTCGCTAAATCTCAACCAATTAATTTTCATTTACACCCCGATTATTCAGATCAGTTTTCAAAAGAGGTTAAGAAGCACAGTATACATACAATGGCTGGTAAATCTTTTGAGATACCACTTTCTTCATATATAAATTATTACAGATTTATGTCTTCTATCTTTTCATCTAGTGACTTAGGTATGCTTTTGGAATCAAACAGATATAATGGCTCACTTTTGTTAATGACACCTCAAAGATATTTATATGTATCTCCAACTGAGATGCGTATGAACTATGGTATCAAAGGTTATAACGAGTCAAAAGCATATGACAAGGCTCTAGACAAAGTTTTTGCAACAGGATTACTTTATTATTACAATCTAAAATCGGAAGATATTCTTCCAAAAGAAATTAAAGGAAAGAAAGTAAAGGAATACCATAGAATTTATTTAGAGGCAGAAAGAAACTTAAAAGATATAAAATCAGAGCAAGATCTTTTTGACCTTAGAGATAGAGCATTATCTGATTTTTGCAAAGTAAATAATCTTGTTGGTTTTGTATCAAAGTCGAGAAACAGTAAAGAATTACAAAAGATTTAATAACGAAATAATAATTTTTGTATAATTAAAACATTATTTAGATGAATAAAAAAAGAATATATGTAATTGGGCCATCAGGAAGTGGAAAGACGCATCTTTCTAAAGTAATCTCAAAACATTTTGGTATTCCACATACAAATCTGGATTATGTCTTTTTTGACCATAAAGTATCTAAAAGCCGTGATGAAGTAGAGGAAAAAGAATGGAAAAGAAGATTAAATAAATTAATGAAAGAAGGCAGTTGGGTAATTGAAGGCGTTAATCCAATTAATGAGGTTTTTGAAATAGCAGATCAAATTATTTTTTTAAGACTAAACATAATTGAAACTTTAGTGAGTCAATGGAAAAGATATTTAACAGATGAAAAACAGAGGAGAGAACATGGCTTTATTAATAACTTAAAATTGTCTAGGTATTTAATTAAACAACATGTAGAAGAGGAAAATTTATTGAAATCAGATGATCCTAAGTATTTTAGAATAAGAAAAGTAGATCGAATTTTAAAAAATTATCCAAATAAATCTTTGGTTTTGAAAAGCAGAAAAGAAGTTAACAAATTTATTGAAACACTATAATGGAAAACGAAGTTATGGAACTATTACCTCCTCAAATTGAACTTGTATCATACAATGCTGACAATCATTTAGAACAACTAACGAACTGGCTTCAGGATAAAGATCTAATGCATGGATGGGGGATGGATACTTTTAAAAATAGTGAGGAAGTAAATAAATGGGCAACTGATCCAACTCGTGTAGTACTTATGGTAAAAGATGTTAGTAGTGATGAAATTGTTGGCATGGTAAATTTTTATGATTGGGATAAGGAAAAGCAAACTGCAAGTAGGGGAACTTTAATTGATCCTAAATTTCAGAATAAAGGTTATGGAAAGACTGCAATCCTGCTTTCAAATAAATATGCTTTTGATGAAGTGAAACTTACAAGAATTGAGCTTTATGTAGAAGGATATAATGAAGTATCAAGACATTTAACTGAAAAGTTAGGCTACAAACTTGATAGATATAATCCTCAAAAAGATAAATATTATTACTTTATGGACAATCCAAAGCAATAGTTTTACTTGTTTATTGCAATTACTTTAACTTGGCATAAATCGTAAAAACCAGATCTGCCATGTTCTCTTCCCATACCAGAAGCTTTATATCCTCCGAAAGAGTTGAATGGACATACATAGTTAGTTCCATTGACACTTACATCTCCAGCTTTAATTTGTTTTGAAACTCTTTCAGCTCTTTTGAGATCTTTTGAAAAAACGTAAGAACCTAAACCATAATCTGTGTCGTTAGCTAGTTTTATCGCTTCTTCTTCTGTTTTAAATGAGACGATAGGTAATACTGGACCAAAAACTTCTTCCTTCCAAACTCGCATATTTGGTTTAATGTTTGTAAGAATTGTCGGCTCAAAATAAGCACCACTTAAATTTTTAAGTTCTTTTCCTCCTGTTATAACCTTTGATCCTTTGGATGTCGCATCTTTAACTTGTGAAATAATTAGATCAAGTTGCTTTTGATTTACTAGTGGCCCGAATTCTGTATCTTTATTTAAAGGATCTCCAATCTTTTTACTTTCTGCAATAATTTTTAATTTTTGAACCATTTTGTCAAACACGCTTTCGTGAACAACTAATCTTTTAAGTCCGTCACATGCTTGGCCATTATTTGTAAATCTAACTCCAAAGACCGCCTCAGCAGTACTATCAATATCTACATCGTCAAAAACTATACCGGGGGCAGATCCTCCAAGTTCCAATAATACTTTTATGAATTTTTTAGCTGCTTTTTCATATATTATTTTCCCAACTCTACAGCTTCCAGTAAATGCAATCATATCTATCTCTTGGTCTGTCAATATCTCTCCGACGTTGCCATATACCTCGTTAAATACTCCTTCTGGAAGATTACATGAAAGAATAATATCTTCAATCAATTTTCCTGTAAGAGGTACTTCTTCGGAATGCTTAAACACAACTGTATTTCCAACGACCAAGTTTGGTACTACTCCCCAAGACCATTGGCAAAAAGGGAAGTTCCATGGTTGGATTACAGCAACGACTCCAAGAGGTTCAAGGTATGCTTTATGAATTTCTGTTTCACTCTCAAAAGTTATTTCAGGAGTTAAATATTTTTCAGCATTATTTAAATACCAATCAAAAAAGTTAAACCCGTCTCCCATGTCAAACGTTTCTTGTTCTGTAATAGGGAAGCCCATTTCTTTACATGCTAACTCCGAGATTTCTTTTCTTTTTGAATATAATGCGTTGTATACTTCTCGAAGTAATTTAACTCTTTGAGAAACTCCAATATTTTGCCATTCTGGTTGAGCCATTCTAGCTTTTTTTACTTTCTCTTCGATCTCTTTTTTTGTAGAGATATTAACACTTCCTATTTTTGCAAAATTTTTAGCTGGATTTGTTGAAGTAATTTTCGCCACATTGTGATTATATAACTGAAAGATAGTAGATAAAAGAAGGAAAGTAAATTAAATAGTTTGATTTAATCTTAATACTCTTGCTTCTCAATTCTCCTAGTATTAATATTTATATATACCCTCATGGAAGAAGATATTTTAAGTCAGATTAAAAGTAGTAATGCTAAAAAACAAGTTAGAGGAAATGATGGCAAGTTTGTAAGTAAAGAAGATCCTACTAATTTACCTCCTATCTCAGTATCAGTTAATAACCCAACTTCTGTAAATACAACAACTCCTCCAGATCTAGTTAATCTAAAAGTAACTAATCCGCTTGTTTACATTAAGTATTGGTGGAAAAGAATAATGGCAAATGAAGGAATAGATATGAGATTTAGAATGAAACCTTTGACAGTTTTTGGAGTTGCCCTAATTGCATTTTCTTTAGCTTTTGGATTAGGTGGCGTAGTTCTTCCAACATTCTTTCCTTGGATGAAGATTAATGATGGAACAGTAGCTACAGCAACTCCAACTCCTCAACCAGAATTATTAAAAGATACTGCATTAAAAGGAACACTAACAAAAACAAATACTAATCCTGTTAAATTCTATCTAATTACAACATCAACTGAAGCAGTAACTTTAGAAATACCAGTTGGTTTTAATCTATCTACTCTTGTTGGAAAAAGAATACTTGCAGTTGGTACATATGATTCAAAAAACAAAATATTAGAAGTAGAGGATATTCAAGACCTTGAAGTATTATCAACAACCCCAGTTCCAATACCAACAACAACTCCAACACCAAAACCTACAGAAACTCCTATTCCCACAATTGCTCCTACTTTAACTCCAATTGTAGAGCCAACAGTTGCTCCAACAGAAACTCCTGTGATTTGAAATTTGATGATATAATTTGCAAATGGTTGGACTTACCGAAAATATTCAAAAAGTATTTAAATGAACGAAATTAAAAAATTATATATTGGTAAGTTTATATATGGTTTTGGCTGTATGGCTTCATATACATTCATTTTATTTTTTCTAAAAAGTGGATTAACACAGATTCAGATTGCATCTCTTTTTTCAATATTTTTTTTAGCAAATATGATTTTAGAAATTCCAACTGGAGGATTTGCAGATTTGTACGGTCACAAGGCATCGTTTGCCTTAGGATTAATTATAGAATCGTTTTATTATTTAATTTTTGTATTATTTCCAACTTACAACGGTTTTGTCGTTGGGATGATTGTTGCAGCATTGGGTTTATGCTTCCAATCCGGTGCCAATGATTCATTGACCTATGAAATAATGAACAAATTAAATAAAAAGGATGAATATCTAAAGGTCAGTGGGAGAATATCCGCAATGATGAGTATGGCAGTAATTATTGCGGCTCCGATTGGAACAATGATATATAAATATTCACCAAATACTCCATATTTTATATCATTCGTATTAGTCTTAATCTCAGGCCTTGTAGTATCACTTGTTAAATATAATCATATAAATACTGATTATTCACGAGATAATTATTTCAATCAAATAAAAACTGGGATAGTTTTAGTGTTAAAAAACACCAAATTAAAAGCCCTATTCTTGATTGGATTTGTAGGTCTTATGAGCAGTTATGTTTTTGGAGAAAATATTGGTACACCTCTTCAGTTACGAATGGGTATCGATATAGGTTTATTTGGAGTTATACAATCATTGATTGCAGTTGGATATCTACTTGTTAACTATTTTTCATATAAATTGGCTTCCAAAATCGGAGATATTAACACAATAATTTTAAGTTTGGGTATTACATTTATAAGTTTAATTACATTAAGTAGAATTAATTATTATTATGGTGTAGGTTTTATAGTAGTATTTTTTATGTCACATGGGCTTAGGATAAATGTTTTGGATAATCTCCAACAAAAAGAAGCTACAAGTTCGCAAAGAAGTACGATAGCCTCTGCAGGCAGTATGCTTAAAAGTCTTGGTACTGCAATGATATTGCCTTTATGGGGTTTAATGTTAGATAGATCAGGAATAAATAATACATTAATAACTTTAGCTTTCGCCATTTTGTTTATTGGGTTATTGGGAGTATCAATATACAAATATAGGTATGTTAAAATCTAGAGTATATGGATAAAACTTATTGTATTTTTGGAGATAGTGTTACTCAAGCAGCTTATGTAAAAGTTGGCTGGGTTCAGCTTTTCCAACAATACCTAGAAAATAAATACAAAGATGATTTTGTAAATGTTTTTGAATTAGGTATTGGTGGAAACACAACCGACGATATTTTAAAAAGACTTCAATATGAAGCTTCATCAAGAAACCCTAACTTTATTTTATTTGCAGTTGGAATAAATGACACGAAGTTCGGTAGTACTGAACAATTTAAAAGTAATTTAATTAAATTAATAGAACAAGCAAAAACATTTACCCAAGAAATAACATTCATTGGATTAGTATTAGGTGATTATAAAGGCGATGAGCCATTTACTACAGAAAAAGCAACTGATTACAATAGAATCATAAAAGAAGTATCGGACTCAAACAATTGTAAATTTGTTCAACTTCAAGAAATGTTAAAACCATCAGATTTCATGGACGACCTACATCCAAATGAACAAGGACACCAAAAAATGTTCGAGGTCATAAAAGTTAACTTTTAATTATATATGAAAAATAAATTTGCAATTGTGACAGGTGCATCTACTGGAATTGGTAGAGCTACAGCTATTGAACTCGGAAAAAGTGGAGCAACTGTGGCATTAGTTGCAAGAAATAAAGAACGGTTAGAAGAAACAAAAAAATTAGTTGAAGAAGTTGGAGGAATAGGAATTATTTTTGAAACAAATTTAAGTGATGTTGATTCAATAAATAATTTAATCTACTCTATTAAACAACAAGCACAGCAAATTGATATATTAGTTAATATTGCAGGAATTTGGCATGGAGATAACGAAGTGTTTGCAGGAAAAGACATCGAAAATTTTGATCAAAAAGTTATATTAGATACTTTCTCGGTTGGTTTAATTGCTCCTACTCTTTTGGTACATGGCTTAATTTCAATAATGCCACAGGGATCAAATATAGTTAATCTTTCAGGAACTTTTGAGAATGGAGCAAAAGGTTGGTTACCATATTATGTTTCTAAAAAAGGAATTGAAGATTTAACACAAGGACTATCAGAAGAGCTAAAAGACAAACAAATAAATGTGAATTGTATTTCGCCGTCTGACACTGCAACTGAAGAATATAAAAAGTATTTTCCAGAAGATGCAGTTGATGCAAATTCTCCTGAAACTATTGCAAAAGAAATTATTAACTTAATAAACACAAATCAAACAGGACAATTTGTTGTTATTAAAAAGAACCAGTTAATTAATGAGGGATATCATAAATAAAGTAATCTACTCTACTCATTCTGCAAAACAATAATTTAGTTGTATAATCGGGTTATGTTTAGAAAAGCTGCTGACAATCTCGGTGATCTCTCTACGATGAATTGGTTGATTGCCGTTATACCCGTAATATGTTTGGTTTTGTATAGATATATATCGCATACTTTTCATTTTGCAAAAAATTTACTTCTAAAAGTTTATATATTATCTACGACTGGCAAAAATGGAATGCAAGAGGTAAGTGAACTTTTAGAAAAGTCAAAAATGTATTCCATCCACAATAAGATATTAAATTTAGAAAGTAATAAAAATATACTGCAAACGATCAAAAAGAGAGGAATTTATATAGTTGGATATTCTGATAAATTTAATGGATATAAAAAATTAGTCGAAAAAATTAAGGATGACAACTCTGCATTAATTGTTTTTGCTCATTCGGTAAACATTGTTAAAAAAGATAAGGATATTTTTGACGGATATATTTATTGTGATATCGTCAATTCTCATGCTCGATTGATGACTACTGTTAATAATTTGATGATGACAATGCGTTGAAATGTTGAAAAATAAATTCAATTCAATTTTAAGAGACTATGTTAAAGAAAATTTATCTCCAACTGAGTCAGATCGTAATCTAATAACAGAAATATACAAATCTATATGTAGTATTTTGGGCGAAAAAAACATGCTTCAGATAGGGTCATATCCGAGATATACAGCAATAAGACCATTACATGACCTAGATACACTTTGGATTTTAGGAAAATGGGATGTGAACATAGATCAATCCGAGCCTTTAAACGCTTTGGATTTAAAAATACAAAATGAATACGTTGCCCCTAGTGGTCTTACTTTTGATACAAAATTACAAACGCACTCAGTTACAATTGAATTTAAAACAACATTTAATAGGTCTATATTTTCTCTTGATATCGTGCCAGCCTATGAAATTGATAACTCCAAAATATATAGAGTGCCTGAAATTATCAAAAATACACATAAATCAAGAATAGATAAATATCTGCGTGGTAGAAAAATTGATTGGATATTGTCTGATCCTATTGGTTACATAGATGAATCTATAAAACTTAACACATCAAACGCTGATTTTAGAAAAGCTGTTAAATTTGTAAAAAAGTGGAAAACAAATTTGAAGATTAAGGATGGCAAACTTAAATTAAAATCATTCCATTTGGAACAAATTTGTGCGAGATTGTACTCAGATAATCAAAACATCGATTTGGTCTCATCTGTCTTTATTTTTTTTAGAAACTTACCTGATTACATTGAGAAATCGCAATTTATTGATAGAGCCGACAAAAATAGAAAAATTGATGAATATATTGATAACATGCCAGTGTCAGTCAAAAATAAAATCATAGAAGCAAGTGATTCTCTCTTAATTAAGTTAGAAAATTTCAAAGACAGCCATCGTGTTGAGGATTTGTTAGAAGTCGATTTTTATTCAAGACGCCAATCTGAGCAGTTTATTTTTGATTTCGTGCCTATATTTATTGATGATTCGATAAATTTAAGAATTGATGGTTTAGCAAGGCGTAAGGAGGGTTTTACAGAATATAAATACCCAATTAGTACAGGATTTGGAGATATTGAAGCTAATAACAGTATCAAGTTTGTAATAATTGATAATCACAATTTACCAAACATTGATAAATTTTTATGGAAAGTTAAAAATGATAATAGCTGTGGTTTTCCTAGAGGCGAGATAACAGAAAATCATACATTAAACGATCCGGAGTCAACCCAATATGATGGCAACCATTATGTTGAGTGCTATGCTATCAGAAATAATATATGTGTGGCTAAAGCTAGACAAAATGTTGTAATAGCTAAAAAACCTTCAAGATATTCATAAAATAGTTGATTTAATTTTTCTAAAGTTGTAAAAATAATTAATGAGTAATAATAAATTTGTTTTAGTCCCAGTAGAACTTCTTAAAAATTTAAAAGAATTATCCAAAGGCACAGAGTATGAAGATGAAGTAAAGAAAGTTTTTGATTCAAGAGAAGCCCTTGAAAACCATGACATAACAAAACTCCCCAAGTCTGCAGTTGTTAAAAGAGTGATAGATGGAGACACTGTAGAGTTATTTAACGGTACTGTTCTTCGTTACACAGCAATCACAGCACCAGAAGAAGGAGAATCATTTGCAGAAGAATCTACTAAATTAAACCAAGAATTAGTTGAAGGCAAAGAAATCAAACTTGAATATGATAATTACACTTCAGACAAATTCGGTAGAATTCTTGCATATCCAATTATTGACAACAAAAACATTTGTATTGAACTTGTATCAAAAGGTATGGCTGAATTAGTAATCTATCAAAAAAGAAAGCCATTTATTTATCAAGCTCAGTTGTTAGAAGCACAAGAACAAGCAAAGAAACAAAAGTTAGGAATTTGGAAGAATAGTAACTAACAACTTTGATACAATATCCTCATGGAAGAAATGAAAATTCTAAATGTCTTCACAAATGAAAAAGGAGAATTTGGTAATCCTGTTGGAATAGTTGTTGATACTGAAAACAAAATAGATAATAAAAATCGTCAGCAAATGGCAGTTGAGAGTGGTTTTAGTGAGATTGTTTTTTTAAACAACCTCGAAACAAAAGATGTTAGTATTTTTTCCCCAACAAGACAAATTCCATTTGCTGGCCATGCTTTAGTTGGAGTTTCATATTATTTTAATACTGTTTTAAATATCCCAACAATAAAGATTGTGAGTATGGATAAAATAATTAAATCATGGCAAGAAAGCAATTTAAATTTTGTTGAAGCTGATCTCTCAATACTACCTAATTGGAATTTCAAAGAATATAAAACTCCAGAGGAAATAGAACAAATTACAATCCAAGAAGCTTCAA
>CAZGHY010000024.1:0-5301 GCA_964526015.1 uncultured Gammaproteobacteria bacterium
GAATTAACACAATGTCTTGTGTTTGTGTCTGTCATCCTCTCTCCTTCAAAAACATGGCCAAGGTGGCCTCCACATTTAGCACATTGTATCTCCACTCTTCTTCCATCACTGTCTAGTATTCTTCTAACAGCATTTGGGTAATTCTCATCAAATGCTGGCCAACCACAACCTGAGTCAAACTTTGATTTTGAAGAATATAAAGGATTATTACATTTCCTACACACAAAAATTCCTACTGGTGGAAAGAAACTATCATATTCTCCAGTAAATGGAGCTTCAGTTCCTTTTTCATCTATCACTCTTTTTTCTTCAGGTGTTAAGTTATTAAATTTCATAACTAATGTTATATTACTTTAATCGTTTTTGAAATTCTTGCCATCTATTAAATTCATCAACTGCCTGATGCATTGTTTCTGTACATCGCTGGCTCCCACAATAGCAGTCATGGGTACAAGGGTTACAAGTTTCATCTTTAGGTGGTAATAAATATGAGATTGTCAACTCCTCGCCCTTTTGAATATCTCTAAGTGCAAAAAAGTAAACTTTTCCATTGGAGTTTAAGATCCAACAATTTGGATCACAAGAGTGATTAATTAGATGTATGTCTTGTTTTGATAAATCAGGATAAATTGCATATTTATCATCTAAAAACATGAGATATAAACCATCTTTATCCTTTTCTAAATCATACTTTTCAATCTCTATCTTCTCGCCTGTATATTCCCCTATTATTGTCTTTGCTTTAATTTTCTTTTTAGCAAAAACTCCCAAACCTTTCTGTTTGGTCTTTTTAATTTGGTAGTAACTTTTGTCTACTAAAAACATGAAGTCTATTGTAGCAAGTTGTTAACTAAATAATTTATCCCAAACCTGCTGATAAAAATTATCAAAGCTACCTACAAATCTATTGTCTACTTCTGACAATTCACCTTTTATCTTGTCTTCTGAAATCCACTCAACATTTGGTACTTCATGGATATTTAGATCTAATTTTGGAGTATTAGATAAAATGACTGCGTACATTGCACCGAAAAGTTTGTTTTTTGGACTTTCAAAAAATTCTTTTCCAATAAATATTAGTTCATTTTCATTTAAATCTAGCCCGAGTTCTTCTTTTGCCTCTTTAACTAAGTTGGATTGATATGTTTCACCTACCTCTAACGTACCGACAGCTGACTCGGTCCATTTTCCTGGATCGTTTTTCTTCCAAATAGGCCTTTGTGCAATTAACAGCTCTCTATTTTGGTTAAATACCCAAAGCGAAGAAACTCGATAAATATCATCCTTTGTTATTTCAGATCTTAATTTTTTACCAACAACCTTATCGTTTCTATCAACTATTTGTGTGTATTCTTCTGGGTTTAACATAAAGGCAATTATACAACAGAATAATGTATACTTTTATTAGAATAAGCAGAGCTTGTATTATAAATAATATAAGGTTCAATATAAAATAATATGAAAATTAAATTTTTAGGTGCTGCAGGAACTGTTACAGGATCATCATATATTTTAACTTCAGGAGGTGGAACTTCAATTTTAATTGATTTAGGAATGTTTCAAGGTCCTACTGAAATTGATAAATTAAATTATTTACCATATGACTATGACGTTTCTACACTTTCTGGTGCTATTTTAACCCATGCCCACCTTGATCATTGTGGAAGATTGCCAATTATTATGAATAAAGGTTTTAAGGGTAATGTTTATATGACCCCACCTACCCGCGATTTAACAGAACTTTCACTTCTTGATAGCGCGAAGATTGCAAAAGAGGATAAAACCCAAGTTTTATATACAACTGCAGATGTAATTAGTCTTGTAAAGCAATTTGTGACCGTGGAATATCACAAAGAAATTCATATTGGAGATTTTATAATTATTTTCTACGATGCTGGACATATTTTAGGTTCTGCATCATTAGAAATTGTCGACAAGAATCCATCATCTGATGTTAGAAAAATAATATTCAGTGCAGATATTGGTAATTATCCAGCCTATCTTGAAGATGCAACTGAGTTTTTACAGTCCGCAGACTCTGTAGTCATTGAAACAACCTACGGTGATAGACATCACCCAGAAGAAAGCCCAATAGATGCATTGCAGTCAGAAATAAATGCAATAGAAGTAAATGGTGGCACACTTTTAATACCCTCATTCTCTCTTGATCGTGCACAGGAACTTTTGCACATGATTATGCATCTTAAAAAAGAAGGTAAAGTATTAAAAGAAACTCCTGTAATTTTGGACAGTCCAATGGCAGAAAAAGCCACAAAAATATATGTAGATTATCCAAAATATTTTAATCCACACATAGAAGCAGAGTATAAGTTAGGTGAAATGTTTGATTTTGAAGGATTAGAAGTAACTAAAGACTGGAGACAAAGCCAAGCAATCCACGCGAGACCTGAACCAAAAGTAATTATTGCCGGTGCTGGAATGATGACTGGAGGAAGAATAGTAGGTCACGCTATGCACTATTTACCATTTCCAACAACTCGTTTAATGATTGTTGGCTACCAAGGAGAAGGTTCACTTGGACGAGAATTACTAAATGGTGCTTCTGAAGTTAGAATTAAAGGAGTAAAAGTACCAGTTAAAGCATCTGTACATGACACTCAAGGTTTAAGTTCCCATGCAGATCAAGGACAATTAATGGAGTGGTTAAAAAGTATAAATGGTGTTAAAAAATTAATACTAACACATGGAGATGACCATTCAAGAATTGGGTTTAAAGAAAAAGTAATATCGGAATTAGGCTTGAATGATGTTATACTACCAACACTCGGGGAAGAAGTAACGCTCTAAAGAGGGTTAAGGATTCATTGAGAGTAATTGAATATTATAAGCAAAGCTTGTCAGAATATCATGAAAAGAACAAAAATTGTTGCAACCATTGGTCCTGCCTCTCAAAATGAAAAAGTACTATCTGATTTAATTAAAAATGGGGTTAATGTTTGTCGTCTTAACTTTTCCCACGGCAATCTAATCCAAAAGAAAGAGGCAATCGATTTAATTAGAAAAGTATGTGCAAAACTTAAAACTTCTGTTGCAATTTTAGCTGATCTACCGGGGCCAAAAATTAGACTTGGCGAAATTGATGGAGTTTTTAAAATTAAAAAAGGTGATGTCTTAACTTTTGGAATGAATGGAAAAACACACCTCCCTATTCAATTTGATTTCTCAAAAGATGTGCAAGCAGGACAGAAAATGTATTTAAATGACGCATTGATTGCGTTAATAATATTAAAAACAGAAAATGGAGTAATAACAGCAAAGGCTTTAAATAACGGCTGGGTAACTTCAAAAAAAGGCATAAACTTACCTGAAACTGTTTTTAAAAGTGAAACATTTACAAAAGATGACAGAGAATCAGCAATTTTTGCAATTAAAGAAAACTGTGATTTTATAGCTATTTCATTTGTTCAATCCTCAAGAGATGTTAAACCTTTACGTGATTTGCTAAACAAATCAAACAGTAAGATTAAAATAATTTCAAAAATTGAAACTCCTCATGCAGTTTCCAATATTGAAGAGTTGGTACAAGATTCAGACGCCATTATGATTGCCAGAGGAGACTTAGCAATTGAAACGTCCCCTGCTGAAGTTCCATTAATTCAACAGAAAATAATAGTCCTTTCAAGGCAATATCAAAAACCAGTAATAGTTGCCACACAAATGCTTGAAAGCATGATTGAAAATCCAAGACCTACAAGAGCTGAAGCTTCAGACGTAGCTAATGCAGTATTATCTCAAGTTGATGCAGTTATGTTATCAGCTGAATCTGCATCTGGTAACTTTCCCGTTGAAACAGTTAAAACCATGTCTGCAATAATTGAAGCAGTCGAGGCAAACCCAGAGTATAAAAGATATATAAAAATTAATTGGGAGAAAATTAATTTAAACGATCTTAATTTCAACGCAATTGTCTCAGCAAGCGCATCTCTTGCATTCAGACTAAAGTCCCCTGTAATTGGAGTGGGGACAGTTACAGGTAAAATCGCAAGGCAACTTTCATCTTTTAGACCATCATCAGAAATAGTTGCCTATACACACAATGAGACAATTGCAAGACAACTCCATTTATCTTGGGGTGTAACTCCTTTAGTTGTTGACGATAAATTTGAATCTCAAACGTTTGATAAAGTTATGATAGAAGCGATAAGGAAGAATAAAATTGCCAGAAAAGGAAGTACTGCAGTATTAATCTGGGGATCAAAAATTGGAGCTTCAGGAACTACTGACACTATTCGAGTTGTTAAAATCTAAACAGCCTTTTGAACTAAAGCAAGAAACTCCCTGTTTTTTCCTTTCTCGCCTACAATTGGAGATTCTATGATATCAAAAACTTTTCCGCCGACTGCAATAATATCGTTTTTAACCTTTTCAATAACTTCATCTACGAATTCATCTTTGAGCCTTCCCTTTTCTAAATAATTTTTTGGTGCTTCATAGTGAGGTTTAATTAGTGAAATTATTGTTCCTTCATCTTTCAAATTATCAAGTGCATTTGGAATTGTTAAAATTTGTTTTGTCCATGCTGTATCAATTGTAATCAAGTCTACTTTTTCAGGAAGCTTTACATGCATAGCATTAGTTCTTTCCATCACAACAACTTTTGGATTATTACGAAGTATCCAAGCAAGTTCACCGTACGAGGTGTCAATTGAATAGATCTTCTCTGCTCCATTTTGGATCAAACAGTCAACAAAACCACCAGTCGAACTTCCAAAATCAGCACAGATTAAACCTTTTGCATTAAAATTAAACTTTTCTAGTGCAGACTGTAGTTTTTCTCCGGCACGCGATACAAATCTGTTCATATTTTAGGTTAGTCAATTAATCCTAAGGACTTTAACCGAGGTATTACTTCATGTTCAAAAATTGAACCAATCTTTATGTCTTTTGGAATATCTGAAGTAACCCACATAATCTCCCGAACTTCTGCATGAGGGCTTGGTTCTCCTTCCCATTTTTTAACAATAAAGACGTTCATATGAACGATGTTTTCTTCTTGGCCTGCAGCTTTAGCGTGGAAATGTCCAAACTCTTCGAAATCGCTTGCGCTGACCTTAATGTTAAATTCTTCCCACAATTCTCTGACAAGTGCCTCTTTTGGGGTTTCTCCTTCTTCAATTGATCCACCCGGAGCAATAAAAAATTCTTTATTTTCTGATTTTTCAATTAATAACTTTCTGTCTTTTATCAAAATACCGGCAGCTTTATATATATCCATACGTTTGAATTATAGTTTCACGGTACAAATTAAGCAAACAAATATTTTTTTGATACAATGATATT
>CAZGHY010000024.1:5401-11101 GCA_964526015.1 uncultured Gammaproteobacteria bacterium
AACAAAAACCCAACACTTTCATTAAAAGAAGAGTTTAGACTTTCAACATACAAGTTTGTCGGTACAAGAAATTTATTAGTAAAAAACTATTTAACCATGATTAGAATAAAAACTGTTGAATCTAAAGGAATTGAGTCATCGCTAAAAGAATCAATATATTCAAAGGTAGACCCAGAAGTTGTTTGGTATGGAAGTAGAAAAAATAATTATGACCTTTCAAACACGATTGAAGATATTATTAGAAAATCGAAAGAAGAGGATGAAAGGTATCAGGCGTCCACTTTGCCAATTATATACTACACTCTAGCTAATATTAGCTTAGGCGAATCCAAAACATCTAAGAATAAACATATTGAAATATATAATAAACTAAAAAACGAAGCAAATAATTTAGTTTCACTTGGAAGAGCCGATGCCAAACTTTTTGAAAGATGGTTTAAAGATATTGAGTTAGAACTAACTAAAATTGAAGAAATAGAAAAAACAACACTAGCAAGAATAAATATCATTTTTGATGCAGATGAATATAAAAGAGATGGAGGCTATAAAAATGCAATCGAAGAATTAAACCAAGCTAAATCTAATTTATTAAGACTAAATGATTTTATTATGGAACTAGAAAACACCGTCAACACAAAAAGATAATAATTAAAAGCTGTGAAAGAAAAAATTAAAACAATAATAGGAACAATTATAGAAAAGGTCAAACCAAAAATTATTTTATTTGATCAAAAAGTTGATACTTTTCTGCCAAACCCAAAGATTAAAAAAATTGCATATATTGGTTTAGGTTCACTATTTGGTTTCATGTTTTTAATTATTGTTTTAGGGTTGCTCCTCTCTCCCATGAGGAATACAAAAAACACTGATGGTCTAACATTAAAAAAAACAATTATAACTACTGACTCTCCCAAACCACAAATGGAGTTGAATGAAAACCAAAAACAAATATTAATATTAGAAAACGAAATTAAAGAATTAAGATTTCCTGAAAGCATCTTAAATATTCCAGTAATTGAAAGTGGTTTGTCTATCTAGACAAATTAGTCCAAATAATCTTGAAGTTTTTTACGTCTACTTGGATGCTTTAACTTTCTCAAAGCCTTAGCTTCAATCTGTCTAATTCTCTCTCTGGTAACACCAAAAACTTTGCCTACCTCTTCAAGAGTCATTTGTTTTGTGGCTTCTAAACCAAATCTTAATTTTAAAACTTTTGATTCTCTCTCGGTCAATGTACCTAGTACCTCATCCAAGTGGTCCTTTAACAATTGTTTACTTGCTTGATCAACTGGAGAAAGCTGGCTTTCGTCAGGTATAAAATCTCCAAGTATACTTTCCTGATCTTCACCCACAGGAGCCTCAAGAGAAGTAGTTTCTTGAGCAATCTTAAAAATTTCTCTTACTCTATCAGCATCTAACTCAACCTCCGCACCTATTTCTTCAGGTGTTGGCTCTCGACCCAACTCTTGCATCAATTTTCTTGATATTCTATATAGCTTATTGATAGTTTCAACCATATGAACAGGGATTCTAATTGTTCTTGCTTGATCAGCAATTGCCCTCGTTATCGCCTGCCTAATCCACCAAGTAGCATATGTTGAAAATTTAAAACCTTTTCTCCAGTCATATTTTTCAACAGCACGAATCAAACCTTGATTACCCTCCTGAATCAAATCTAAAAGCGACAACCCTCTTCCAATATATTTTTTAGCAATAGAAACAACCAAACGCAGGTTACTTTCAGTTAGTTTGTCTTTTGCTCTCCTATCTGACTTTTCGTATCTTTTAGCATATTCTATTTCCTCCTCTGCATTTAAGAGAGTAACTCTACCTATTTCTCTTAAATATTGTCTAACAGGATCAGTTGACTCGATACCTTCTAAACGAGTTAGCATTTCAATTTCTTTATCTAACTTATCCTTTGAAGTTTCACCTAAATCGCCATCCTCTGAAGTAACCGATTCAAAAACATCTATACCCTCCGAAAGTAATTGATCATAAAGATCATCCAATTCATTTATCCTTAATTCAGCGTCAGGGAAAATTTCTAAAATTTCTTCTTGAGTCAAAAAACCTTGGTCTCTAGCCTTTTTGATTATTTCTATAACCTGTTTACGAATCATAGCTGTACATTATACCTAAATACTGGCCTTTCTTAAAGAGCAAACTTTTTAATACTAATTTTTTAGCTAGATTGTGCTTAATTTAATGTTTCAGAAAGTTTTTTTGTTAACTCATTAAATTCTTTTAATAAATTTTCATTATTTTCATCATTTTTTATTTTAATGTTTAAGGCTTCAAGTTTCTGTTTTGTATCAAGTCTTTTTAACTCTTTGATAATTAACTGAAGGTCTTCATCTTCAGAGTTTGCAAGAACTATTTCCCCATACTTTTGTCTCAATTCTTCAGGTAATTTATCATTCCCTTGTTTAAAAGAAACAATTACCTTTCGAATAAAATCTGAGTTGATTAAGGCAAAAACATCTTCATTAAACAACATACCTATATCTTTAGAGACAGCATTAGCTAGCAATTTTTCCTCAAGCATCAATCGACGATTCTTGTTTACATCTTCATTAATTAATAAACTACTTATATTACTTAAAGAGTCATTTTTTTGAAGAATTTCCTTTTGGATCAAATCTGTAGGTACTGATAATTTTCTTGCTACCTTTTCAACATAAAACGATTGGACAATTTTATCCTTTATTAAATTTAATAAAGGAAAAATCTCCTTGCTTATATGTGATCTTCCTTCACCGTTTGATAGATCGTATTTCATAAAAACTTGGTTGATCAAAAATTCCCAGATATCAATCGCGTCTTCTATTGATTTTTTATATGCTTCAGGGTTGTTTCTAGCCGCATCATCAGGATCCTTAAAACCTTCGATAAGTGCCACTTTTACTTCAAAGCCTAAATCAACGGCAAGAATAGAACCCCTTTTTGTAGCCTCGTTCCCTGCAGAATCAGAATCAAGACACAAAACAATTCTTTGTGCAAACCTACCTATCAACCTAATCTGGTCTTCTGTTAATGCCGATCCTTTTATTGCTACCGTATTTCGCACACCTGCTTGGAATGAAGATATCATGTCTAGCTCTCCCTCAACTATGACAGCAAACTTGTTATTTCTAATTTCATTCTTTGAGATATTTAAACCGTACAATATCTTAGATTTATGATAAGCATCAGTATCAGGTGAGTTTATATATTTTGCAGTATCTTGATTTTGCCATGGCAGAATCCTACCGGCGAACCCGACACAATCGTCTCTATGGTCAAAAAGTGGAAAAATGACCCTACCCCTAAACCTATCTATCCCTTTTCCAACTAAATTTCCAGATTTAATTAAATCTTGTAATTTATATCCATTCTTTATGATTAAATATTTTGATAGAGCATCGTAACTTTCCGGGGAATAACCAATCTTAAAAAGTTTTATTAACTCCAATGATAAACCTCTTTGGTTTAATAGATAATCCAATATTTTTTTACCTTGCTGATGTTCAAGAAGAGCATAATTATAAAAATTAACTGCTTTCCTATTTATTTCAATGATCTTATCTTTTACAGAAGCTTCTGATTGTTTTATCAAAGTTAATGTAACACCTGTTTTTTCAGCTAAGTATTTAAGAGCCTCGTTAAATTCCATACCCTCATGCTCTTCTAAAAAAGTAAAACAATCTCCATGTTTTCCACAACCAAAACATTTATACATTTGAAGCTCAGAAGAAATCATGAATGACGCAGTTTTTTCACCATGAAAAGGACAATTAGCTTTATAATTTCTTCCAGCTTTTTTGACTTCTATGTATTCTGATATTAAGGAAACTATATCAATTTTACTTTTTACTTCTTCTATCTGATTACCTGTCATTATTGAGATTATAACACCTGACACAAAACCTTATATTACGGTGAAAATAATTACTTATCACAAATAATTTGTTAATTTAATTATGTGATCAGGTTTGTTAATTAGGTCATTGGAATTATATTTGTTAAATTTTCCAACAAATTTTAACCAATGAATTTTATTTCCCCTAAACCAATCTTTAGCACTAGTTAAATAATAAACAAAGTTTTCCCTATCCAGATACTAATCAACCAATTAATGTCTTTTGAAGAGTAAGTGAAATTATAAAGAAGCACTCAGAAGTCTGGCGGAGAAGGAGAGATTCGAACTCTCGATAACCTTTCGGCTATACCCGATTTCCAATCGAGCGCACTAGACCAACTATGCGACTTCTCCAAAACTAATGACGGGATAATAAGAAATTAAGACTTTTTCTTCTTTTTGGTCTTTTCCCATTCTTTGACCATCCCTGAAGCATTTTTTAAAATATCCTTTTCCCTTTTTAATTTCAACTTCTTGACAGAAGTTGAATAATCAAACCAAGAGACATCACCAATTCCAGAAATCTCTAATCCAGCTTTAAAATAAAGAAGATAATATATATATTTATATGTTACAGGTTTGTTATTCAGATTCCCTGCACCCGATGCCCTACCAACTTCTTCCAGAACACGAGTATTCATATTTCCTTGTTCAGAAGTATATCTAATTACTGCCCTAACTGAAGACTCACCTCTTCTGACAGAAGACTTAAGAATCTCAAATTCTCCTTCACCGTTCTTCGATAAAAGAAACATTTTTTTTCCATTAACCTCCTTAAAAACTACTGCACCACCTATTAAAATTTCTCCCTTATCATTTTTCATATGCCTATATTATATCAAATATAAAATTTAAATGGGGGTTGAAATACAAATCTCTCAAAAAAATTGTACACTCTTGACAAGTATCATCCTTTATCAAAGCGGAGGGTGCAGGATTTGAACCTGCGAAGGGATTACTCCCTCGAGTTTTCGAAACTCGTGCAATAGGCCACTATGCGAACCCTCCATGCAATGGGTGTTTGCACAAGCTTGTCTTATGCAAACTCTCCAAAACGTGTGCATTCGACAGGAATCGAACCTGTATTTTAACTTCCGCAAAGTCATGTTCTATCCGTTGAACTACGAATGCAAATGAGTAGGACAGTGGACAAGCTTGTTTACTACGAAGTAGCAAACTTCTTATCCGTTGAACTACGAATGCAAATGAGCAATATAATAAAAAAATAAATAATAATTACTCTAGCTATATCACATTAACAATAAACGTATTATATATTATTGAGGTAACTTCTTGCTAAACCACTCTATGACCTTATCAAGTTTTGATGGGGATATTTCTTCTTCAACTAAATAATCTTTTAGTATTTTTCTTATTTCTTCCTTATTCTCATTTTTAATTACTAATTCCATTCTGTTTGGGATATATGTAGTTTCAAATACTAACAAATCACTATCATATCTTTTACTCATCCAAAACCTACCTAAGTATTGCCAATCTGTTCTGTTTGTCCCAATTTTTACTCCTCTATTTGTAATTTTATATTCGATGTTATCTGGAGCGACAGTACTCATAACATAATATAAAAATATTAATGAAATAATTAAAATTACAGGCATAGCTCCCTCCGCTAAAAATAGGATTAAACAAACCATACCAGCAATAGAAATAGTTGTGACATAAAACTGTTTATCTCTTCTTTTGAAGGGTCTTTCCGGTGCAATCCAAGTAAATAAGTCTTTCTCAAGTTCAGGTTTAAAAGTGCTTTCTTGACTTATTTGTTGATTGGCAGATTCCAT
>CAZGHY010000025.1:0-10982 GCA_964526015.1 uncultured Gammaproteobacteria bacterium
TTCAATCAATTGTTACAGAAAAAGAACTAAAGCTTACTA
Source organism: uncultured Gammaproteobacteria bacterium (assembly GCA_964526015.1). Lineage (GTDB taxonomy): Bacteria > Patescibacteriota > Microgenomatia > UBA8517 > UBA8517 > JAUYMM01. Next base: position 40 of record CAZGHY010000025.1, read on the forward strand.
AAGTTTTTGTAGTTACTTTAAACAAAGATTATGTCTTAAATGGAAAACTAGATGTTAATTCTTTATTTGTAGTTAAAGATGTGACAAAAGACGTTAAAAAGTTAAAAAACATTGTCGAAGACTTAATGTACCAAGCAGTAAACGTATTTAACACAGAAAATAGTGAAAAGGTAGAAAGTTGTCTAAATCCAAAGACTTGTCCATGTCCTGATCTTTGTCATCCAAACCTACCAAAGAAATCAATTTTTAATATCCCCTATCTATCACCTAAAAAGAAAAGAGATCTATTAGAATCAAAAATAATTGATATAAGTGATGTCCCAGATGATCTCCCCTTAAACCCAATGCAAAGAAAGATTGTGACTGCAATTAAAACAAACAAACCATATTTAAACAACACAAAACTAAAAGAGTTTTTAGATTCATTTGTCTACCCTATTTACTTTTTAGATTATGAAACTTATCCCTTAGCAGTTCCAATTTATAATAACTACAAAACATATCAACAAATGGTTTTTCAGTATTCATTACACATAGTAAATATTGACGGAACAACAGAACACAAAGAATATTTAGAAACAGAACAAGGTGATCCATCAAAAAAGTTAATTAATAAATTAACAGAAGACATTGGACCAACAGGATCTGTTGTCTCATGGAACAAAACTTTTGAAATGGGCAGAAATGATGACATGGCAAGGCTATACCCAGACAAAGCTGAATTTTTAAAAAGTGTAAACAATAGAATGATTGATCTTGCAGATTTTATTAACAAAGAAATGTATATTCATCCAGAATTTTTAGGTAGTTGGTCGATTAAAAATGTTTTACCTGTAATGGTTCCTGATCTTAGTTACAAAAAATTAAGAGTAAACAAAGGAGATCAAGCAATGTTAACTTGGTGGGAGATGGTAAACAGCAATGACAAAAAGAGTAGTAAAGACTTACTTGAATACTGCAAACTAGACACCCTCGCCATGGTCAAAATCTGGGAGAGACTACGTGAGTTGATATAATTTGATATAGTTTGCCAATCTTGACACGTATGGTATATAATATACTCGGTCGGTTGGCAGTAATGCCTAGCTATCCTCTCAGCGCATGATAGTACTCAAACCGAGAACTGACCTCATATTTTAGAGGACTTTTTATTCGTAAGACCAGGAGTAATCAGGATCATCAACTTCAACTATTTTACTTTTATTCATTTTGTACATTTCATCTTCTAAAACAGTTTGCCAAGTACCTTCATAATAGTGATATTCTGCTTCCCCATCGACCCAATTAGTTGTTCCAAATTTAACAAATACGGTATCTTTGCTATCCTCATACTTTTTAGAACTAATTACATCAACATCTAAAATGTCTGTAAACCTGGCTGTCCATTCTGAATAATCAGTCTTTTCTAAATATGTTGTGCTTAATAGATCAAATCCTTTTTCCATTTGCCTGGCTTTAAGATATGTATAAAATGCTAAAACAGCATCTTCAGGAGATTTTGAAGGATCAACATCAATCTTTTCTATTTCTTGATCAGTTAAATAAACTAGATTTTCGCGAACATCTGAAGCAGTAATAAAAAATGATATACCAGCAAGACTTTGAGTATTAACACCTACAACAGCCCCACATTGATCCACAAGTGGTCCTCCACTCATTCCTTTAACTAAACTGATGTTTGTTTGTAAATATCCAATTGCATCTTTTCTACTTCTTCTAAAGTCTATGAAATTACCCTTAACAATCGTAACGTCACCTGTAACTTCAGAACCTAGTGGGTAACCTGCAGAAAGTAATGGTTCATTACCAACAAGTTCAAAACCCATAGGAAGTTCATATACATAATCAGGGTATGAATTTTTTAAAGTTAAAACAGCAAGATCCATTTTCATGTCACCAACTATTTTTTCAGGAGTTTCAAAATGTCCATCAGAAAAAACAACCTTTGGACTTGGTTCATCTGAAATTACATGGAAATTAGTTACAACTTCAGTAGGACTAATGAAAAATCCAGATCCTTCACCATATCCACCAATTATTCTAACAACAGAGCTTCGAAGTTTATCTTTAACACCAGCCCCACAAAAAATTTTATTTAAACTACCATATTCAGTACTTAAATAATCAAGAATAACTAAAAGAGAAAAAAGGAAATAAGTTAGAATTACAAACCACAAAATAGTTTTTCCAAAATTTGCCCATTTTCTAAAAGGCCAACTGATAATTTTCCACACAAATCTAAGAATGTAATAAGTAGAATAAGTTAAAAGTTTAATTGGAAATAAATAAAGTGGAAAAAGAAGCTTTTTGATATATGATCTGAGGTTTTTGAGTATATCCTTAATCTTATTTTTCATATATTTTTTTGTTTTTTTTGAGAACATGCTTCTATAAATTCAAACTATTTAGCAAATCAACAAATCTTACAGTTTTATTTTTTTCCCAATCTATGATTTTGACGTATTTTCCATTATGTTTATCTGATCGATTAAATTTACAACCTTCGCACTCGTGTTTCTCAACTTTGTCCGGTATTTTTTCAAAAAGTGTTTGTGCACCTAAAGTAACTCTAGTTTCATGATGGCAACTCATAGGAACGACATATTTTAGTCCATCCATTTGAAAGATGTTCCAACTAATAATAGTGGCGAACTCCTCCATTAAGGTTATAGAGGGTCGGCGATTAAAAATATTCTTATAATTGTCTATAAAGGTATAAAGTAAATTTTCACGAGCAATTAGTATGTTATCTCCTTGCCACTCATAACCATAACTAGATTTGTATGCTTCTCTCGCCCAGTCCAACCAATCCTTTTTTTTATTACAGTACTTCGAAATGACTTGTAGCTTCCTATCCAAAAAGCCAACACGTTTTTCCAGCTTAATGAGCTTATCTGTATATGTAGTAGGATCGTAGCGACTAACAATGAATGGTGCTTCGCCACAAGTAATTTCAAGTTTTAACTCGCGAACATAATCTTGCCAATTGTTATCAGTTGGCTTTTTTATATGACCTGTATTATCTACAACTTTATTTATCTTGTTGACAATTAACAAAGGGGTAAAGACTTCTGCCTTTTCTTTAGTGCGTTGTTGTTGTTCATTCAAACTTTTTGCTGCTCGAGGTTGTATAAGTTTTTCATACATTGAAGTAACTAGTTCTGGTTTAATTTGTTTTTTTGGGGCAAATACTTTTCCTAGTTTCTGATACGAATCAGTCGCCCATATTATATTTTTTTTAGTCGTGTGATCTAATAAAAGTATGTTGAGCAAATCGCCAACTTGACGAAGCCGACCTTCTTTGATGTCTATATTATTCGTCGACACCATCATATATTACTCCATGGCTTTAACGTGAGTTTCGATAAAGTTTTTTTCATTTTCACTTAGTTTGTATTTTGCATAAAGCTGTTTGTCTATCTCAGGAACAGATTTCGACCAATCAATATCAGAACCACCATTAAAATCTTGTAATGGTACTAGTTTATAGACCCCTCTGGGACCGTTTTGCGTATTTTTCAGCAAACTTACTAGAAATCTAAAAAATTTAGTTTTGATGTACTTTATAGTATGATCACACTTCGTGTGATTCAGATTATGCCTCTTACTATCATAGCCAATAACCAAATATGTTTGTGTACACACAGAACCTGATTCACCATAGAACGGTGTGCCTAAAACTTGACTATCATTACCTGTCCCTGCACCTGCTGGTATATATACTTTTTCTATATCTATGGTTTCTTTGTTTTTAGGTATAACACTGATACTAGTCCAACCAACCCCCCCATCACCCGCCAGATTCCTGTTGAGATATACTTTTATATTGTTTTGAATATTTTTTTTTGTTGAATATCCAGTCCAACTAGAAGTTAGTACTTTTTTATTCGTAAAAAAGTCTTTAGGGCTAACCATACTTGAAAAGCTGAGCTCAGATTTTACCAGATAATCTTCCCCCATTTTCTCAATTTCGCAAGAATGAACTTTGTTGAAAATTGGAATTGTCTCGATATCCCTAATAACAATATCCGTTCCTGAAATTTTTAATGGTCCTTCATAGGGGGAACTTGTAGTGACCTTACCGTCAACACCTTTTTTATGTACATACCTTTTGCAGTAACCACTATGTTTTTCACTTCGAAGAAAATAGCACACACCACCTTTTATATCAACGTTGGTAAATACACTATTTTCATCTAAATAGTCGTGCAACGTTACAATATGTGAATCGTCAAGCATTTTATCAACCCAGTCAGAGGGTATTCCTTCGGCGGTACGAGTCATCCAACGACTTGGCATAATTAAAGAAATATAGTCTGGATTTAACGCGATGGCTGCATTAACAAAATGATGATAGATAGCTTTCGATTTCGAGCTATTACCTCCCTCATTACCTAGAGACTGTTGATATGGTGGGTTTCCGATAACTGCTGTAAATTTCATATTTTTATCATCAATTCCAAATTTTTCCAATATTTCATTGGTTATATTATAACTCTTATAAGCACCTTCATGCTTAAGTTTGTTTACTAAGTCTTTTATATATACAATGTTTGTTTTATCTCCGCTATAACCGGCTAGAGTACGGCGTGTAATAGACACAGCCATAGGGCTTTTACAAAGCACATAAATATTATTAGTCAATACATTTTTCCATAACTGTTTAAATATTTTATCTTCTGGCTTTTTATGCTTTTTAAGTTGTCTTGAATAGATATTATAAGCAGAAAGTAGTGGATATAGCCCAGATTTTGAATTTATTTCAAGTATTTTTGTGTTATCTTGCATCCATATATCTGAAACACCGCCCTGACTAACCCACTCGGGCTTACCCGATGTGCTGTTTATTGTTCTAAAATCATGACCACCAAGAGTCAATGTGATGTGCATATTTACAACATTCCATGGAGTTAATACTGTTTCCTTATCTGGATTCTTAAACGTTGCAAAAATATCAGAAATTGCTTTAATACGTTCGGTTGGTAATAAGTTATCGCAATCAAAAGCTTTGGCACGAATGTTACGTGATACGCCACTAAATATTTCTTCGTCATAATACTTAACGAATTCACCAAATTTTGCCTTACTTAAACCTTTTGGCATGAATTCCAACCACGATTCTTCGTCAACAAGATCAATAAATTTTTCTAGCGTAATATTTTCTTTCATCATCACATTTGCACCATAAACCATCATTGGCATGCGAATACTAACAGCCCGAAGAATACTTATTGCACTATTTCGCTGTTCTCTTGCCTCAATAAGCTTGCGCAACGACTCTTTTTCCTCTTCAGACAGCTCTTTCTTTTGTTTCTTCTTACGTTCGGCTTCTTCTGCTTTAGCAGTTTCTAGTTTGTCCATTCCTAATTCATTAATAGAAATTTCATTAACACTTTTACCAGTGTTTGATCCTACAATCGCTTTCAGGTCATTAAATCTTTTTATATCTACTTCATCAAGCTTTAATAGCTCATCATTGTATAGCTTGGGATCATCAAAACCATTACGACTAACACGATCGACTATAGCTTTTTTAAGCTGATCAAGCATGGATCCAACGTCATATGGTTTCATGGTGCCACCTTCTGCAGCCAAAATAGGACAAAAATTAAGGAACTGTTTCATTGCATCTTTTTGTTCCGGTGTATTAATCTTTCCTGGTCTATGGTTGAGTTCTATAGCCTCAGCTATGAGTTTTAGGGTTCTATCAGGAGCAAAATCAAATACATAACCTTGAGTTTTTATCTTTCCATCTATCTTTGCAGGCGTTTGACATCGGAATGCTGTTTGCAAATAAGTTATTGCAGAACTTGTATCTGACATCATAAATACTGCTGTCCATTCAGGAATAGATGCACCTGTAGTTAAACGCTGACCCGTAAGAGTTATTGTGTATTCGTAATTTTTAATTGCACCCACGACACGTTTTTTCGCATCTGTATCTGCAGAATCATCCTCCTTTGCATTACCGGATATATTGATTATGCCAAATTTGCCAAATACTGGGTGATCTCTTAGCAGTTTTTCCATTGCCTCGATAACTTTGGTACGGTTAGGAAGTAACCATAACGAATGTTTATTGAAGCTCCTATATTCCTCAATCGCATATGGGAATTTAGTATCTATCTTGTTGTTTAGTAGAAGATCTAAGAACTTGTTTACCATGTTTTCGTGAACAAATCTTGCGATATCATTACCTTCATTATCTTTTTCAACACGAAAGAATTCATGAAACTTAAATGCACCATCAAGCGAATCAATAAAATTATCCCCGAAGCTTCCAATATGGTTTGCAAACTTATCTATGTCATATGTAAACATACTAAGAGACGGTAACTCAGTGTAAGGATTTGGCACTCCTGGATAGTTATTTTCCCAATTTAGTTTTTCCTCTTGTTCCATGACATAATCCCAAGTATAGATATCATTTTCCTCATGTTTATATAATATATTAAAGGGTGTACCTGACAACTGAAGTGTAAAGTTTGCATTTATTTTTGTAAAAGTAGTTTCCCCAAGGCTACTTTGTGTGCCTTCATGAGCCTCATCTACTACTAGCATGTCCCAAACAGTATCGAAAATTTCATTGTTCTTTGCAAATCCTAAAACATGGGTTTTTGATGCCTCATCTTCAACGACTCGTTTAGAAAGGCGTAAATCCTGTAAAGATGCAAAGTAAATGAATGGCTTATCATCTTTTATTAATGTACTAATGTACTCTCCCTCTGTTTTGGATGCATATTGATAATTTGTTCCAAAAAATATCTTGTTAAAATCATTGTACCAATCAATACCTACACTAGGACGATGGGTCACAATGATTACTTTTTTCATTTTATTCTCTTTTGCAACTTGCATAGCAGCAGATGTTTTACCGAAACGCATTTTTGCATTCCAAAGAAAATGTTTACGATTCTGATTTATTGCTTTGATTGTTTTACTAATTGCATCTAGTTGATTTGGTCGAAATGGAAATTTAAGTGTTTCAGTAACAGTTTTTTCAACTGTAGTTAGAGCATTACGTCCTTCTTTTGTGGCATTAATTGCATTCTTTGCGACTTCTAAGCTAATTTCAAACCATTCGGCTCGTTGATTTTTTGTATTTTCTACTTTGCGTTCATATCCGGAGCGTATCAATACTTTATGAACGTCTTCGTCAGAAAAATAAACGCCATCGTCAGTTACAGCAAGTTGGGCGTGTTGAAGTATGTAAGGTATATCTGCTGTTTTGGTTTGTTGTTTTATTCGTTCATGTGCTGCTGTATTTATATCTTCTACTGTTGGGTTCGACGAAGCTACGGTTGCACTACCAATTTTTAATCGACCGTTGTGTTTTTCATCTGGGATTGAATATACATAAACCACACCGTAAGAAAATGTCTCATGGATTACAAAATCTCTATTATTAATAAGCGACATCAATTGTATTTTACTCCTCACTAAGATAATTTGCGATGGAGGATTAATTTATTTGTTTAATTCATAACTTTGAAGAATTAAATTGTAAAGCGTTGAGATATCCGCTTCGCTGTTAATAATCACAACATAATCACCATTTCCCCAATGTCCCACAACTTTAGGAGTAGCGAGATCTCGTGCAATATTGTTAGGATCGTTTAACTGTCCACTTTTGACATTTAGATAAACTTTCAACTCTTTACTACGAATTTCTATATCTACAAAATTTGTAGCAAGCTTGTATGCAATATATAATTTTTTGGGTATTTCTTTTATTTCTTCGTCTATAGACAAAATTTTTTCTCTTAAAGTATAAAAAAGTTTCTTTGAAAAGTCTGAGGAATGCGTCAAGTGATCTTCAATTGTGTAGCTCTTTTGTACAATATCTTCTTTTGAAGACGCTGACTTTTTAATTTTAACTGATGTTGATTCACCTTTTTGGTATTCATCAGCCTCTAAAATTAGCATATTGTTCTCAAACAATCTAAATTTGTACAATTCAATATTAATAGGAAGAATGTCTGCTGTATCAAGATCAAAACGATTAAAACTTTCCGCAATACATATAATTCGAGGTGAATCCCAGTCTACTTCGACGCTATTATTGCTTCCTAATTTATTTTTTAATAATATTTCAAAATCTGCCTTGTGGCCCAATAGCCATCTAAGGTATGAAAGACCCTGATTTATTATATTATCATTCTGGTTTTTCTTAAATTCTAATATACAAGGGGAACCATTTTTATCAATTCCTAGGGTATCTATTCTTCCTCCAAAATTAGTCACATACTCATGGGCTAAAAATTTAATATTTAATAGTTCATCTAGATTATTTTCAAATAGCATTTGGAGGTGTTTTTCCAAATCTAATTTTTTAGATTGTATTTTCTCAACTGTTTGATTGTTAATTTTATATAACGCCATTTTCTTGAATATGCATATTTTACCACCTTTAATTAAAAAGAGATCAATCAACGTTATGAAGTTACAATACAACGATCTAGGTAGATTGGGTGGAAGTTTACAAGGTAACTAAAATTAGATGTATTTTAGAAGAAAATCAATTTAACTTCTTTTTAATCTTTTTCTCAACAGATTTAATTGCTTCAAGATATGATTTCTCAACCTCACTCAAATTTTTGGCTTTGTATTTACGAAACTCTTTAGTTGCTTTTTCTATAGCTTTCTCATGACTTACATCTCCTGCATCATTTAAAAGTTTTCGACCAGTTGTTTTTAAAACATTATCAAGTTCTTGAACAAAATCTTTCATTTTCATTGGTTTTTGTTCTATTGCACTAATTTCTGCCAAATCAAAATAGGCAGAAACAAGGTTATTTAATACCTTAAGTTCACTTAATTCTAAGAAGTTCTTGGCAATCATTGCTTCAGCTTGGGTCGGTTCTTTACCTTTAAAACTTGTAAGTCCTGCAAATTTCTTATTTGAATCTACTCGTAAATAAATAACTTCTGCAGCTGTATGACCATGTGCTGCAAAATGAATTTTGTTTTGAACAATTTTAAAAAATTTTGAAGATTCGTCTGCTTTTGGATCATAGTCAATAGCAGTTGAGTACAAATCTAACACTTGTCTGTATAAAACTTTTTCACTGCTTCTAATGTCTCTAATCTCATCAAGTAGTTCTTTCCAGTAATTTCCACCTCCAAGATTTTTAAGTTTTTCACTATCTATAGTAAAACCTTTGATCATGTATTCGCGAAGTCTGGCTGTTGCCCATTGACGGAAACGAGTGCCCTGCTGAGACTGAACACGATATCCCACAGATATAATCACATCTAAGTTGTAATAGTTGGTTGGTTTGGTAGAAAAATCGGAAATTCCGATTTTTCTCACAGAATCTACTTCTTTAAGCTCATTTTCTCTAAAAATATTTAAAATGTGTTCATTTATTGTTGACCGACTTTTGCCAAATAGTTCTGACATCTGGTCAATAGATAGCCACACTGTTTCATCCTGCAAATAGACTTTTAGTTGAGGTGTACCATTCTTTGCATCATAAATTATTATTTGGCTTTTTAGTATTTTATCTTGCATAATTTATTTATAGACCAAACTTTAACCATAGTCAACAACAGTACCACTCCCCTACTCTTGCAAAGAAAGTTTTTAAGGTATATAGTTAATTTATGAAGGGAAATAGCAATGTTAGGTAGATTCACAGTTCCGGGTGTATCGACTGATACTGATGATTTACTAGAAGAAGCAGTCAACACAGTTATTCAGTACGACAGAGCTTCTGCTTCCCTTCTTCAAAGAAGACTATCAATTGGTTATGCCCGTGCAGCAAGGCTTATGGATCAATTACAAAGTGCAGGGGTTCTTTTTCCTTCAAATGGCAGTAGTGCGCCAAGAAAAGTTTTAATCAAAACCTTAAAAGAATTTAAAGAAAAGAACAAAGAGGTATTTATAATTGAAAAACAAAAAGAGATTAACGAGTCTGTAAAAAAATATACACCTGTTATGTGTAACTTTTTGCCAGAAGAAGTAAAAAGTTTAACTAAACCTACAGATTTACCATATTTAAAAACAGATTTGGAAAAGATTGGTAATTTAATTGTTACAGGTAACGTTATCAGCAAAAAGTATGAATATATAAAAACTTATTTATTACACCTACTTTCAAAGTTTGATTTAAACGATGTTAGACTGATATTGAATGACTACGGACATCAACTAAATGATTTTAATGATATTCCTCATTTATTGACTGATATTACAAGTGATACTTCAAAGAATATGTCATCACTTCGTTGGTTGAATAGAGAAATTGATAGAAGAATAGAACTACTGAATAAAAATGCAAAAGAAGTTTTTCCTGCAATTTTATATATTGGTAATGTTTTTGACATATACAATATGGACCTTGAAGATATAATTAAAAGAATTTCTTCAATAGGTGCATATGCAAAAATTCATTTAATTTTAGTTGCCGATAGACTAGGTGATTTTCCAAAAATGATCAAGGATAATATCCCTGCAAGACTTGAATTTAATAAATTTGGAGAACCTGAAGCAGTATTTAGTTTTAAAGAAAAAACAAAAATTAGTATAACTGAAGTTAACAAATCAAATTTAGACAAATACATCTCCCAAATTAAATAAATTTGTACACAAGTAGTACAATATGGACATGGCAAAAGAAATTAAACCTTTCAAAGGATCAACAAGCGGACACTATCCTATTGTAGGAATGGAAAACCCTACCACAAAAATTAGGTATGAAGCAGGGCCACGTAATAAAAACATTAGGAAAATTGCCAATAAAAAAGGAGAAACAGTTTTACCAAAAATAACGGTCCGAGAAATTAGATCGAATTAGTATAAATTTGAGCGCCTTCCCCACTATTATATCTCCATTTTTTCCCAATTAAATTTTATTTGTAATATAATGGTCATTACATTATGAACAAAGTAATTTCAGCTGGTGGAATTGTAGTTAGAAATAACCCAAACAAGCAAATTC
>CAZGHY010000026.1:0-10642 GCA_964526015.1 uncultured Gammaproteobacteria bacterium
TTATTTGTCCAGATTTTAAAATCATTAAAATAGAAAGTACCATACCTAAAAAGGCTACATGCGCAAAAGTTCTCCCAGCGATTCTTGTTATCCTTCTCCCAGATACTAAGAATGCATCGACTATAAATACTAAAAGTAGTATCACGGCAACTATAAATGATACATTTCTTGTGGTTGTAAATGGTGATACCAAAACCTGTTGGTTCAGACTTTGTGTCTCTATAACCTCTGAATTCAAATTATTATTTGAAACAACAACTGGTATGCTAACTGGAACTGGAGAGGGCTCGTTTTTTAATAGTTCTTCAGTGTTTAATGCTTGAGCAATAGGCTCTCTAACCTGATCAGAATACGTTGTACCAAAGAATTGAACTATAATTGTGGTGTCTGAGCCAGCCAAATCTCCTTCAACAATTCCAATTCCAATTTCTTTGTACTTTGGATTTAACATATTATCTCTATGGGTAGGTGAATTCATCCAAGCGTTAACAGCATCTGTTGCATTACTGAAGTCGCGAGCAAGATTTTCACCAGCATATCTATATTTGTACCCTGCATTTTTAAAAAATGCCCATGGCTGTGTCCCATCTGGAGATACATGGGCCCAATAGTCTTTATTAATCATGTCTACGCCCTTGACATAAGCTGCATTTGATAGTGTTTGATTTAAAGTTAATGTGGAAAGTCCGGCATCAGACCTCTTTTTATTGGTCAGATTAACTACTTCTTGAATAGAAATGTTTGAAGCATAACCTAAAATATCAGGTTTATTCTTCGAAAAATAACTAAGCGTTATCTGAAATAAAACCAGAAACAATGCAAGAAACAACAAACTAGAAGAATGTAATAATCTAGCCTTATGGTTATTGCTATCTCTTGGTATTAATAGGTGAATTAAACGTTCCACATATTAATCATATCAGATAACACAATTTACTTTAATAGAGCAACTACCACAAACCTTTTTGAATCTAAAAATCCTGAACAAGTGTAAATTGTAACTCTATTATCATTGGTATTATTTAATATGGAAATATCATCAGGATCTACTTCTTGTATTAAAGTAACGACAAATTCTTTCTTTGTATTATCACTGAATACAATCTCAACGACTTCTCCTGTTTTTATCTTAGTTAAATTACCAAGTAAATTTGTCCAGTTATGACCATACAATATACTATTGCCTTTATCGCCTGGCAAAACTGAACTTCTTAGAAAAGAAACACCTTTGTTTGAGACCTCCCATTTTTTATCTTTAATTTCAGACTCATAAATTGGCAGATCAATATCCAAGCTCGATATACGTAGATTAACTGGTAATGATTCTTTTATTTCGTTTTCTTCTAAAGCAATACTCTCTTTTTGAGCAAAGGCAATACGGTTTGGATTATTCCTTTGGAATACAAGAAATGAAGCAAAAATAATTAAACTAACTCCTAGCCCTGTGAAAAATTTGTCCATAAATTAAACTTAAAACACCTAAAACAAATATTGAGTAGATTAATTTGATGTTTCCTGTAAATGCTAATCCTAAAACTTGTCCTATTGAACTAGATGTAGACGATGTAGAACCAGAACCTCCGCCTGTACCGCCAGAAGTGCATGAATAGCTAACATTTTTTGCCATATAGGCATCTTGGTCTAAACCCCAGACAGAGCCTGTTGGTATATATATCCAACCTTCAGATTTTAAAGTATTTATCTGTCCCTCATCAAGAGAAGATGCTTTCCACCAATTAGTTTGAATTCCATTTCCTTCTATAGCACATAAACACTGAACGATAGAATTATCATTTATTTTATACACCCTATCACTACCAGAATAAGACGAACCACCTGCAACACCATGAAGACCGTTATCATATGATGCAATCATTGTTCCTTGTGGATTTGTACAAGATGGAAAGTTAGGTATCTCAACAGCATAGACAGTCGAAGTGCTAATCAAAAACATAAATAACAATGTAAATAAAATTCTAAACATATGAATAATACCCCGTAGTATACGATTTTATTGTGGATAAGTCAACTAAAGCTTGAAGTATTTTGTAAGAATTGTGACCGCCTTTTTGGGAGAATAATCTTTATTCCATATCTCTGTAGAGCCACCCCTATTGGTCCAATAGTTAATACCTATAACGTTGCTATTTGTACTTAGCAAAGACATTAGTTCATCAATCCATTCTGCCTGCTCTGTTTCACTCATTTCTCCATGAATATCTGGTATTGGGGCACCAAACTCACCCAATACTATCTTTCCACCAGATAAATTAGAAAGTTCCTTCAAATCATAATTTAATTCTGCAGGATCTTTAACATAATGATCAACAGTAACTACCCCACCAAGACTTCTTGTTGTTTCTTGATCCATGACTAGTTTTGCAACATCACCATTCATTGGAAAATAATTACTCGTAACATTTTTACCTACTAATCTAAACGCTTCTCGTGTAGTTCTGTATTCATCAATCAAAAATTGTCTATGGCCTACTAAATCACCGTTATTTCGTGGATCACCATTTCCACCATTCTCACATTCAGGACATGAAGTAAATATATCGCCATCTTCAAATAAATTGCCGTTATTTTTAATAAACTCTTCTACCATTTTTTTATGTTCGTCTCGACTTATTTTTTTGTATTCAAACCAACCCTCCCAACCTGAAAAATTACCTCTAAACCAGACCTTTAGTTTATATTTCCTTGCAGCAGAAACCCATTTCGACATAAACGGGACGAACTCTTCATCATAAGGTGTCCCAATCGAAACGTGTGTAGCACCCGTATCAGCTATTGCTTTAACCTGTTTGTCGATCGTATTTAAAAACGAATCATTGTTTTCTTTTTCTCTAGCTAAATCTCGAGAGTACTTAACTGTATCAATTGCTGTAACTTTCCACCGCCTTTCAGGGATATCTAATCCTTTTTTTTCTCTACTAAAAAAAATAAAAGAGTAGGTTAAAATTAATAATCCAAATAATATAAATGTTGCCTTTTTCATTTTATTTTTGTTTTCCAAGAGAAGCTTCTGTGTTTAAATCTTTTAAATACTCTTCTTTCAATTCATAAATATCTGCGAATGGATATGAATCGACCAATTTATACATGGTTTTAAAACTATCAAGATCTCCAACAGCCTTATATGTTAAGTCACTTTTATCATATGTTCTAAGTACTATCCAACGAGCCCACCTATCTGGAGTCGTTGTTGCTGATTCCCAATATTTTCCTGTACCTTCATGTATAAACTTTTTCATAGGTAAATTACTTGAAAATATAATTGCATCATGCGATGCCGCAGAAATTAATATAAATCCTGGTTTATCCTTTGTATTCTTCTCAAGATAGCCTGACACCTCAGTAACATTCTTTTGAGATGATCCGACACGAGCATCATCAATAGCAACTGAATCTTTATTTGCAAATGCAAAAAATGTAACAAACAAAAACATACCGATTATCACCCATCTTAAATTTGAAAACCTGTGTATTAAATATCCAATAAATATTGCAAATGTTGGCATTAACATAACTCCGTAACGAACATTAAACCAAGTATCTCCAGATATACCCTGTATAAATATAACTGAAAAACCAAAAAATAAAGCAAGGATATTAAATATTAACGGGGACACTAATGCCAATGTTGCAAGTTTAACTTCAGGTTTTAATTTACCATCTAGAAAGAAAACAATTCCTGAAACGATTCCAAGCAAAGCGGTTGAAGAAATGGAATTGTAAAAGACTGAATATAGATAAATTTGAGTTGATAAAATTAAATTGTGTTTAGTTGGTAAGCTTCCAGCCTCTTCCATTACCAACTGCTGTGCATGTGCTGAAAATGGACCCATTATAAAATAAAGCGGGTCACCAAAAATTGTCCAATTCCATACAATCCACAAAAATATTCCAAATGCGCCCATAGTACCAAACATTACAAGCAAGCCTTCTGCTACTCTGTAACCTCTCTTAATAAGCATTAATACTGCAACTACAGCACCTGCAAACAAAAGTAAAAACCATCCATCATAACGAACAAGTGTTGCCATCATGATCCAAAATGAGGACTTTATTAAATTAATGATTTTTTCATCTTTACTCCAGAGTAAAAGGTAATAACAACCTGCAGTCATAGTTGCTAAAAGCAACGGTTCTGTCATTGCAGTCGACTGTAAATATAGAACGTTTAAATTCGCTACAAAAACGAAAACTCCAAACAACCTGCCAATCATTTTTACATTAAGCACTTCGAGGATTTTATAGATTAAAACTCCAGTTCCAACGAATGAAATCATGTTCCAAATCGCGCCCGCAAAACCTGAGTGCCAAGCCCAATCATTCCAAACAAGTGGAATCATCAAAATATGATTTAATGGTAACCAAACAGAACCAAGCTGTGCAATTCCGGGTTTCAATCCTTCCACAACACGCCTTCCAATATCTAAATGGCTTCTTGCATCATTATATGCAAGACCAAGTTGATTATTCAAAAAATAATAAAAACTGCATACTGATAATATCGTTAATATCATATATATGATATATATGATATTTTTATGAAACATTTTTAAAAATCTGTTTACCATATCTTTACTGAATGTAAAAGATATATTTGCATTCAATATTAATTGAATTGTTTTTTTAATTATTTCCATCATTTTAGATCCTTTCGATTGATAATATTTGCAAAATACAAACTCAAAATAAATAAAACTATTAGAAAAATTAACATTAATACAAACGAGGATAAATCAATATGATCTTTAATCAAAGTATTATAAATTAGAGATGTACTTTGCCCTTTGGTAAGTAAAGAGTAATTGTACATAAAATTATCAGAGACATATCTTGGAAGAAATGGCAACTGTATGCTCGAAGGAACAAGTTGTGTTGTTATTGCTCCCAGAGTATTTACAGCTACAGAGTACACCATAGTAATTAAAAATAGTAAAGTAAATAATACTTTTTTTGAATACCTTTCTATAGCAAAAGCGATCAAGATAGACATAATTGCACTTGATGGTATTAAATATCGAGTACCGAAAGCCCAACCTCCCCACGGATCATTGAATAATGAATAAAGCAAAACATTCATAATTATTATCCCAAAAAATATTTTAAAAAACCTACTATTCTGAGAGCTGATAATATACATTCCTAGCAAAGCAAATATGAGAACTGGTGAATACATTATGATACCCCTATCTTTACTTATTAACAAAACCCCTAAACCATTTAATATTCTTCGTGAATCAAATTGCTTGAATTCCTTCTTATCTTTTTTTGTTGCTATTACTACTAGGTCTTCGGTTTTACTATTTGAATATATGTGCCTACCATAAACTTGTCCCAATTTTAAAGGATCATTAGTAACTTTATAGTTGTACCAACCAAAAACAAATAAAAGTGGTAACAAACCAATAATTAATCCTAAAGAGATTATTTTTATCTTTGCATCGTACTTATCTTTAAAATCATTTAACGTTATATTTTTTACTATCTGGTTAATTAGCACTGGTAAAATTAGGAAAATATTCGGTATATCTACAATTATCGCAGTTCCATATACCATACCAAAAATAATATTATTAGTTAAAGTTACTTTTCTAAATGATAATAGGACCGAAAGCAATAACAAAAAAGTACTTGCATGATGCTGGTTAAATGAGTTTGAATAGGAAAAAGCGTTTGTTGCAAATATAAAAATAGAACCAGACAATAAAGCTATGTAACTATTTAATTTGAATTGCCGTACTATTAAATAAATTAAATACACATTTAATAATGATAAAAAGGTACTTAATAAATACGCACCTATTTGTGGAATACCAATCAAACTGCCCAAGTAATAAAATGGTATACCTGCAAAAGAGATACCAGGAGTAAATATGCTAATATATTTACCATTAATTTTAGATAAGTCAGGGGAAGAGAATTTTGCTAGTTCCTCATTCAAGAAAAAACTTTTATTTACTACTATTGATTCTGTTAGTGCATATCTTGAAGAATTATTTGATGTTTCATACGGACCATTTATAACCGTATCTTTATTGTTTTGAAAATACATAAAGTTACTATTTCCTTTAATTGCAATTGAGACAAAAAAAGCAAACGGTATGCACATAAAGATGTTAATAATTATATTTTTAATTTTCATATGTGTTTTTAAAATTTTTTAAAATTTTTATAAACTTATTCATATTAACTTCAAAACTAAACTTTGTACTATAAACGACTTGATTAATTTTTCCAAATTTAAACATTTTATCATTTTTTGTTATAGATATTATTGCATTAACTATTTCCTCATAATTTCCACTTCTGGCTTGGTAAATTTTAGCACCCTTACCAACCAACTCTTTTGAGCTCGGATTGGAATACATAACAATTGGTAAACCAGCAGACATGGCTTCAAAATACATTGCAGGCATAGAGTCGGACAAAGAAGTTGAGACAAAAATGTCTGATTTTATATAGTGTTTAAATACATTTTCCTTTTTAACAAATCCTAAAAATTTAACATACTTTTTTAATTTCTTTTCTGATACTTGATGTACAATATTTGACATGTCTGGACCGTCACCAACAAGATATAATCTATAACTTACTAGTTTTAGTTTGTTCACTATGTAATCCATGGCACTAATCAAGTCAGTGATATTTTTCCTTCTGACAAAATAGCTCACACTCAAAACTCTAATTGTTTTGTTTCTCTTATATTTTTTATTATTTTGTGTGATGTTTATATTAAGTCCCAAATTTAACACTTTAGTTTTAATGTTTTTAATATGACAAATTAATTTTTTACCTTCATTTTCTTTCATTAATACTAAGGCAGACCTTGACAAAGTAAGGTCGGACAGCCTTCTAAATATTGATGCCACAATGTATATTTTTGAGTCTATTGTTTTTAACAACTTTAATACTAGACTATCAGATGATATCTTGCTTCCCATTGACCTGTACTCATCCCCACCTACATATACATGAGGTGTTACAATAGGTCCTAAGATAAATGGAATATTCCTAAAATTAAAAATAGAAACAAGGGAGAATGTCTCACCAATAGCAAATGGACCATTGTGCCATATAATATCGTAATTATTTTTTACAATTAACATTGTAGATTTTATAAAAATCCATAATATAAATTTTATTCTAATAAAACTTGATATGTATTTGGGATTATTTACCGTCAACGAGTGAATTTTGATGCCACCAATATTTTTAAGTTCAGAATAATAAACAAGAGCATCACCACTCACATCCGCACGTTTTGACAAATACATCAAATAGTCGTGTGCCCTAGCATATTCGCTTCCTTCTGCCCTATCAATCTTGTAATGAACTGGCGCTATAAGTATTTTAAGATTATTCATATTTATTATTTAAAATTTTTAGGTAATTCTTATAGTATCTGTTTACGTAATTATTTGAAGAAACATAACTAAAGCAAATATAATAGATAAGGGCTTTATTGTATCTTTCAGGGTACTTGGATCTGAGATATTCTTTTTCTCTATCACCTTCCCTTATATAAAGCATATTAAAATCAAATTCTTTATGACTTAATACTACTTGTTCTAAATCAATTAAGTATAAATTACTGTCTTTTAGAATTATATTTTCGTTTTTAATATCCCTGTGCACTATTACTATTTTTCTTGTAAGTAAGTTTCTGAAATTCGATAAACAAAATATATACTTTTTTGAATACTCGAATACATTAACGTAATTATTAACTGAGCACTTTATAAAGAAGTAAAAAAGTGAAACAATTATATTAAGTGTATTTAATATCCTAATTTGACTCGAAACAATTTCTTCTCTGATTAATACACTTTTAGACAACATGTTTATAACTTTAATTTTACAAAGAAGTTGTTTATCTTTTGGAGTTTGTGACAGTCTTTTACCGTTAATATATTCGGTAACTATATATAAACGATCATCTTTTTTATAATAATCAATTAATTTAGGAAATTTAATTCCTAATTTATTATAACGCGACAAAAACTTATAAGCATCTAGCTCTTGATTTAGTAATTGTATAGATTTTTTGTCGTCAAGCTTAACAACTGACTTTATTACGACCTTTATTTTTTGATCATTTTTAGCCAGGTAGACGTTAAAACGATCTGAGGATTTAATTTTCTTGATTACTTTATATTTTTTCATGTTAAATCAAAGTTCTCCAGCCTTATAGTTCTAGTTTTTTTAGATTCAACATATTTGACCATATTTCTGCAAAATTCAATCGAGCTGTTATCCCAATCAAAGTTGTTAGCCCAAATAACAGCATTCTTTATCATTAAGTTTCTTTGTCTTTTATTAGATATAAGCGATTTAATTTTTTCAGCAAAATCATCAGCATCTTTAACTTTAGCAAGATATCCTGAATAACCATCACTTACTGAATCTCTTAAGCCGGCCACATTACTTGCTACAACTGGTGTACCACAAGCAGAGGCTTCGATAGCAGATATTCCCCACCCTTCAAAAGTAGATGGGTACACAAAGACCCAAGAACGCGCCATCAATTCATTTCTTTTCTTGTCTGACACCTTTCCTAAAAATTTAACATTATTGTTCAGATCTAATTTTTCAACTAATTTTTCAAGTTTTTCTCTTTCGTCACCATATCCTGCTATATAGAATTTAATATTTGGTATATTTTCTCTGATTATTGACACTGCTTTTATAGCAGTGTCTATAGATTTATAAGCTTTTAATCGTCCAACATACAAGAGTGTTGGTACTTTATACTTAGGCAATTTATGACATTTACTCAAATCAACGCCCGGATTAACAATATTTATTGATAATTTTTTACCAAAACCAATTCTTTCCATATCTTTTTTACTTGATTCTGAAACGGTTACCATTTGAGTATTTTTGTAAACCAAAGGCATGAGAAACCTTTCAATAAATGTAGCCAGAACAGCAACAGGAATTAAATGCTTAGGCAATTTAAGTTCTTTTAAAATTACTTCCTGATGGACATGGTGGATTAAACCAATAACTGGCTCCTTGACATACAAGGGAGTGAAGAAAGGAATACCATTTTCATTATCTATGACTATGTCATATTTTCCTTTGAATCTTAAAACATAATATAAAAATGCCCATAAGTAAACTGTATAGAAGCCTCCCCTTCTAACCATTTGTACACCATCAATTACTTCATTCCTCGATGCCCTCCCATCATTTCCACAAAAAACTGTCACCAGATGACCATCTCGAACCAACCTCTTTGCAATTTCATGTACATAAACCTCAGCACCGCCTGCCCATTTGTGCTTTGTATCTCTCCAATTAAAAATAAGTATTTTTAGCTTTTTATAACTAGAATTTGTTTTAATTAATGGAATTAGTTTAAAAATTCCAATAAAATCAAGTATGTTTTCATATAATATATTTACCTTTTTATTAAAAATGTGCGTTATAACCATTAAGATTAGGCCAAATGATGATAATACAAACAGAACATTAACAACTGTTTTAATGTTCTCATGGATAAAGAATATACATAACATAGTCACTATTGAAACAAAAAAATTCATAATAGGAAATATTTGATTATTTTTAGATTGATGATAATTTACAATTGCTTGTGATAAGACTTGCATCGCCATAGAAAGAGTAAACAAATTTAAATATTGAACGATCATCAACGCTTTTTCACCAAAAAGTATAGGAACTGTAATATACCCAAAAAATCCTATTGATAAATATCCCATCAGACATACAAGAAAAGTTAATGCAAGCAATTTATAAAAATGTTTGAGAGAGTCTTTTCCTTCTCCTTCATTCTTGCTAACAACTGGTAATATAAATTGAGAGAATTGTGTACCAAACATGTATACCATCTTTCCTGTTAGAGATAAAAGTGAATACATACCCGCGTCATAAGGTGTTAAGTATATCTTTACAATAATTATGTCTAAACTTAAAAATGTTATTGTTGAGATTTTCGCTAAAACCGATGTTATATAAAAATTTTTTGGGAAATAATTCTCAACTTCCAAATCAAGGGCCTTTGTCTGTTTTACCTTGCTTGCAAAATACCAACTAATTAGAAATGACGTTGTCATTGAAAGAGGTATTGAAAAATATACCCAATGGTCATACCCTGAAGAAACTATCAAGACAGCAAAAATAAGTTTTGAGACTGCCTCAGAGACAACTGTTAACCCGGAAATATAGAATCTCATATTCCCTTTGATAAAACCCCCATCAACTGCTTCTGCGAACCCAACAATCCATGTAGGAGCAAAAATTAAAAATGGTAAATACTGGTCAGTTTTGAAAAGGCTCATTAGATAAGGAGTGAGTATAAGCCAAAAAAACATAACTAATGCAGATATCTTTATCGACTTAATACGTGTTTTCCTCCAAAAATTTGTAACAGCTGTATTATATTTACCCAACAGAAAAGCGCTTCTATGCGTAACTGTCCTTGATAACGCTGAAAGAGGAACTTGCGATAAAAAGACAAAACTACCGACTAAACTAATTAATCCAAAATCATCAACATCTAGATTTCTACCAAGATATGCATTGTACAAAAAGTTCATTACATTTCCTAACATTGATGCAAAAATTAAAAATGCTCCTCCTCCTAAAGTAGATTTTGAAAAAC
>CAZGHY010000027.1:0-10426 GCA_964526015.1 uncultured Gammaproteobacteria bacterium
TCGGATTTCGTATTTTGAGACATTAGTTTATTCACATCTACAGTTGGCACGTTTATATGTATATCATTTAGTTTGTAGAGATAATTGAATGTAAATCAAGCAAAAATTGTGTGTATTTAACAAATTCGAATTATGTACGACTGAAGTTACAAAATGTAATTTATTCTTATACTATGTTTCTTAATGACAATATCTGAAACCAATGACCTTAAGAAAGCCTTCTTAACTTGGCTATTTCCTTGTCTAAAAACTTCCTCGAAGTTGTTAATAGCCATCAGAAAACCTTTTCTTCCTACTTCTCTTTTGTTTTCATCTTCATGTTCTTTAACTAATCTAGCTCTCTCATCCTCCATATTCTCAGCCTCTAAGTTTATACTATCGATTTCTTTTAGGTATTCGTCCTCAGATATATTGGAATGTTGATACAATATCATCATTCTTTTACGCCTCATCTTGGTTTTTTCTAGATTTCTATTAACTAACGTTATTCTGTCTGCCAAGTTTTTGAGCATTTTATTGTTTTTGGATTGAATAAAGCTTTTTAATACCTGAGGGTTATCCTTGTATTTTTTAATATCATTAATAATTGCCTTTTCAACTAGTTCTTCGGAAATATAATTTTTATCTGTATTTTTATACCTTGCCCAGTTACTGCAAATGTAGCCATGAACTATTGACCTCGTCACAATTCCATCAGTTTTTCTTCTGTATCTATTTATAAATTTTTTACTATGATATTTACCATTACATATACCACATCTTAATAAACCGCTAAACAGATAGTCGTTGTAAACAGCAACAGCACCTAACTTGATTTTTGCCAATCTTATCTCTTGTGCCTTATTAAAAACTTCTTCTGAAATTATCGAAGGATGTTCTGTTCTGTCTGGAGGTACTATTACCCACCTATCAACAGGATTTTTGCCATAACGAGAAGTACCATTTAACGCATTTTTTCTACGAAAATAACGGTTGTAATACAGAGCACCATAATAAACAGGATTTGTTAGGATTCTTTTTACTGTTGCCCTCTCCCACGGCTTACCTTTTCTTGTAGGAATACAGTCTCTGTTTAAAGAATCACATATTTGATTCATGCTCATTCCTTTATTAATATATTCGTCGTAAATTCTTATAACATAAGGGGCTTCAATTATGTTTATCTCACGCTTAGAAATAATCCTTTTGTCTGAGTGTGTAACGATTTCTCCATCTTCGTTTCTTAATGCCTCTAGTTTGTAGCCATACGGTGGAGTGTTAATCATTTTTCCATTTTTGATTCGCTCCAATTTGCCATCCATACTTCGTTTTCTAAATTTACTAACGGTCATCGAGCTTTGTAAGTCATGTATTGTTTCCATAAATATTTGTCCTTCATCAAACGGCTCATATTTAAATTCATTAGGGTCTTTTAAAATTGTGGGCTGGCTAACCGAAGTAACTTGCACGCCATTAATTCTCATCTCATGCCTGAATAATTTTGCAGTAATAGCTTCTGGGTCTCGACCATTCCTATCGTTATCCCAAAATAAGACTAAATTAAATTTTCCATCTTTTGCATCACTTAGAAGCCTGCTTCCACCATCACGAATCTCATATTCTAAATATCCACTCAAAACGTCTTTATATACACCAAAGACATTCCATTTTTGAGCTCTAGCATATTTAATAGACTCTCTTTCTTGTATTTCTAAACTAAATTTTCCTTCTTTTGCTTGTGATGGAGTGGATACTCGAATATAGATTGCAACAATAAATTTATTTTTTGAATTTGAATCTGAATTTCGGTCGTACATATTTTATGTTCCATTAAATTTTAATGTCTTATAGTATTCGTATCAACTTTAATTAGTTTGTTATGTTTGTAGTTAACAACTAAAAAATATAATTGTGACCCAAGTTTTTTTGTAAACTTCTTAACATCCTCCGTCTTTATATTGTTTGTTGCTTTAATTTGTCTGCACATATACTTTATTCTCACTTAACCAATCACTTACAATCCCATCTAGAAGCTCCTTAATCGATATACCAGCCTTTGTTGCTTCTAACTTGAGCATCTGATGGTAACCAGCATCAATTCTTATCTGCTTTGTTGTTTTTATGTCACTTTGTCGATTTGTCATATTTTTCAACGTCTCACACTTCTCCTCTGTTTTCTAATTTTTATTAAGGAGGTAAAGTAGGCTGATGAATTTTTGATTGTTCTCTCTCCTGTTTTCTGCTGTTTTATCATCAGAACAATAGTCCTATTGATGGCTCTTGGATTGAAATGCTGTGCAATATAAAGCCAGTGGCCTTCCTTGCTTGAGTTATCAGAAAATAGGCACTCGAGATATCCTGCAACTTCTTTGGGTGGTGTCCTATACGTACATTTTTTTAGTTTTTCGTTAGCTTCTGTTTTACTTAAATTTATCGTTAAGTTGTCTTGTTGTTTACAGGTATCACTAACACTCCTATTAATACTAGATTCATTGTTCTTGTTTTGTTCCTGTTTCAGTATTGTGTTTAACCTCTGCTCGTCTTCTTCTGGCAATGGTAGATGTTCCCAAATCCACAATTGTTCGTCATAGGGTAAATTGGAGTCTTTGTTGTACCAATTTGGATATATTTTTTCTATGTCAGAAATTTTATGCATTTTAATCTTAATTTTGTTTTATTTATTTAGTAATCTCCAAAAATCATTCCTTTGCCTTCATCTATTTTGTTTGCAAAAGCCAATGGAGAAATCTCGTATTTTTTACCATTCAGGTATCCAATACATAAATCAGAAAGAACGGAACTCTTTTGAAAAAGAAAAGTTATTTTGTTTGAGTTTTCTCTATTTAAACCAACAAATGAGTCAGGTAACATTAATCTCAAAAATGCTTGAACTTTCAAGTCTGATGTTTTGTAATATCTTTCCATATTAATTTTTTTAATAAAAATAACGTCAAGACACTTATCTCTTAGGTACTTATGCGTTGTTTTTTATGACAATCTGAATTTATAGGAAAAGAGGAATATAAGGGAGGGATTTATCTGAATATCAAATATGTCCCTTTGAATTTATGAAGTTTTGATATCTATCTAGAGATTTCTTTATAGAGTCACGGTCTATATTCATTTCTTTTGCAATTTTATATTGGCTTTTATTTTCATATTTGTTCGCATAATATATATTTCTGTCTCTCTCTATTTCAATCTTTTTATGACCTTTATAGTTTCTTTCTAAAACAAATCTTAATTTCTGGTCGTCAAGAAGAAAATTATATTCGAAGTGACCTTCTTCTTTTTTAATACCATTCTCATCCGCAACTCCACAAACAATTGCTTTTATTATTATCTCTTTGTATTTAGCATTGATTCCAAATTCTCTCATTAAAACCTCAGCTTCAAAGTCAATCTGACTGAAATTCGAAAACATTTTTGTCTTATTAATCAGTCCAATATCAACAACACCATTATTTCTATCATTTTCCAAATCAAATTTACCAACTTCTTCCTGATAATAATTGGCTGAGGATTCTGTAAAATCTATTTCTGGATGTGAAGAATTTAGCCATTGTTCAAATTCTTTTAAAGATATCAACTTTTCAGGTAGCTTCCACTTGCCACGTATTTCAAGAATTTTTTCATAGACTCCGTCTCTATCTAATAAATACGCCAGAGTTGTATAAATTTTAATATCGCTTGCAATTATCTTTACCACTAAAAGAATTATAAGAAATCCGAAGATAATATACGAGAACAAAATATCAGAATTTAATGAAAATGGTCGGTCAAAGTATTTTAGACGGGCAAAATTAGCCTTAATTTAAAAGGCCATCACCGACCATTTTAATTTTAGAGTATTTTATTAAATGTTAAAAATGGTAGGAAAAATACATGACAATCACGCGTAGAATGTGCGTGACTTTTTTTGTACCACTTATTTTATAGCCATTCATAAAAAGAATTATAATTATAAGAGTTATTATTTAATGTTCTTTCTTAATTTAGTATTTGAATTATGTTTCAGCTTCGCAACATGCTGGTAGACTCATTGAAATCGATTCTAAGGCCATTCTTTAGTGAATGAGTGTGTGTTATTTAAAGCTAAACAGCTCTTTAGGGGTTATGTTTAGTGCTTTAGATAATTTATAAACCATGGGTAAACTCAACCCTCTTCTTCCTGTTTCAACAAAGACAATGTAGTTAGGATTTGCTCCTATTTTTAAAGACAAAGCTTCTTGTGTAATATCTTTAGACTCTCTTATTTCTTTAATTCTTTTAGCTAATTTTTTATCTTCAACTGTAAGCAACCTCTGCCTAGTTTTTTGCATACTTGAATAATAGGGCTAGAGGAAATAAAATTCCCTTAGCGGAGAGATAATATTTAAATAGAAAAGGGGTGATTAATGAATGAAAAAATGTAAACATTGTAAAGAAGAAATTAACAAAGATGCTAAAAGATGCCCAAAATGCTCAGGCGATTTAAGAAACTGGATTGTAAGACATCCAATATTAACAGTCTTGTTTTCAATAATTGGATTAGTTATTTTTACATCAGGAAATAAAGGCGGAAATGTGTCAAAGGTAGATTCAACAAAACAAGCAAGTGAGATGACGTTTAAAATTGGAGATATTGTTAAAACTGATGACCTAGAAATTACCATTACCTCAGTCAAAGAAAGAACAAGCGTAGGTTCTGGCTATTTTGTCAAAAAACCATCTGAGGGTGGTGTTTATCTAACAGTCCAATGGTCATACAAAAACATTTCAAGTCAACCTATAGGTTCGTTTGATACACCAATGATTAAATTGGTAGATTCAAACAATACTGTTTATGACTCAGATATAGGTACATCAGGCAATTTTGCAACTGAATTAAATCTAGACAGAAAGATTTTTAGCGATTTAAATCCTGGAATTCTAGTAAAAGATGCAACAGTATTTGAAGTGAGCAAAGATTTGTTTAACAAGGATACTTGGAAAATAATACTTAAGGTCGACGGGAAAGATATTAAAGTAAATCTTTGATTTTAACTTAAATATAAGTCATATTTTTCCAAATTAAACGATTTCTTAAAAAAGATATTTTAGATAACGACAGGGGGTGGCATGAACAACGAAAGCCATAAAAATTTTTGTCGAATTACAAGAGAATAATTAAAGACATAAAACAATAATGGTAATTATTTTTCGCGTCAATTTTAGTTTAACTAAGTTAGTCGTCTCCTAAGACGTTTAGCCCTACTTGCAGGTTAGTCACATTTTCCAACCTGTCGATTATTTTTGCTTTATTATCCTCAAGAACTTCGTATTTATTTGCCAGATACTCTTGTAGTTTAATATCATATTCACCCAAGGTGTTAATCGGTATCGCCACTTTTAATGACATTAATTGAGATTTTCCGGGCTTATCAGAAAATCCAAATTTTTTTAGTTTGGCTGACTCTTGAATGCAATACTTTAGATATTTTTTACTCAGAAGTAGCTTATACTTATCAAAAATAACAAGCGGGATAACTTTTTCAGATAGGGAAAACCTACCTTTTCTAATAAAAACGTCTCCAATTGAACCATCGATGTTCCAAGTCATCGAATCTTCAAAATATCGTACATCTGGCATATTATCCTTGACATAGCCATAACCAACCTCGTTAGGGTCCTTAGAGGCAGAATATACGGGAATCGACCCTTTATTTTCGTTTACAAAACTCTTTGTGAACTTACTTGTGTTTGTATTAACTTTAAAATCTATTAATTCTTTAAGCTCTACTTTTTTATAATTAATTTTTGAAATTAATCCGTCGTCCTCCGTTAAAATCTTTTCTAGTTCTCCGATATTTATTTGCAACGAGTCCTTGGCTTGTTCAATATTC
The DNA here is from genome assembly GCA_964526015.1 of uncultured Gammaproteobacteria bacterium. Lineage (GTDB taxonomy): Bacteria > Patescibacteriota > Microgenomatia > UBA8517 > UBA8517 > JAUYMM01. The sequence goes on from CAZGHY010000027.1 coordinate 5,844, forward strand.
TTAATAAAGTCACCGACACTTAAGATTTCCGACATTTCCTCAACCTTTAAGTCAACTTTTTCATCGTGTGACCACCACCTATCAATTTTCCAATTTCCATCTGGATTAAATTGTGTAATGTCATAGATTTTACATCTTTTAGATTGACTTTCTAATATTTTTTTAACATCTGCTTCCCCTTTAATTCCTTTAAACTGATTAAACATGGATACCATCTCTTTTAAATCATTTTCTTCTATTTCAAACCTGTTTACATCTAGAGTCTCACCTATATTTGACACAAGATATGTAAAAACTGGATAGTTCTGCGTCAATGTCTTATCTTTTTTAGTTATTGCGAGTATGTATGTTTTCTTTGGAGTGGAAAAGAAAGTTTTGATTGGAAGCGAGATTATTGCATCAAGATAACATTCTTCAAGCAAAAACTTTCTAAGTTTAGAATCGTTCCTACGATTAAGTATCCCATCTGGAACAATAACAAAAGCTCTCCCATTCTTTCTGAGATTCTTAATAATCCATTCAAGACACAAACCCTCGACACCAATAGCATTAATACTGTAAAAATCTTTTAATCCCGAGTCTTGTTCAATTTCGTTCATCAATGTTCTCTTACCTTTTGTTACGTATGGTGGATTTGTGATGATTAAGTCAAACAAATCATCGTTTGATTCGGGTATTTTACCTAGTGTCGCGAGATTAGTTTTCCATAATCTAAACGTATTATTAAATATTTTCGAAAATTCTCTGGTTAAATTTTTATGCTTACTGATAATCTCTGCAAGATATATCAACATATTTGCCTTGGCTAAAATGATAGTTCTCTCTTCATCTTTTTCAAATCCTTTATCGTATCCAAAATAGTTTATGGATGGCTTAATCTGACCATTTTTAGGTACAAAGTCATTAAATAATTCTTTATATATATTTAATGGCTCCAAAACAAACCCTCCAACACCACAAAATGGGTCGCAGTATCTTTGACCCGATGTTAATTTGTCTACATCAGAAATTTGGATAATTGCTCTAATTACTTTTCTAGGTGTGAAAAATTGCCCAAGTGATTTTAGACCTGCTGTCTGTTTCAAAAATGTTTCATATAGTTTGGTTTTAAAATCTTTATCAATATTAGTAAACTTTCCAAATTCTAATTCAAACTCTTTAAACTTTTTGAGTGAATTAGCAAATAAAATTGAAGTTGACAAATTTGCATCCCCTTTTTCATCAACAAAGATTGTGCCGTTAATAATGGTCGTATGGTCAGATTCACTATGTGGAAACAATTTTATAATTTCTCTCCTTGAATTGTTTGTGTAATAGCTAAGTACACTATCCGAGCCACTTTTTGTTGGATTACTCTCAAACAAACGATATAAAGTATTAAAATCATATGGAGATTGCAAAATATCTAAATCTGATAAAAATTTAAATATAAATAGTTCAACTACATTGTATAAACATTTTTCAGGAGATTTACCTGTTGCTATCCAAATATCTTGCCAAACTCTTCGTGCAAGTGGTAATGGGTCAATCTTCTTACCTTCGGTTAATATCGAATTATTATCACTTATTTTTTCGACAACCTCTTTAACTAATTCGTATGTATCACGAGTGCTTTGAGATAAAAGTTCAAACGATTGTTCATCCCCTATTTGATTTATTTCAAAATCCTTTTTCAACTTAATTCCAGATGGTAAAGTAATAAAACTATAACTTCTTAATTTGTTAGTTGTAGTATCAAAATAATCATTTTCCTTATCGTTATGCTGAGGATTAATCCAAATAGATTCTCTGCTGTCAGTAATTATCCCAATCTTTGAATTTATCTCTTGGCACACATCGTTACACTGTTGAATTGCCTTTAGCCTCTCGTTTTTATTTTGAAAAGTACCTAATGCCTTATCCTCGACAACTGCCACAACTATTGGATTTCTTTTATCACCTCGCTGAATGAATAATCTGTCAGGTTTACGATTACCATATTCCTTATATCCCTTATCAGGTATAAATCCAGCTTTTAAAAGCTGATTTAGAGTAGTTGCTCCAATATTTAGATATTCATAGTCACCTATAACCTGACCTTTTTTAATGTAGTTTTTTGCCTGAAGTTCTTCGCTCATATCTATATGATATATTACAAATTACAAAAAGAAAATACCTATTCTCAGATTAAAATGCTAAATTTGTGCAAATATGTAGTCACAATAATGTCTTGTTATACTGTTTGATGTATGTAAATCAATTCTATCCATCAAAGGCCCAGATAATTTTGATTGGTATTTCATTATCATCCTCGGTGTGCATTTGCACTCTTTCTTTGGATCGCCCAAATAGCCACACGGGCAAGGGTTTGCTGCAGCGATAAGCATAAAATTTGCAGGAAAATTAACACTTCCTGCAATTCTTGTAATTGAAACTTCCCCGTCCTCCATAGGTTGACGAAGTGCTTCAAGAGTCGATCTTGAAAATTCCGGAAACTCATCCAAAAACAAGACACCGTTATGGGCTAGAGAAATTTCCCCTGGATGTGGGTTTGTTCCCCCACCAATTAGGCCAATTCTACTTGTAGTATGGTGAGCAGTTCTAAATGGACGAGTTCTTACAAGTCCTTCACCTGCCGGAATGAGCCCTGACAGAGAAAATATTTTTGTAACCTCAAGTGCTTCTTCCTCATTTAATGGCGGTAAAATACCAGCTGATGCCCTTGCAAGCATTGTTTTACCAGCCCCTGGGCTCCCCATCATAAAAATGTTGTGCCCACCCGCTGCAGCGATAGTCATTGCGCGTTTTGCAGATTCTTGACCAACAATTTCTGCAAAATCAAACTCCACATTCAGATATTCAGAACGTGGTCCCGCGAAACTTTCAGCGGAGTGGGATAATTTTTCAATCTTTTTAATTCCATTTAAATGCCCAATTAACTCAATTAATGTTTTTACTGGATAAACATTAATTCCATTTAAGACTGTTGCCTCGTTAGCAGAATCAAATGGTACAAACAAATTTTTGATACCTAATGCTTTAGCAGCTAAACCCAAAAGAAAAACTCCTTTGGTGTGACGAAGCGACCCGTCAAGGGATAATTCTCCATAAAAGAAAGATTTTTCTTCTGGTAATTTAACAATTTCCATTGAAGCCAACACTCCAATTGCTATTGGTAAATCATATAGAGATCCTTCTTTGGGAATATCTGCAGGTGCAAGGTTTACAACAATTTTTTGATTTGGAAAATCAATATCAGAATTTAAGAGGGCTGTTTTTACCCTTTCTTTTGCTTCCTCAATTGATTTATTAGGAAGACCAATTATAGAAAATACAGGGAATCCTTTTTTAAAGACATTAACCTCAACTTCAATAAGTTTAGCCTCTAAACCAAAATGCGAGGCAGAAAGAATCTTGGTTAACACCTTATGAAAAAGTATGATACAAATTATTTTAAATTACAATTCTTAAAAGTTCCCAGTCTATTAGAAACTAGGAACTTTTTGTGCCTAAAATTATTAAGAAAAGCAAACTTGGACAAGCAAAGAAGAATTGAGTTTGTTATATAATTATTTAGAATGAAATATCTATTCATCGACGAATCTGGCGATCATAATATGGATCTTGAAAAAGTTGATCCGCAATTTCCTTTATTTGTACTTACCGGTGTTGTTTTTGACTCAAGTGAATATCTAAAATTTTCCAAAAATCTTTTGAGATTTAAACAAAATGTTTTTAATAATAAAAATATTGTTTTACATTCAGGCGAACTTACTAGACCTAACATAACTAAACAAAAGGAGTTAAGAGAGCTGACAAATTTTGATAAACGATCATCGTTTTACAGACAACTAAATGAATTGATCGACAAATCAAAGTTTGATATCTTAATTTATTCGATAGACAAAGTAAAACTTCATAAATCTTTTGGATCAGTTCCACCAGATCCTTACTTTTTAAGTTTTATTAATATTTATGAGAGGTTTCGTTCCAAACTAAAGTTTAAAGAGCATGGAAAAGTATTTACCGAACAAAGAAATCCAATATTAGATAAACAATTTTTGTTAGCTTGGGAAAGTTCAAACGTAACAAACAAGAGAAAAGCATTAAAGCCCACTATTTTATCAAAATCATGGAAGCATTCAGGATTAGAACTAGCAGATCTGATTTCATACAGAATATCAAGGCATTTATTAAATAAACAAGTAAAGCCAATCGGAAATGAGATTAATCTTAAAATTATTTTGAATAAAAACACACAATTTGAAGGATTTGCGAGAAAATAAGCAGAGCTTGACTTCGTTAAAGCGAAGCTTGCTTCTACGAAGTAAAAAGGAGACCCGCATCCGCAGTTCTCCTTAATATTTGTATATTATATCAAAATTTAATACCTGTCAAATAAACCAAAATAATGTAGAATAAAAACAGATATGTATAACATATATAATATGATGTTTTTGTCATTCCAAACAAAGTTTGAAAGGTTAAAATAATGCCTAAAATTAATTTATTTAAAAAGCTATCACTCATTTTACTTTCTTCAGTTCTTTTTTTGAACTCCATGGCCATGCCTTTTGCAGTTGCCAAAGCTGCAGATGAGGCTC